>CAZMZR010000037.1:0-3664 GCA_964570855.1 uncultured Pirellulales bacterium
CTAATTATTTTTTTAATAACATAACCAATTATGTCATTCCCGCGCAAGCGGGAATCCAGATCATTGAAATCTCTTCTGGATACCGCCGTAAGGTGTCCCCAATGGGACTGCTTTCACAGGTATGGCAAATCGAATCGGTCAGTCTGAGTAATTGACTTTGATAAACAACTCGTAAACAAAAGGACAAAGACAATGTGGGAATTTCAATTGGGAAATATTGAAGATTTAAGGCAGCTTGGCAAAAAACTTGGTGTTTCTATTGAGGCGACGGAGGATATTTCCATCCTGGCCGAACCTGTAAAGGCCGGCAGACTTGTTATACCGAATTCGCTGGCTGTTCATCCTATGGAAGGCTGTGACGGCGATTCACAGGGCAGGCCCGGGAAATTAACGGTTCGTCGATATGAAAGATTCGCCGCCGGCGGCGCCGGTTTGCTCTGGGGCGAAGCTACGGCGGTTGTCCCGGAGGGCAGGGCCAATCCGAGGCAGTTGTGGCTCAACGACAAGAGTAAAGAGAGCTTTGCACAAATGGCCCGGCGGATGCGGAAGGTTGCAGCAGAGAGCATGGGAACGGGTCACAAGCCTGTAATTGTTATGCAGCTTACTCACTCAGGTAGGTATAGCAAGCCGGAAGGCGTCGCGCTTCCAATAATACCCCGTCGGGATCCCTACCGCGACCCTCTTATACCGCAGCAGAAACCGGATCCGAACAGAAAGAGCAGAATACCGGATGACTGGCCCCTTGTAACGGATGAGTACCTTGATATGTTGCAGGATAACTACGTCGAAGCAGCCAGGATCGCTTTTGAGGTTGGCTTTGATGCTGTGGATGTAAAAGCATGTCACGGTTATCTTATCAACGAGCTATTGTCCTGTTACGAAAGGGACGGCAAATACGGTGGTTCATTCGAGAATCGAACCAGGTTCCTCTTAGAGGTGGTCGATAAGATTCATAGTGAGCTTGGCGAGGATAAGCCCGTCGTTACAAGGCTCGGCCTGTACGATGCCATACCGTATCCATTCGGCTGGAGTGTCGATAAGGATGATTACACAAAACCGGATTTGACAGAGCCGGTAAAACTCATCGGTCTTTTGCAGAAAAAAGGTGTCAAACTGATTAATATCACCATAGCAAATCCTTATTACAATCCGCATGTGGGAAGACCTTTCAACGATCCTATAGTCGGTGGATACGAAGAGCCGGAGCATCCGCTGGCGGGTGTAGCCAGATTAGTCAAAATTACCGGCAAAATACAAAAACAGTTCGGCGATATTGCTTTCGTGGGGACCGGTTATAGTTGGCTGCGGACCCTGATGGCAAATGTGGGGGCTGCGAATAAATCGAAGGGGCTTGTCAGTCTTGTAGGCGGCGGTCGAATGTCGTTTGCATATCCTGATTTTGCAAAAGATATTATTACCAAAGGCAAAATGTTCCCGGAAAAAGTCTGTGTGGGCTGCAGCGCATGCACGCAGATAATGCGTGATGCCGGTATGGCGGGCTGTGTTGTTCGGGACAATAAGGTATATGGGCCGATATTCGAGCACGGCAGAATGAGTGACAGGGACAACCTCGTCCGCCTTGCCTCCGACTGTCGCAAGTGTCAGGAGCCGACATGTCAGTTGGCATGTCCGGCCGGTATAAAGATACCGAAATTTATCAGCTTGTTCCTGGATGGAGAGGAAAAAGCGGCGTACGAAGTAATAAGGGAATCGAATATATTTCCCGAAGTCTGTGCCTGGCTCTGTCCGGTCGAACACCAGTGCGAGGGTAATTGTTTGCAGAGCTTCATAGGAGACGGGCCGTTACCGATCGCCGATATACAAAGGTATCTGGCGGAGAAGGCCAATAAGGGCGGCTGGTCGAGGCTGCGAATACCCGAAAAATCGACCGGCAAAAAAATAGCCGTTGTCGGGGCCGGTCCCGCAGGATTGGCCTGTGCCGCTAAATTGCTCGAAGCCGGACATACCGTGACAATATTCGATAAGAGCACCGAATTAGGTGGAATGGTCGAATCGGTTATCCCGCAGGATAGGCAAAGCAATTCGCTCAAGAACGAAATTGCGGCAGTTTTTGCCGATGTCCCCGAGGATCGTATGGTTTTGCGTCTGGGCACCGAGTTAAGCGAAAAATTCAATCTTGATAATATAATAAAAGAAAAATTCGACGCTGTCTTTATAGGTCTCGGCCTGCCGAAAGCCGTCGGGATCAGTGATAAAAATGAGGAAATCGATGGCTTGTGGAATGCGATGGATTTTCTTTCGGAGGCCAGAGGACCGGGCAGACTGGACCTGGGCGGCAAATCTGTCGCTGCGATAGGCGGCGGTAATACAGCTATGGATGTGGTAGTGACGGCCAAACGTCTGGGCGCCAAAGATGTTTACCTGATATATCGCCGTTCGTTTCAGGAAATGCCGGCCTGGGGCGCCGAGCGCGATACGGCGATGAAGGAAGGCGTTCATTTTTTGATATTGACCCAGCCGCTCAAATTCAATCGCTCGAACGGCAAATTAAAATCGATTACCGTTTGCCCGACCAGACTCGCGGATCCGGACGCTTCGGGCCGACGCAGACCGGAAAACATCGAATCGAGCGCATACGAGCTTGATATGGATATTGTCGTCGAGGCGATAGGCCAGAAATCGCCGGAGGAGCTTGGCAAAATTCTGCCGGGTGTGGAGCTGGCAAAGGGACTTATTAAAACAAAGCAGGGGACATTACAAACTTCTCTGCCCGGAGTTTTTGCAGGCGGTGACCTTGTCGGAGGAGCGGCGACCGTTGTGGCGGCCGTTGCAGACGGTATGAAGGCAGCCGGAGAAATTGATGATTATATGAAGCGATAGACTTTGTTATTTTTATATAGAGGATTTTGAGAATGAAAGAAAGACAGGTAGCAATTGTAACAGGGGCAAGTCGCGGCATTGGAAAAGGCATTGCGATGGAGCTGGCTTCGCTCGGCTTCGACCTTGTAGTGAACTATTTTGACTTTGACGCCGCCGGCAAGCCGGATGATTCCAGAGCCCGGCAAGCACAAAAAGAAATTCAGGACCTCGGAGCAAAATGCGAGATTCTAAGAGGCGATGTCAGCAGCGCAAAGGACCGTGACGGTCTTGTAAGTCTGGCCAAAAGCAAATTCGGCAGATGCGATATGCTGGTAAATAACGCCGGCGTCGCCCCTTTGAAAAGGCTCGATCTTCTCGAAGCGACCGAAGAGAGCTTCGACAGGGTGCTGCGAATAAATCTCAAGGGGCCGTACTTTTTGACTCAGCAGGTGGCTAACTGGATGATCGAGCAGCAGAAGGAGCATCCCGAGCGCGCGTTTCGGATTGTAAATACAAGTTCAATGTCGGCCTATACCAGCTCGCCGGGACGGGGCGAGTATTGCGTCAGCAAGGCGGGTGTTAGTATGATGACTATGCTGTACGCGGACAGGTTGGCCGAGTACGGCATTGGAGTATTTGAAATCAGACCCGGGATCATCGCAACCGACATGACCAGCGTGGTTAAGGATAAATACGATAAGCTGATAGCCGAAGGCCTGACTCCTACCAAGCGTTGGGGCCAACCGGAAGACATCGGCAAAGCTGTCGGTGCTGTCGCCGAAGGCAGGCTTGATTTTTCGACGGGACAGGTCATTAATGTCGATGGCGGTTTTCATTTTAGAAG
>CAZMZR010000037.1:3764-5005 GCA_964570855.1 uncultured Pirellulales bacterium
GATATCGTCAGGACCGCCGAAGCTCTTATCAAGGCGGGTGTGAATAATATGGAAGTGACCTGCCGGATAAATCAGCCTCTGGAAAAGCTGTCGCGCCTGCGTAAAGAGCTGCCCGATTTCGCGGCGGGGACGGCGAGCCTGATTGACTGGCCCGATATGCTCGATATTTATAACAAAGCCAATCCGCAAGACCCGCTGCCCTCGGTTGAGAGGGTTGTGGATGCCGGTGCGTGCTATCTTGTCTCCGCGGTCAATTTCAGTGACGCCGGTTATAAAAAATACGCCGGGCGGCTTCCGATTATACCGGGATGCGGAACCGCCACCGAAGTGGTAAGCCAGTTTTCAAAAGGTGCTAACCTTTGTAAGGTATTCCCTGCCAAACAGCTCGGCGGCCCGGCGTTTGTCAAGGCAATAGACCCGGCCATACACAAAACCATCAGCTTAGTACCGACCGGCGGGACCAATGCGGAAAATATCCCGGAGTATATCGATGCGGGTGTTCTGGTTCTGGGCGGTTCGTTCAGTATGATTGAAAAAGCTACGATGAAAAAAATCGTCGATGAGCAGGATTACGAGCTTTTGGCGAAGGAATTAACCATCATCAAGCATATGATAGACAGGCTTCGAGCGGACAAATATCTCGAAATAGATTTTGCCGAAGCCACAGTCGAACAAATAAGCCAGGCGACCGGCAGAAATTTCAATCTGAAAGTAAATTAAAGTGACTAAAGTGAACTTAAGTGAGCTAAAGTTATAATTTGAACTTTAGGCATTTTAGACACTTTTAACTTTAGGCATTTTCTTTACTTATAGGTACATTGGAGAAAAATTATGGATACAAGACAGATAGCTAATCAGATTGTTAATATTTATCGTTATAATACTGTAATTGTCGGCGCCGGAGCGGCGGGAATGAACTGTGCCGTGCATCTGTGCGATTTTATGGAACAAAAGGGCGTCAAAAATCCGAAGGAAAGAATCGCCGTTGTCACTGCGGGTCTGGGGCTGGGTGCATCGCGCATGAGCGGCTCGGACAAGCAGACATATTACAAAATCGGCACCAGTCCGGATGTTGCCGACAGCGCCGAAGAATTTGCAAAATCTCTGACTGCGGCGGGGTGCTGTCACGGCGATTCGGCCCTTATCGAAGCGATCGGCTCGCTTCGCGAATTCTATCATTTGGTTCAGGCCGGCGTCCCGTTTCCGACGGATTCTTCGGGCACCTTCATCGGCTACAAGAC
>CAZMZR010000037.1:5105-33091 GCA_964570855.1 uncultured Pirellulales bacterium
AGGCCGGCGTCCCGTTTCCGACGGATTCTTCGGGCACCTTCATCGGCTACAAGACAGACCACGACCCATACGAACGAGCCACTTCGGCCGGTCCCAAAACGAGCAGGTTTATGAGCGAATGCCTGCAGAAACAGCTAAAAAAATACGGCGTTAAGATTCACGACAAACAGGAAGCCGCACATTTAATAACAGTCGGCTCCGGAGGGGATAAACGCATAGCCGGGATTGTCACCGTCGATAAGAAAAAAATCGGCAAATCGAATCAGGCTGTAAATGTTTTTCTGGGTGCGAATATTGTCTTTGCGGCAGGCGGTCCGGGTGAATTATTCAAAACAACGGTTTACCCGAACGGCCAGCTCGGAATCCACGGCCTGGCCTTGAAAGCGGGCCTGATTGGCGCCAATCTGACCGAGTCGCAGTTCGGCCTGGCGAGTATAAAATTCCGGTGGAACGTCTCCGGGACCTATATGCAGGCGTTACCGCGTATTTACAGTACCAGTGCCAGGGGCAAAGATGAGAGGGAATTTCTGACGGACTTTTTCCCGTCCATGAGCAAGATGGCGACGAACATTTTTCTAAAAGGCTATCAATGGCCCTTCGATCCGCAGCGTATCGAGAATCTGAAATCGTCGCTGATTGATGTCCTTGTTTTCAACGAAACCCAGAAAGGCCGCCGTGTCTATATGGATTTTCTGAAAAATCCGATCGGCAATAATTCTATGGATGAATTTGATATCGATGCGCTCGAACCGGAAGCCAAAGAGTATCTGCAGAAAGCCGGTGCACTGCAAAAAACTCCTATCGAACGATTGGCGCACATGAATACTCCCGCCATCGAGATATATAAGGAAAACGGTATCGATTTGTATTCCGAGCCGCTTGAAATTGCCGTCTGTGCCCAGCATAACAACGGCGGTTTCGCCGTCGATAGATGGTGGCAATCCAATATAGCCCATACTTTTATTATCGGTGAGATGGCCGGTACTCACGGCGTTAAAAGACCGGGCGGTTCGGCCCTTAACGCCGGTCAGACCGGCGGACTCAGGGCGGCCGAATATATCGTTAATGCCTATGGTTGTGACATGCCGGATTATTCGGACAAACAATCCGAAATTGACGGGCAGATTAGCGCCGTTGTCACCGGTTTGGATAAGTTTACAGTCGAAGCCGGTTTGAAACCCAAAGAAGTACTTGAAGACATACGAAGCCGTATGACCGCCTCGGCCGGACACATAAGAGAGTTGAATGATGCGCAAAAGGCCTTGAAGGAAGCTCTCGAGCTTTACAAAAGCATACAGGAAAAAGGCTTTAATTCTAAAAATCCCAAAGAATTAATCATGGCCGTTCAGGCGGGACATCTGGCCCTGGCCAGTGTCGCCTATCTAAAGGCCGTTGTCGAATTGCTCAAACAGGGCAGCGGTTCGCGTGGCTCGCACCTGGTCCTGACACAGGACGGCGTCCAGATACATTCTGATGTAATTGATAAAGCTACGAATGAGCCTTTGAAATTCAAACCTGAGAACGAATCGTTACGAAGCTCTGTCCTGCAGATAGAGTACGATGAGAACTCGCCGGATTTGTTCAAAAGCAATATTATCGAACTGCGACCGGCCCCGACCGACAGGAAGGCGTTCGAGCCTGCATGGCAGGATTACAGAGAGGGAAAAATCTATTCCTGATTTTCAATGCCGGGCGTATTGTAACCGGCTGTATTAGAATTCGATTCCTGAAATGTAAATAATGATAGTACAATCACTGAAATGGATTGGTGAGGTTGACGGTTTTTTGGAAATTGTAGATCAGCGGCGATTACCGGCTGACTTTGTCAAGTTGCAGTGCAGAGATATCGAGTCTCTTTTCGAGGCGATAAGGACTCTTGCCGTTCGCGGTGCGCCGGCCATAGGCGTTGCCGCCGCATACGGACTTGTGCTTGCAATACAAAAGTTGGATAGCTCCGAAAGTTTGGAACATGGATTAAAAAAGCTGAACCGCTCCGCGGAGTATTTGGCCTCATCTCGCCCTACGGCGGTAAATCTTTTCTGGGCGTTACAGAGAGTCAGGGAGAAGGCTGAGCAATTTGTTGCAGCCCGGCCTGATGCGAAACTGCGGGATTTGCGCGATGTGGTTCTTGACGAGGCGAACGCTATTTGCCGGGAAGATATTGATATGTGCCGGCGTATCGGGGAAAACGGCCAGAGATTTATCGAACAAGGCGACGGCATTTTGACACATTGCAACGCCGGGGCGCTTGCAACCGCCGGTCAGGGGACGGCTTTATCGGTATTGTTCGAGGCACATAAAAACAAAAAGAAGTTCGAAGTTTATGTGGATGAGACACGACCATTGTTACAGGGCGCACGATTGACGGCATGGGAATTGAAACAGGCCGGTATTGACGTGACTGTTATATGTGATAATATGGCCGGCTGGCTTATGAAACAGGGCAAAATAAACGCGGTAATAACGGGAGCGGACCGAATCGCCGCCAACGGTGACACGGCGAACAAAATCGGAACTTACAGTCTGAGCATACTTGCAAGGGAGCATAAAGTGCCGTTCTATATTGCAGCTCCCTCGAGTACGTTCGATTTGAGCATAAAAAGCGGAGCCGAAATTCCGATCGAGCAGAGAGATGCCGGGGAAGTGATTACATTTGCCGATACACGGATTGCTCCGGAGGATGTTAAGGTCTGCAATCCGGCATTCGATGTCACAGAGGCGTGCGATATCGCCGCTATTATTACCGAAAAAGGCGTTATTGAAAGGCCCGATACCGACGGTATTCTCAAGCTTCTGGTTGGTAACAGGAAAAAATAATGACAGATGAAAACCAAAAACAGAGCGGTACCTGCAACGGCGAGACGCAGAATTCGGCAGGGAATTTAATGCCGTCCTGGCGGAGACGCAACTCTTATTATTATAACTGGCTGGACAGGATCTACAAATTTGTGGTTCGCCCGAACAGCAGGGTTTTACATATCGGTTGCGAATGCGGCGACCTTCTTGCTGCGGTTAAACCGGCTTACGGCGTCGGGATCGATGATAATCAGGAGTTGATTGAATTAGCTAAAAAGCGTTTCGGCCACCTTAACTTTTACGCAATGGACCCGCACAATTTGCAGATTGACGAAAAGTTCGACTATATTTTAATTAGCAATTCGCTCGGTCGCTGGCGTGACATTCAGCAGGTGCTCGAACGTATTCGCCCTCTAACAAATGACAATACCCGGATAGTAATAACCTATTATAATTATCTCTGGGAGGGGGTCCTGACTTTAGGTTCTCTTTTTGGAATTCGCCGGCCTTATTCGTATCAGAACTGGCTTGCCACGGACGATATTGTAAATCTGCTCAAGTTAAGTAATTTCGATGTAATCCGCACGACTTCGTATCTGATGATGCCGAAGCGTGTCCCGCCTCTGACGATTTTATGCAATTATTTTCTGTCTTTATTGCCGGGTTTTCGTTTATTCAATTTAGTCTATCTTGTAATAGCCCGCCCGACAGCCGCATCTGCGACTGATGAGGATTTGTCCGTCTCGGTCGTCGTGCCCTGCAGAAATGAGCGTGGCAATATCGAAGAAGCGGTGACACGAATTCCGCAGATGGGCCGGGAAACGGAGATTATCTTCGTTGACGGCAACAGCACCGATGGTACTGCTGAGGAAATAGAGCGCCAGATAGAGAAATATCCGCAGCGTAAAATTCGTTTAATTCATCAGGGCGACGGCGTGGGTAAAGGAGATGCAGTGAGAAAGGGTTTTGCCGCGGCCGAAGGGGATGTGCTGGTTATTCAGGATGCGGACCTGACCGCTCCCCCCGAAGATTTGTCGAAGTTTTTCGCGGCGCTTCGCGACGGCAAAGGCGAATTTATCAACGGCTCCCGGCTTGTCTATCCGATGGAAAAAGAGGCTATGCGTTTTCTCAATCTTTTAGGAAACAAATTCTTCGGAATGCTGTTTAGCTGGCTGCTGGGGCAGAGATTCAAGGACACGCTTTGCGGCACGAAAATGATTCTTAAAAAAGATTATGAGCTGATAGTAGCCAACCGTTCTTACTTCGGCGATTTCGACCCCTTCGGCGATTTCGACCTGATATTCGGAGCAATTAAGCAGAACCTTAAAGTTGTGGAAGTGCCGGTGACTTATCGTGCAAGGGCCTACGGTCAAACCAATATCAGCCGGTTCAGACACGGCTGGTTACTGCTTAAAATGAGCTGGATAGCATTTAAGAAAATCAAGTGGCTGGGGAAAGTCCGTTAGAATAATGAATACGCCGGGAGAAACTCCTTCAACCATGCTCAGTCTGCTACCCCATAACGAGTATGTCGGTGTGGATCGCGATGACCCGTTGCGGTTCTATTTTTGGCCTGTTTTAGGCAGGATGTATCGACGGCGGATTGAATTATGCCTTGCCGAATGCACGGGTGGCCGGCGTGTTTTGGAGGTGGGTTTCGGCTCCGGTATTACATTTCTCAATCTCAGCGAAATGTACGAAGAAATTCACGGGCTGGACCTCAATGCATCTGTCGAGCAGGTTTCGGATTTATTTAATAAAAAAAATATCCGAACGAATTTGCGAAACGGCAGTGTATTATCTATGCCGTATGAAGATAATTACTTCGATACTGTTTTGCTGATTAGCATTCTTGAACATCTAAAACCTTCCGAGCAGATGCAGGCTTTCAATGAAATTAACCGCGTCCTCAAACCTGGCGGCCAGGTGGTATATGGCGTCCCGATTGAGCGGACCTTCATGGTGTTTATGTTCCGCCTGTTGGGCTATAATATCCGCGAGCACCATTTCTCCACGGAAAAGGATGTGTTCGATGCCGCCCGGAATGTTTTAAGAGAAGTGCGAGTTGTCCGGATGCAGAGTGTCCCCTCGATATTCGGAGCCGTTTATGAGGTTGGGCATTTTATTAAAAGTTAACACAGAAAGTGGTTTTAATGAGTACAATAACTCGAACTGCCCAACCTTTAGAATATAATTGCTGTAACTTAAAATTTTATAATAACATAGCACAACGTGTCATTCCCGCGCAAGCGGGAATCCAGATCGTTGAAACCATTTCTGGATACCTGCTTTCGCAGGTATGACAAGTCAAAGTGATTGATTTGAGATAGTAACTTAGATTACAGAAACAAAGTTGCTATCTTTAAAATATTGTTTGTTATGAAATAAATAAATTATGGGATTGATAGACCGGCTGAAACTTCCTGAACTGCGAAACATCGAGAATCTCGATGATCCTGCCGTTACTCTTTTACATGCCCGGATTATACAGAAAAAACTGTTTCTAAAGAGGGTCTATATCGATTTCTACAAACAGTTTGCTGATCTTGTGCCCGAACACCGGGAAAAAATTCTTGTTGAGCTCGGAAGCGGCGGCGGTTTCATTAAGGAGGTGATAAACAATGTAATCACATCGGAAGTAGTTGAGCTGCCGAATGTAGATAAGGTTTTTTCGGCCCTTGAAATGCCTTTTGAGAAGGCCAGTGTCGATGCTTTTTTTATGATAGATGTCCTTCATCATATTACCGAACCGAGGATTTTCTTCACGGAAGCGCTTCGCTGCCTCAAAGCCCGGGGAAAGGTAATCATGATTGAGCCGGCAAATACGCTGTGGTCGAGATTCATATATAAGAATTTTCATCACGAGCTTTTTGACGTCCGGGCAGGCTGGGAGCTGGAGCAGACCGGCCGGCTTTCCCGGAGCAACGGTGCGATGCCCTGGATAATCTTTACCCGTGACAGGCAGATATTTGAACGGGAATTTCCGGCCCTGAAGATTGTCGCGATACGCAATCATACGCCGTTGCGGTATCTGCTTAGCGGCGGCTTGACGTTACGACAGCTTCTACCTTCTTTTGCATATACACCTGTTAAGATGATAGAATGTCTGCTTTGGCCGTTGAATAACTTGTTGGGTATGTTCCAGACAATAGAACTCCAAAAAATAGAATAACAAAAATGAGCAAACGCAAAATTCACAAGCCCAGGAAAAGACCTGATAAAAAGAAATCAAAGACCGCACCTGTTGATTCTTTAAGTCAAGCCGACCTTGAACAGATTCACAAACAGGAAAACTATTTTGATTTGTTCATTATGGCGGCGTTGCTCGCTTTTGGAATTTATCAGTCGGTCATATACTTTGGTCATAAGATTGTCCCCATATCGGATTTTCCGGACATTGTCAGGATCGGCCATGAGCTGTTGTCATTCAAGGTCCCAAGCCGGTTCATGCAGGCCCCGGTAGTGGGTCTTTTACAGGCTTCGCTTTCATACCTGGTGGGTGGACAGCACCCGGACCTGACCGCGGGCTGGCTTCTCAATGCGATACTTCATCCCTTAAACCTTGTTTTGTTTTACCTTGTCGGCAGGGAAATAGTAGGCAGGGCGGCCCTCTGGTTTGCTGTCATCGCCATTTTGAATTATTGGGTGATATACATGCTCACCGAGCCGATTATTGAGACGTCCCTGATATTTTTCATATTGCTGACGTTCTATTTGATTTTCAGGCGTACGAATTGGTGTTATCTTGCCGCATCCGTTGCTACAATGGTTCGCTATGAGGGAGCGGCGTTGATTATGGCTGCTTTTGTGCTGGATATGATATATCGCAAAAGCAGGAAAGAGAGAATTCGAGCGTTTGTATTTTCGGCTTTGGCGACCGTTCCGCTGGCAATCTGGTTGCTGGGAATCTTCCTCAAATGGGACCCGGAAAAGGGCAATTATCTTTCCGTCTTCACAAAGGATTACGCAACGGCATTTACCGAATCCGTCGAGGACAGAACGGGTATTATCATGCACATGAGACTGCTATGGGAGGTCGGATTTCAGCCTTTGTTTATGGCACGCGGCGTTGAATCGGCGAGAATATTATTCGGTATCAGTAAAATCATTGCAGCAGCCGGTTTTATATTCGGTATGGTCTATGGGCTGCTTAAGCGCCGGTGGAAAATACTGGCATTGCTTATATTTTTTGTGCCTTATTTTCTGCTTCACGCACGTTATCCCTATCCTCTCCAGAGATTCCATACGACCATTTTCTGGATAGCATTATTGATATGTCTGTTTGGTTTGCAGAACATCTGGAGGCTTATCGATGCAAATCAACGGGTGCCCCGATTTATCGTGATTTTTTTACAGGTAATTTTGGCGATTGTTTCGATAATCTGGCTCGTTTCACTCGTTCCCGATATTCCAAAAGCATCGGCGGTCAGTCCGAAATCAGCTTATCTGCCCTGTATAGCGATAATTCTGGCCGGTTTTATTTTTGCCGGTCGAATGTATATATACAAACCAAGGCAATGGATACGAGAAATATGTATATTGGCGTTTTTCTGCCTGATTGTCGTATCGAATCATTTCACACTTGTCAATCTTGTGGGTGACGGGCAGAGGGACAAGGAATTCAAACAGTTGGCGGACTGGTATATTGCCAATGCAAAGCCCGGCGAAAAGATGGGTGTTTATATGCATCAGGTTGTCGGGATATACGCACAGAAATTCGCCGGTGATATTGTTGGTTTGCCCCAGGCCGATAGTCCCGAAGAATTTACCAGGGCCTGTTATGATCAGGATATCGCTTATGTTGTCTGGGCTACGCGGGAAGGATTAAGAGATTACAGCGTTCGTTATCACAAGCTCGGATTAGATAAAAACATGGCTCACCTGAGCAATGCGAAAACTGTTATACCCTATCAGTTTGTTGCGCAGGTGGGGTGGGAACGGGGATACGTTAATATTTTCCGGCTTCTAAGGCAGGAGGCTGTCACGAGACCCGACGCACCATCCGGCGGTTAAACGCGGTTTATTTAATTAACAGCAACGACTTGTTTGACCTCGGGAATCTTTTCCTTCAAAATCCGCTCGATCCCCATTTTCATTGTCATCGCAGCCCCCGGGCAACCCTGGCAGGCCCCTTGGAGACGGACATTGACGGTGTTGTCCTCGTCTATACCGACCAGCTCAACGTCGCCGCCGTGGCTTTGCAGACTGGCCCGAATGGTCTCGATTATCTCTTTGACCTTCTCTTCGATGGTTTGATCGCTGTTAGTTTCGCCGCAACCGCAGTTTTCACACATAAGAATCTCCTGTTAATAGTTTGGAGCTCATTTTTTTGATTCTGAGATTATATCACAGCTATACTATTTAGCCAGTAATTATTCTGTACGCTGTTGAAAATGCATTTGTTGGCTTAAAAAAGAAAAAAATCCTGCTGGCGGCAGGATAAATTGTCGAAAATAAATGATTGACAAATAGTGATTGATATATGTATAATACGCATGTATTTGTATGAAAACATGCAAATATGGCCCTGAGACGTCCCGGAACGGGATGGTTACGGAATTGTGACAGGGTTTAAAATCTTCGGGTGATTTGGTTGTTTCTGGAAATAGAGACGATTGATTCCCCGGAGGAACCCGAAGGTGTCATAATCGGCCGGAATAACAACGGATTACCATTTTACTGTTAGATAAAATGGAATCTGATTAGCGTTTATCAGGAAAGGAAAATTAAAATGGCATCCAAATCCCGCAGTTCGGCTGGTTCAGCCGGTCAATCCGCTGTTAAAACAGGCGCACAAATTATTGTCGATACTCTCATTGAACTGGGTGTTGACACTATGTTCGGTTATCCGGGTGGTGTGGCATTGCCCTTGTTTGACAGGCTGTATGATGCACCGATTAATTTTGTAATCCCGCGTCACGAGCAGGGCGGCTGTCATATGGCCGATGCTTACGCCCGTGCGAGTGGTAAAGTCGGTGTTATCCTTACTACCAGCGGACCCGGCGCCTGTAATATAGTGACCGGCCTGGCCACGGCAATGATGGATTCGGTCTCGATAGTTGCCCTGACGGCGCAGGTTCGCACGGAGCTTATCGGCAACGACGCGTTCCAGGAAGCCGATACAACCGGCATTACGCGTCCGGTTACAAAATATAACAGTATAGTCAAAGATGTAAAGGACCTGGCCCGTACCATTCGAGAGGCGTTTCATATTGCCTCGACCGGCCGCCCCGGTCCGGTGCTGGTTGACATACCTGTTGACGTATCAGTTGCCAAATATAATTCGCGCGTCTCGTCCGAGATGAATCTGCCGGGCTATCGTGTTTCGACCAGGGGACATGCCAAGCAGGTCTCATCCGCCGCCAAAGCGATAAATGGATCCATGCAGCCTGTACTTTATGTCGGCGGCGGCGTCATCATAGCGAACGCGAGCGAAGAATTAAGAGCCCTTGCGGAAAAAGCACATATTCCGGTAACTATGACGCTTTTAGGTCTGGGTAGTTACGACCAGAGGGAGGCGGAGTCTCTGGATATGCTCGGGATGCACGGTTCGGCCTATGCCAATTATGCCGTACAGGAATGCGATTTGTTGATTGCTATCGGTGCTCGTTTCGATGACCGCGTTACGGGCAAAATCGAGACCTTTGCTCCGCACGCCAAGACAATCCATATCGATATCGATCCTACGAGTATATCCAAGAATATCCGCGTTGATATTCCCGTTGTCGGCGATGCGAAGGTCATTCTCGGCGATCTGATTAAGCTGGTCGAATATCGTGAAAGAGAAGACTGGTTTAAGAAAATCGCCAAGTGGAAGAAAAAGTTTGCATTCCGCTACGACCAGAATTCATCGACGATAAAGCCGCAGTATGTTATCGAAGAGATTTGCCGTCAGACTAAAAACGAAGCGATAGTAACGACCGGCGTGGGCCAAAATCAGATGTGGGCTGCTCAGTTTTACAAGTTCATAAGGCCGAGACAGTTCATAAGCTCCGGCGGACTTGGAACAATGGGATTCGGCTTGCCCGCCTCTATCGGTGCGCAGGTGGCGATGCCTGATGCTACGGTTATCGATATCGACGGCGAACACAGTTTCAATATGACGATGACGGAGCTTGCCACGGCGGTCGAGCACAATTTGCCCATAAAAGTCTGCATCCTGAACAACGGTTATATGGGAATGGTTCGACAGTGGCAGGAGCTTTTCTACGGGAAGCGTTACTCCAAAAGCTATCTGAAGAATCCCGACTACGAGGCAATCGCCAAAGCTATGGGTGCGGTCGGCATGACCGTCGCGAGCAAGAGCGACGTCCCTGGTGCGGTCAAAAAGATGTTGGCCGAGAAGAAACCCTGCGTAGTCGATTTCCGCGTAGAGCCCGAGGAGAACGTATGGCCGATGGTTCCCGCCGGTAAAAGCCTTAGCGAAATGGACGGGCTTGATATATTGGAAAGATTAATCTGATTTTGGCTTTGAAAGAGGCATTGAATATGAAACATATTATAAGTGCATTAGTGGAAAATAAACCGGGAGTTCTGGCTCATGTAGCGGGGATGTTTGCCGCCCGTGGATTCAATATCGATTCGCTCGTTGTCGGTCGAACGGAGGACCCGGATATGAGCCGAATGACGATTGTTGTTATCGGTGACGACAGGGTCGTTGAGCAGGTTCGCAAACAATTGGCGAAGATTATCCCGGTTGTTAAGGTTCAGGATTTCGTCGGCCAGCCGGTCGTTGCCCGCGATTTAATGCTCATTGTTGTTTCAGCGCCTCCGGATAAGCGGGCTGAAATTCTCTCGTTGATAGAAGTTTTCAGAGCCAAGGTTGTCGATATAGGTCAGAAGTATGTGATGATCGAGGTAAGCGGCCCGGAAGAAAAAATTGAGGCCTTTATCAATGTCTGTAAGCCTTACGGCATTAAGAACGTCGCCAGGACGGGGACTATTGCCATGCCGCGGCAGGCTAAAGCAGAAACACGCGCCGAGAAATATACCGACTGAACCTTACGGCCATTCCCTCGCTGGCTTTTACAGCAACGTAAGTTGTTCTGTGGAACATAAACTTGCCCCGGTAAAAGCAGGGGCGGCAATCTTCTTTTCATTGATACACCAATTATGTGCTGTGGTCTTTGCCGGCAGGTCTTTTGGGGGAAAAAGTACGAAAAAAAAGTAAAAAACAGATTGGTAAACATCTCGAATGTTTAATATAATCCTTTAATTGAAAAGTTAGGCAAGCCTAACTTTTGGATTATTTATGACCGAAGCATTTGAAAAGGGTGTTGTTGTGAACAAGGCAGGTTTTATGTTGATTGTTGCTGTTTGTTTCATTTCAGGCCGAATATGTCCGGCCGGAGATAGTCAGACCGACGAACGGAACAGCGAAAGATTGGCCGACGATTTCTGGAAACTTACAGACCACATCGAAGATAACGGTATTGAAATCTCTTCGGGACTTACCCAAATCTATCAGCGTAATGTTAAGGGAGGTTTTAGTACAAACAATCGAAAAGGTGAATATTCAGGTAGTTTCGACCTTGAAATGCTGTTGGACACGGGCAGGCTGCTCGGTATCGATGGAAGTTTCTTCGTTCACGGCGAAGGCGGCTGGACCGATACCGAAGGTATTGACGCAACGTCCGTCGGCAGCTTCTTAGGGATAAACGCAGATGCAATCGGCAATCGTTCGCTGGATGTCGTGGAGGCGTTTTACGAGGCCTCACTTACGGATAGATTGAGTCTTTTCACGGGAAAAATCGATTTCACCGGCTTTTTCGACTCCAGTGCCTTTGCCAATGACGAGAGAACTCAATTTCTCAACGGCTCACTTGTTAATAATTCAGCGATTCCATTTCCTGACTACAGTCTCGGTGTAATCGTAGATTATGACGTATCGGATAACTGGTATATGATGGCAGGTGTTGCGGATGCACAGGCTGACGGCAGGGAGACCGGTTTTAATACGGCCTTTCATAGTGAGGACTATTTCTTTTATATCTGCGAGACGGGAATTACGCCGCAGCTTGATTCGGCGAACGGCCCGCTTGACGGTGCGTATCGGGCGGGACTTTGGTATGACCCGCAGGATAAAACGCACCTTTCCAGCAGCAGGAATATGCGCGACGATACAGGTTTCTATCTGAGTTTCGACCAGTTGTTATACAGGGAGAATACTAATGCAGGAAACAATCAGGGGCCGGGAATTTTTGGCAGGTACGGCTGGGCGGATAGCAAAATTAACGAGCTTACGAATTTCTGGAGCATCGGCCTGCAGTATCAGGGTCTTTTCGAAGGCAGAGACGAAGATGTATTAGCCGCGGGATTCGCGCATGGGACTTTCAGCGACAGAGCATCTTCATCCTATCCGGAGGATTACGAAAGTGTTCTGGAAGTTTATTACAATTCGAAAGTGACTCCGTGGCTGAATTTGAGTCCGAGTGTTCAGTATATAGCCAATCCGGGTGGGGCCAACGGTATCAGTGATGCAGTGGTAGTTGGTCTTAGGGCACAGATGGATTTTTAACTGTCGAAACTATAGTCGTTAGAATTATGAAAATTCCCGCGGTGTAAGGTATCACTTTCGAGACTTACGAAGGTGTGAACCATCGTACCTTACGTGCTGTTCCTGTTTCTCCTTTGTTTTTGATTATCGAGGATTGAGCCAATCAAAATGACACCCCATTACCCACTGCCTTATGTAACTGTTGTTTCTCTTTTTTATCTCCTCGCGAAAACGAGGTGTAGGATTTTCACCTAACTTGGCAAAGTAGCGATTTACCTCAAGGCACACGTTTCTGGTAGTCTCGTAACTCCACTTTGGATATCCTGCTGTTTTCCGACGTTCTCGTACCTCTCCACGTAATCCCGCCATTTTATTGGTCCTTTATTTTTATTACTCAAACATAATAAAGTATCGTCGTAAGTGAATATGTAGCAATAACCTATCGCAGATCGTCATTCCTGCGTAAGCAGGAATCCATTACCACGATATAATAAATGGATACCCGCTTTTGCGGGTATGACAGTGCGAGTCGATCATTATGATTGTGTATTAATCAATAACTGCCTGGAGGACAGGTTCTTTTGCAATAACTACGCCGTACACAGGTCTCGGGTATGTAGGGGCAACTTCTTCGCCGTTCTCATCGCAAATGACCTGGCCTTTGTCATACGCTAAGAGTACCCGTTCACCAATCTCATAATCTTCTTCTAAGATTTTCTTAAAAGTGTCATCTAAACCATCGATTCTGATTGTATATTTATAGAGTTCCATTTTTTCTCCTTTCATTTTGTTAGAATCAAATGCATGAATAAAATGTGTTCTTTTACAGATTATCTGCAAACTGCTCAAATATCTCTTTTTTGAAAATATCTCCGGAATTCTTTTTTTTAATCTCTATTAACTCACATTTACCGAAAGACTAATTCATCTGTTTATCGGCGGTTAATTTGTGTCATATAATGAGGCTTTTGCTTAGCTGGATATAAAGATTAAAAATACGTAGTTCTACGTACTCTTAAGGGATTAAAGGTCTCCGCCTGCCGCATCTGTGGCTGCGTGTGGCAGCCACTAAGCGAACGTAGTGAGCGAAGTGGATGGCTTTTCTCTTAAATAACACCAATATTTTGTCATTAATTCTATATTTCCTGTAATACTTTTTCCATCCACTTCATTCGTTTCCCCCTTTGGGGCAAGCTCATTCAGTGGCTGCCACCCAATAAAGTCAGGACTAAAGTATAATTAGCCATATTTTTTTATGTATTTTTATATTGCTATAGATATGTATGGTCGATAGAATATAAATATGGTTAAAATCCATTTCGAATGGGATACCGAAAAAGATAAGGCCAATCAAAAGAAGCACGGCGTTGCTTTTGCGATGGCACAATATGCGTTTGCCGATCCGGACCGTGTAATTGCCGAGGATGTGAGCCACAGCTATAAGGAAAAGCGTTATTATTGCTTTGGCAAAGTGGCCGGCGGTATTTTGACTGTCAGATTTACGTATCGCAGGAATATGATTCGGATCATTGGCGCCGGGTACTGGCGAAAGGGAAAGAGTATCTATGAAAAAGAAAATAAAATACACGAATGAGCATTTGGGCGATGTGAAGGTCATTGATGACTTTCTTCCTTCTCCGGGTGAGCTGGTATTTAATGAAGAACAGGTCAAAGTCACAATTGGACTGAGCAGGACCGCCGTTGACTTCTTCAAAAAAGAAGCCAAAAAGCATCATACCCAGTACCAAAAGATGATAAGACGCCTTCTGGATCTGTACGTGGCTCATCAGAAAGGGCGCAAAACCGGCTGATTTCTTTATTCTCGTTTATATAGTATATTGCAGGCAAGACTTCAATTCGCCGGCCGGATGTTTCTGCCTAAAGCACGCCATAGGCGAAGTCGGAATTCCCCTTCGATTTACTCAGTGCAGGCTCTGAACGTAGTCGAACGGGCTAAGGACAGGCGAGAATCGAGTCACGACTCAATATAAGTTTATATAAAGACGGGAGAGTCAGCTTTTTTTGTGGCTTCTTCTTTCACAGCTTCTTGATTGGGTCTGACAGAAATCTCGTTCAAGCAAAAAGGGCATTTCACTTTTTTTACACCATCCTGATACCAGGCCGCCAACGCTGTGCCGCACACCGGACACCGAAGGATAATATGATTGAACATAGCATCCTGCCTTTGGAATTATCTCGTTTAGCTTTTCGACACAATTCTTTTATTAAGCATCGTGCCGAAAATATATAATATTTGTGTGTAGAGTCAATTGTGGTGACTACATATTTTTTAGAAAATTCATAAAATTAGACGTTATAGATGGTAAATATCGAAAAAACTGAAGATTAGAGATAATTTTTCAAATCGTGAAACACGAATCACGAGTCACAAGTTAAGGACAATTTCGGCTGAATACGGGGATTTTGCTTGTATTACGGCCGTTTTTGGGTATAATACCTCGCGAACTATGGATAGTTCGCAGCGAGTAGCGGATAGGGAATGTCAAATCAAAAGCTTGCCCTTGCTGTAAGTCTCTTTATGGACCCCTAAGCGGGGCATCCCTTTCGGGAGAGCGGAGTCGAACGGGTTCAAAGTGTAGAGTTAAAAGTTCAAAGTTCACCCCGTGAGATGGCGGCTTATAGCCTATCTCACGGGATAAATCGAAAATCAAGAGCGACATTAAATCCTAAGCTCTAATTTCTAAGCCCTAAACAATATCGAATGCTCAAAATCCAAAATTCCCAAGATAAAACCGTATCAGGTAGACAATTTATCGCAATACCAACGTATTCGACAGATGTCGAATGTTCTCTAAAAATCGGCCCTTTTTTTGCAAAACAAAGCCAATTTTTAGCCTCGGGCAGCGTCCAGGGTTGGCCGTGGCTATGGTAGCCACGGCTAAAAAATTTGAAAAAACAAACCCAATTTCAAAATAGGCAAATCGAAATAAGTGCATTATTAACAAGGGATTATCGCAGAAATGAGCGATCGGACACTTAGTAGAAACAAACCCAAACAAAGCCAATTTCAGAACAGAAGTCCGATTAATATTTCAGTTGGGCTTAAAAAAAGCCGAAAAAAACGTAAGCCACTATGAACTAAAGGTCTTATGACTTTTACGCAGCAACATAAGTAGGTTTGGGAAACAGTGTTTATTTGAAAGGCGGGCTATAATGCTTTGGTATGTTCTAAATGGACTTTACCTGATTGTATGGTCGGCATTACTGTTGCACTGTTTGGGCCGTCGTGAGTTTTATCCGATAATCGGTCGGAAATGGGGCACGAAGATTTTTTGGCTATTGACCTTCGTTTTCTTCAATCCGTTACTTAGCCTTATATACATAGTCTTCGCAGTTTTGTTTAAACCGCCTAAAATCGATGAGAATCCAAAATCCGTACATTTCGGTTCTGTTATTGCAGTAATATGTGTTGGATTTGTGCTTGTGCTTTTTGAATTGCCCTTTGACGGCTATAAATCTGAACCTGTGGTGATTGTAAGTGATTCTGAAACAGTTGATCAGGACAGTCAGGGGAAGATATTCTTAAGATGCGAGCCGTATCTCGGGACGATAAAAGCCACTAATAAGATTCAGACTTATAGTTCCGTCTCGACCGGAATCAATGCAGGAGTGAGCATACGCAACATTGTGTTTATTAGTTTTAATCCTCATCGTCTGCTCGATCGTGTAGCACGGAAATTTCAGAAGTCTTTAGTCCGGTTACCTTATGTAGAGAAAGTCACATATTATCCGTATGGAACCTGGCCTCAGGAGGGCGGTCTCCTGCCTGATGTTTTTATTACGATTGATATGCCCGAGTTTAATGAGAATAATTTGCTTCATAATCACAAGCTTGATGCGAGAATAGAATTACAGGCCGGCAGTTCAATATTTGGCAGTTCATCTAATTCGTTCGATACCGACAATTGCCCGATAGTACAATTCAATATTGAAAGCGAACTACGACATTCCAGTAAAATGGTGGGAGTGGAAAGTCCAAAGGCCAAATATAGGCTTGAAGCAAATAGTATTTCCGATGAGCTTATAAAATCCGTAAGGAAACAATTTGAGGATTTATTGGACAAGTACGGCGAACTACCTCAACTACCGGCCATGCTTTATGGAACTTACCATGAGGCGCCTGAATTTTCCTTTATTGTAAACGATAATATACGGTGTCGGATATCATGCAGCAGTCTGTTGAAAGATAATGATACAACCTGGCAATTTGCGGATGAACGCCAAACTGATGAGGCGTTAAAGAATTATTATGACCGATTGAAATCTGTTGGCTGGACGGTAGAAGGTCGAGATGATAATTACCTTATAATGCGGAATGGTAGTGAGCGTATTCACTTATATCGCCAGCGGCGCAGTTATGTCGGAACAGGTCAAAACGTCTCCGGTGTTTCAAAAAAGCCGATTTTCAAAGCTCCAATGGTTGCCCGTTATGAATCGTGCTGGGACCGGGAGCGGATACGGAAGGTAATAGATAATCTGCTGGATATCGATGTAGGTATAAAAATTCTGCTGGTCTTTAAGGAACATTTTCAGACACCGGAGCAGTGTGAGCGTTTGTGTTCTTTCATCGAACAAAGTTCCGCCCATATGCTGGATGGTTATCTTGTTCTTACCGAATTCTGGATAAATCGCGGCGAACCTGAAAAAGGCCGTGAGACGCTTATGCTCGCTCGGGCAGTGCAGTATGCGGAAAAGGGTGACAATGTCAAGGCTCAGGAAGTTGAGAATCTGGCGGAAAAGCTTGGTGATGAGAGTTTAGCTGAAGTAGCGGTCACTGAAGAGACTTTTCGTGAAATAGGATTTATAAACGTCGAAGAAATTGATGGCAGGATGACGGCCGAAAGAGAGCTGGATGAGCCCTTATTGTTTTACAAGTTTCTTGAGGATGGGGAACTTCAAACTTTGACATTGCGGGTTATAAATTCGCGGGAACCTTTGCCTTCGACATCCTATCGGTTGCTGACCGTGGAGAAACGTAAAGGAATTTCAAGCTCCAGTGAAAAAGAAGGTACTTTAGGGCCGAACGGTATCTGGATTGCGGAGTCTTATCTCCAAAGTTTGACGGACGAAGGTAAATCTCTGCATTTAAAAATCGAAAGCCTTGAGGATAAAAAATTCCTGTTTACCGTCACAACCGAGGTGCTTTGAAACGATATAATTGTAATATCAAAGCTCTTTGAATGTTTTTGCGTCAAAGATGTGGGGTTTGCATGTTTTACATTCTTTATTTTTTTGGATTAAACGGGATGCTTCTGTGGCACTGGGGTAAAATCCGTTACAGCTAATTTCGAGTTTTCCGGCCCCTTGTAAATTCAGAGAAAATACATCCGTGAACAATGTTGCTGTGCCTGTAGTTGCTGCCGGTGGCGTTATCTGCAGTTCGAGTTCATAACCATTGCGAATTTTTTTTTGGCTGATGACTTTTACATTACCGTTTTGTGATGATGTCGATCCAATCTCGAAATCTTCATCGTAATTGCTGATTACATGAACCTTTTTTGTTATGGATTGTTGAGGATTTATCTGGTGAATTGTTATTGATCTTGGGCTGGTTGCGAATCTCGGCGGTGCATCGAAGGTCCCGCTGACCGTCCTTGTTTCAGGGTGAGACAAGCCGATCTCGAAACGCCCTGTTGAGATTTGTGCAAGCTTTTGAGTATCCACTTTCGGCTGAAGAACAAACTGTCTGGCCGTGACTGATGGATTAAAATCGACGCTTATGCAATTATTGGTTGATTTGAAACTCTCTATTGAAAACGGCTGGTTGTCGAGGCTTTTAATTGTTATCGTTGGGCAATCGGCGTTCGGTCTCATTATTAGAAGTTTCAGGGCCTTCGGCTCGTAATCAACCTTTGCTATAATGTTAGCCTTGATAGCCAGTTCAATTTCGGGATTTGTTTCGTCGTTGCTGTATATATAAAGTGGTTTAATAGTGCCGCCGAGTTGTGTGTCCGAATAGAATCCAACTTTTAATGATCCTTTTTCCCCGGGGGTGTATTCTTTCTTTTCTAATACGAATGGTGTGCAGCCGCAGGTTTGTTCGACCTCAAATATTTCAAGAACATCGTTCCCTGTGTTTGTAAAATTAAATTCACAGATATGAGTTGTTGCAGGGCTGATGTTACCGAAGTTGTGAACCGATTTGTTAAAGGTAATTTTCGGTGTCCCCTTGGTAACGGGCTTAACAGATGTAGGTTGAGATATCGGCCTGGTTTGCCAGGACATCTCGTTGAACCAGTCAGGCTGCTTTTGTTGTGATGTAAGCTGTTCTTCGCAGCCAGACTGCAGCAGTAATAAAGATATGGCAATAAGAGTGAACAGTATCGATTTGTTCGGCTTCATATTCTTGCTTCCTATATAATTTTATGCGACGGAATTTTCAGCCAGTAAATAGGGATATTTCAATTGGCGAATAGGACACCTTGAAACGACGACTTTTCAGATGACCCCCTTCCAGTTATATCGCCGAGTTTTATTATGAATATTTTACAATAAACAGGTGAAAAAGTCAAATCTTTTTTATGAACGAACAAGGGGTCCCATATTTGGATAAATACCGGACCTTTTTGTTTATTTTGCCGGTATTCGGCAAATATGGCCCTTTGTGATAAAATTGAGCTAATAGTCCGAATATTTTAGTTGTTTATTCTTGACGTAAAGACTTTTAATTGATAATTGATATTTCATAATTGGTTATTGACCATAAAGACTGGTTTTGGATCGAAAGGAGGCCATTATGGCAAAGAGGTTTTGTATAGTAATATTCGTAGTTTCATTATTAGTCTTAGCCGGTTGCAGTCAGCCCAATAGCGGAGTAAGTCGGAGATTACCGACCCGAAACAGCCCGACGCTTGGCACGGGTAGCCTGGTTAAGTTAACCGACGCCGGTGAAATCGATATTGTAGAACAGATAGCAGCGAATCGGCAGGCCTATAGGGAAGGGCTTGAGAGGCTGGTAAAGTTTTATACAAGGACCGGTGACAATGAAAAGCTGGACTGGGCGAACAAAGAATTAAAAGCCCTGAATGTCATGCCTCAATATAAGTACATTGTTCCTGTTGTGGCCTCGAAAACTTATAGAGCAACCACTTCTATTCCGGATGCGGACCTTATTTATGAAGATGCCCTGCTGCAGAAGAATCGGGCAGAGAAATATAGTCTGGCTCTTGTTGATAAAGATTTATATCGAATGGCCCTTAGGAAATTCGAGGATCTCATCACGAAGTACCCAAGCAGTGATAAAATTGACGACTCGGCATACCAGGCCGGCGAAATTTCCGAATATTTCAAGGATTACTCGATAGCGCTTGATTATTATCAACTGGCTTATACATGGGATCCTGATACACCTCATCCGGCCAGATTCAGGGCGGCACGTATTTTGGATAAGCAGATGCAGCGCAATGCAGAAGCGCTGGCGCTGTATATCAAAGCCGTTGAAATAGAAGGAAGATATGGTAAAAACAGAGAGTGGAAGGACGTTGCGGAAGAGCGGATAAGAGACTTGCAAAAGTCCGGCCAGGGACAGCCTTGACATAAGTTTGGTGTAATGTGTTTTGTGAGTGAAATTAATTTGCGGGCCTGGATATATGACAGGCCCGTTTTTTTATAAATCCGTTCATTAATATTCCATTTCTTAAAACCGTGCTTTAAAAAAATGTTATCCGAATTCGAGAATAAGATAGCAAATTTTATAAGAGAAAATCAACTTTTTGAAAATTCATCCAAAGTGTTGCTGGCTGTTTCGGGCGGTGCTGATTCGATGGCACTTCTGCATGTAATGCAGTCTCTTAAAATCCATAATTATTTGAGAGTCGATCTGCATTGTGTTCATATCAATCATCTGTTGAGGGCTAAGCAGGCCGAATCCGACGAAGATTTTGTAGTTTCACAGGCGGGCCGGTTAAAATTGGCGGTTACAACTGAACGAATTAACGTGCGCGATTTTGCCCGAAGGAATAAGCTATCGATTGAGACCGCGGCCAGGAAGCTGCGAATGAAATGTCTGCTCGATATCGCCGGAGCCAATGGCTGTAGTCATATAGCAATTGGGCACCAAAAGAACGATAACGCCGAGACCATTCTGCATCGGATGCTTCGCGGGACGGGTTTTCGTGGTCTTGCGGGGATTTGGCCGGCACGAAAATTTGACGAAAAAGTCTGGTTTGTCAGGCCTTTGTTGTGTGTCACGCGCAGTGAAATTATTAACTATCTGAATGAAAAGAAATTGAGATGGTGTGAAGACCGAACCAATACCGATTGTATATATACACGAAACTATATCCGGCATAAGTTACTTCCTGCTATGCAGAAAGACAATGCCGGCTCGCTTGTGGAGCAGTTGTTCGGATTATCTGAATCGGCCCGAACGTTCTATAAAATTATATGTAAATATGCGGGTGACATCCGGTCGAATGTGGCTGATTACACGGGTGAAAAAGTCATTATAAACCTTAAGTTGTTTTCGATTCAGCCGAAACCTGTCAAGATCGAATTGATTCGGCAATCTCTGGCGGACATCGGCTGTGGAGAGAGAGGCTTAACACGGCAACACTATCTGAGAATATTACAATTAACGACACAAAGCGTTACAGGCAGAACGATAGAATTACCGGGCGGATTTGTGGTTCGGCGGGAATATGGAGATTTGATTTTTACTAAATCCCGGGAAAGTGTTTGTAGCGAACAAGTTGATAAAAGTGTCGAACTTCAAATTCCGGGTAAGACGCAATACGGTCAATATCTTATCGAGGCGAAAATATTAAAAGCGGACGAGTACAAATATTTAGCCCCGCAATTCATTGCGGGGTCGGCTATGCGTTTTACAGAGTGTTTTGACCTGGATAAGATTAAACTGCCGTTGGTTGTTCGTTTCAAGCAATCCGGTGACAGGTTTGTCCCGTTGGGACAGAAGGTCGAGAAAAAACTCAGCAAATTCCTTACGGATCAGCGAATTCCTTATAATGCACGGAAAAATGTTCTCATTGTTACCGACAGCGAGAAGATAATATGGCTTTGGCCTGTCCGTATGAGCGAACAAGCAAAGCTTACCGATGGAACCGGGAAAATCCTTCAACTTAAAATAACTGAAAAAAACGGGTAAATTTTATTATAATCTGGAAAACGGATTTTACAGGTTTTGAGATTGATACAATTTATGATTCAGGAAGAAAGAATCAAAACTCTTAATGACAAAAGCCCCAGGGATGGCAAGTACGTGCTTTACTGGATGCAGGCCGCCCAGCGGGTCGAATACAATCATGCCCTTGAATATTCCATCCGAAAAGCCAACGAACTGAAAAAGCCCGTTCTGGTATTCTTTGGCATAACCGAAGATTGGCCGGATGCAAATCAGCGGCATTATTATTTCATGCTCGAAGGGCTGAAAAAAGTTAGCAAAGCACTGTATGATAAAGGTATTCGGATGGTCATCCGGCGGCAATCTCCTGATGATGGAGCAGTGGAACTGGCGAAGGCGGCGGCTTTGGTTGTTGTTGATGTGGGGCAGTTACGCATTCAGAAAAAGTGGCGACAAAATGCGGCTCGAAAAATAGAATGTCCCCTTTATGAAGTGGAAACCAACTTAATAGTTCCTGTTGAAGTGGCCGGCGATAAGGAGAATTTTTCAGCGGGTACTTTTCGCCCGCGAATAAACAGGCAGCTTGATAAATACCTCGTGCCTTTGAAACATACAAAACCCCAAGTCGATTCGCTCGGTTTAAAATTCAAAAGCTTCGATATCGAAAATATCTATAAGGCTGTCTCGAAACTCGATATCGACCACAGCGTCGATAAAGTGACATATTTCGAAGGCGGTACAGGCCTGGCAAAACGGCGACTGCGTGACTTTTTGAAAAACAAGCTGGATAAGTTCGACCGGCTTCGCAACGATCCGTGCGCTGATTGTATTTCAGATATGAGTCCGTACCTGCACTTCGGGCAAATCTCGCCTTTATATATCGCCCTTGAGGTCAGAAAAACTTCCGGCAAAGGCAAAACTTCATATCTTGAGGAACTGATTGTCAGAAGGGAACTAAGTCATAATTTTGTATATTATAATAACAGGTACGATACGTTTGCCTGTCTTCCGGCGTGGGCAGCAAGGACATTGAATTTTCATCGAGCAGATAAACGTGAATATGTGTATTCGCTCAAAGATTTTGAGCGAGCCAAAACACACGATCCGTACTGGAACGCCGCCCAGAAGGAAATGGTTCTGACCGGCAAGATGCACGGCTATATGAGAATGTACTGGGGCAAAAAAATCCTGGAATGGAGTGTAAATCCTCAGACGGCATATAAGATTGCTATATATCTTAACAACAAATACGAGCTTGACGGCAGGGACCCGAACGGCTTTGCCGGTGTGGCGTGGTGTTTCGGCAAACACGACAGGGCATGGTCGGAGAGGCCGGTCTTTGGTAAGATTCGTTATATGAACGCCAATGGGCTTAAAAGAAAGTTCGATCCCGATGCTTATGTGAAAAAAATCCAGGCACTCGAAGGAGCGTAAATCAAAACATGAAGCAAGTTGTGATAACAGGAGCAACCGGCTTTATCGGCAGGGCCTTGTGTAAAGACCTTTGTAAGGATTACAAAGTAATCGCGCTTTCGCGCGATATTCGCAGGGCCTCGAAGTCAATAGGCGGATTTGCCGAGATCTTCGAATGGGACGGCAGAACAACCGGGACATGGATTCACCAGGCCGAAGGTGCTTATGCAATCATTAATCTGGCAGGTGAGAACGTCGCATCGGGAAGATGGATCCAGTCCAAAAAGGCCGGAATTCTTCACAGCAGGCTCGATGCCACCAGGGCGATTATTTCAGCGATAAAGCAGGTCAATAATAAACCTTCTGTTATAATCCAGTCTTCCGCCATCGGCTATTACGGTTCCTGTGGTGCTCAGCAGCTATACGAGCAGTCGCCGCCCGGCAAAGGATTTCTCGCCGATGTCTGCAGGAAAGTTGAATTCTGTGCCGAGCAAATCGGGAACCTCGGAGTCAGGCTGGTCGTAATTCGGACGGGTGTCGTAATTGGCCCGGACGGCGGGGCGCTGCCGAGACTTAATAAACCTTTTAAGTTTTATCTCGGCGGTCATCCCGGTTCCGGAAAACAATGGTTCTCCTGGATTTCCATGGAAGACCAGGTTGCTGCTATAAGATTTTTACTTGAAAATGACAGTCAGCAGGGCGTTTTTAATCTGACGGCCCCGGAGCCGGTGACTATGAAAATTTTTTGTAAAACTTTGGGCAGGGTCTTGCATCGACCTTCCTGGCTGTTTATGCCGGGTTTCATCCTGCGGAAGGCTCTCGGCGAAATGGCCGATGAAATGCTTCTGTCCGGGCAAAGAGTTTTACCGGATAAATTGCTGGATGCCGGATTCCGGTTCAAACATGAGCAGGTTAAAGATGCTTTAATTGCGGTATTAAATTCAGGGAGATAATTATGAGTTTATCTGAGTATTTCCAATCCACCGAAGGAATCGGAATTCTGGCTACGTGTGATTCTGATGGTAATGTTGACCTGGCTATTTATTCCAGGCCTTATGTAATCGACGAGAACAAGATTGCTTTTAGTATGCTTGATCGGACGAGTTTCTCGAATATCGAGTCTAATCCGAAGGCGGCATATATGTATATCGAGCAGGGCGAAGGATATAACGGCAAAAGATTATATCTGACAAAAACGGGTGAGGAAGCAAACCAACAGCGAATAGAGGAAATTAAATCTCAAAGACCGAGAAAACATCCAGACACCGCCGATGTAGCCAGGCATTTTGTATATTTCGAAATAGATAAGATTAGGCCGCTCGTCGGATAATCTTGAGGATGGTTTTTCCATTCAGTGACAAGTTGTAATTGCGATTATTACTAGAATATAATATCATTCTTCTTTTATGATAAATAAATTTTTCTCAGATTGAACTTCGGAGATTCGAAGATGTATATTATACCTGCAATAGATTTGATAGAGGGACAATGTGTCAGGTTAATCCAGGGCCAATATGACCGCCGGATAAATTACGAAAGCAACCCGGTCAAACAGGCCGAGGCCTTTATCGCCGATGGGGCGAAATGGCTGCATATCGTCGATTTGGAGGGCGCCAAGGCCGGCAAACCAGTTAATACCAAGTCTATATCCACTATAGCGAAATTGGGTAAATTAAAAATCGAGGTCGGCGGCGGCCTGCGTGACGAAAGCTCCATACAGCAGTTATTCGATATCGGAGTCGAGAGGGCAATAATCGGCACTAAAGCGGTCAGCGATTTCGAATGGTTTAGTCAAATGGCGGAGAAGTTCAACGGCAAAATCGTGCTCGGACTCGATTCACGAGGCTCGCGGGTTTCTACCGAAGGCTGGACACAGGATAGTCCGGAATCTCTAATAGAATTTGCAGTCAAAGCTGCAAAATTACCTTTAGCGGCGATAATTTATACCGATATCACCAAAGACGGCATGATGACAGGCCCGAATTTCGAAAGGACCAGGGCACTTGTAGAAGCGGTGCAATTGCCTGTGATTGCTTCGGGAGGTGTCAGCAGCATCGACGATATAAAAAAGGTAGCCGAATTGGGCGCCGCTGCGGCGATTGTCGGCCGAAGTCTTTACGAAGGCACTCTGACACTTACCGATGCCATAATAGCAGCAAAAGCATAAAACCATTTCTCGTATTCACTTTTATAAAGAACTTATGCCAATTTGAGCTCGAACCAAATTGGGTTTGTTTTCAATTTTTTCTATTGTCTTCTGTCTCCTGTGTTCTGTCTTCTGCTGTTAAGGATTGGCTTTGTTTGGGTTTGTTTTTACTAAATGTCCAATCGCTCATTTATGCGATAATTCCTTGTTTATAATGCACTTATTTCGATTTGACTTTTTTGAAATTGGGTTTGTTTTTCATTTTTAATTCTAACTTTCCCGTAAGGGATCCTGTGGACTGCCATCTGCCTTCAGTTTTCCGTCTTCCGTCTTAATATTGGCTTTGTTTTTTCAAATTACTTCCATACCTCGAAAAAGCAGTTTTTCTGTAGTTTTGCCCCCAACTTTGAACTTTACACTTTATACTTTGAACTTTTACGTTTTGAACATTTGGGATTTTGAACATTTGATATTGTTTAGTATTTCGGGATTAGAAATTAGAATTTACTTTCGATTTGTCTTATTCCCTCTGCCATTTTGTGCCATTCCATCGGCCAACTTATATAATACCACTGCCCGGCCGCCATACAAGGAGATTCCCCATTTTTCAGCGATAAATGACGTTTACTTTTGACTCATCGTTCTGCGGACAGCGTTCATAGTTCGGTGTTCATGGTTCGTGGTTCGTCCATCCTCCCTCTTCTTTCGTTCATCGTGCCGTGGATAGCATATAGGGAAAGAAATTACCAGTCGTTGCGGGGCCTGCAAGGCCGTGGCCCCTAAGGGGTGCCTTACGGTACAATCTTCGATTAATGAAACAAAAAAAGGACATTTTTTGTCCTTTTTTGCGGTTTTTGCACTTTTTTTGCCTTTTTTAATCAATTTTCGACCCTTTACAAACGCCATTTGATTAGTGACGAGTTTTTAGTTTTGAGTTAGTCGGTAGTGGTTTGTCGTTAATAGCTTTTATAAAAGCTGCGCGCTGAACGCTAAAACGGCTTGCTGCTTCGCCGAGGAAGTTTATTATCTCAATCAACAACTTCGAGCGAGAAACAGAGGGCAGAAATACAGATGCGAGTTTTTCAATATGAAAAATAGGTTTGACTGTCCCTATTTTTCCGAAAGGAACGAATTATGAAAAAGACATTGTCTGTTGTTTTATGTTTTACGATATTACTCGCTGGCTGTGGTGGCCATTCAGCTAATCCAGTTGATCGTTATATGCCTGGCGATGAAAGAAAGTCCTGCAATGCTTTACATGCCGAAATGTCACAACTCGATAGTGAAATTGCAATAAAGAGAAATGAAAAGGACAAGAGAGATACTATGAATATTATCTGCTTTGTTACAGGGCTTTTTATTATTGTGCCATTCTTTTTCATGGATGTTAAAGGCTCTTATGAAGTCGAAATTCAGGCTGTGCAAGCAAGGAAAAAGGCATTATTGATAATTTTTAATGAAAAAAATTGTGATTTGGTAACAGGTGCTGCAATCGAAACAAATACAGAAGGCAAACAACTAAAAATTGAAGGCTATCAAACCAAGACAGATACAAAAACAGGCAAGGTTATAACCTATCCTGTCTATGAAGATGAACAGAAATAATTAATTAGTCGTTCCACTAAACGTTATTAAAGATTTGCTGCTTCGCCGATGAAGTTTATAATCTCAAGTAGCGACTTCGAGCGAGTTAAAGAAGGCAGAAATAATGATGCGAGTTTTCCAATAAGAAAAATTGACTGTCCCTATTTTTCATGGAGAGCGGAAAATGAAGAACATATTGTTTTTATTAACATTTTGTCTTTTTTTGTCAGGATGTTCAAATCCCTATACTCAATTTTATGCTGACTATACAGGTGGAATTAACGTTCTTAATCTAAAAGGCTCAAATTCTACCCTAAGCACAAGTAAGCCAAGATTTATTAAAGGTTCGGACGTAGAACAAGATGGACAAAACATGTTGGAAAATGGTTATATTCTTCTTGGAGTTTCAAACTTCAACGCAGCAGAAATAAACCAGAGAAAAGCTATTGAACAAGCCAAGAAAATACATGCAGACACTGTCATAGTGTACTATCAATATACTAATACTCTATCGGGAAGTATGCCAATAACCTCACCTGCCACTCAAACAACATATCACTCTGGTAGTATTTATGGTTCGAGCGGTGGATTTGCATCTTTTTCAGGTAACTCAACAACTTATGGCACTCAAACAACCTATCTACCCTATCATATACGAAGGTATGATTATCTTGCTACTTATTGGCTTAAAGCAAAATCTCCACGTTTGGGTATTCATTTTAATGACCTTACCCCTGAACTCCGTGGGAAAATAGAATCAAACAAGGGTATTTATGTAATCGTTGTAGTTAAAAATTCACCAGCTTTTAATGCCGACCTTTTAACCGGTGATATTATCAAAAAGTTCAACGATGTAGAAATAATTGACAAGAATCATTTCACTAAGTTGCTTAGTGAGTATAAAGAATCAAATGTTCAGCTTGAAATATTCAGGGAAGGAAAAACACTTATCAAAGACATAATACTTTCTGATTCATCAAATGGTTTTCAGGCAACAATTGATACAAAAACAGGCAAGGTTATAACCTATCCTGTCTATGAAGATGAACAGAAATAATTAATTAGTCGTTCCACTAAACGTTATTAAAGATTTGCTGCTTCGCCGATGAAGTTTATAATCTCAAGTAGCGACTTCGAGCGAGTTAAAGAAGGCAGAAATAATGATGCGAGTTTTCCAATAAGAAAAATTGACTGTCCCTATTTTTTATGAGCAGTCAGGGCGGAAGGATATTAAAAACTTAAGGAAACTAAGGCCTCCAGAAACTTGGGATGAAGTAGAACAGATGATTCAGACCAATCAACCAGATAAATAAGATATGGGAATTTGAGACTGAGATAGGGCATTGAAGTTCATTACATTTTTCGTGGTTTTGTTAAGTAGCTGATATATAGATACCTAATAAGTAAGCACGCAATTTTGTATTTGGCAAATCTAAATATTTCATCGGGTT
>CAZMZR010000038.1:0-32572 GCA_964570855.1 uncultured Pirellulales bacterium
TCCAACGGCCCTACCGGCGTTTGGCCGGTGCAATTTCCCTGCTAATCCTGCATAAGTTATTGTCTGGCCGAATCCCGTTTCCCGGCAGGCAGCCAGGACATCGCAGGAGAATCCATGAAAACCATTGAGTGCAACGGGAATATCCGGGCCAAAATCCACAAGTTCGCCCTCGAAATATGCGGCTATCTGTTCCTGCAGGTTTTTGAAGTAGGATTTATCGACTCGTGCCTCCGATATGTTCTTTAGTAATTGTGATTTGATATTATCATGCACCGGCAGGGGGAGTTCTGTTCGGCAGATAGCGGAATCAGTGCCGGCAAGGCCGAAATAGCCCCATTTTGTCTTGAATATTATATATTTTGCAGCTTTTTGCATTTTTTACCTTAAATTGTGTGCCAATTATATTATCTAATGCGGCAAATTCATTGACGCAAGGGCAAAATTTTGTTAGATATATTGGTTTTTACAAAAATGACCTGAAACGCTGAAAATCTTTGTCTCTAAATTTATGTCGCTTGAAGAACTGAGAAAAAAGATAGATGAAATTGACCATCAACTTGTGCAGTTGCTCAACGAGCGTGCGCGCGTTGTTGTTGATATAGGCAAATTAAAGAACAAAACCGACGGGCCTGTCTATGCGCCGGATCGTGAAAAGCAGGTTCTGGGAAAAATTGTACAAGCCAATACCGGCCCGCTTCCGGACAAGTGCCTTGTGGCCATTTGGCGCGAGTTAATGAGCGGCTCGTTTTTCTTAGAGAGGCCGTTGCGGATTGGATATCTTGGTCCGGGCGGAAGTTTCAGTCATACCGCCGCTATGCTCAAATTCGGACAGAGTGTCGAATATGAACCTTTGACGGACATTACCAGTATATTCGACGAGGTCAGCAAGGGTCATTGTGATCTGGGTCTGGCGCCGGTTGAAAACACAATGGGTGGCGGCGTCATAGAAACACTCGATGCGCTGATAGATTCCGATGTTAAGGTTTGTGCAGAAGTATTGATGGCGATACATCACAATCTATTGGCCAATTGCCGGTTGGAAGAAATTGAAGTGATTTACTCGAAGCCTGAAGTATTCGCCCAGTGCCGGAAATGGCTTAGCGCCACTTTCAAGGATGCCCAGACTGTCGCTGTTGCATCGACCGCCAAGGCGGCGCAAATGGCTGTCAATGAGCCAAGGGCCGCAGCAATAGGCTCTCATGTCGCAGCGGAAATTTATGGACTAAAAGTTATTTATGAAAATATCGAGGACATTGCCAACAATATAACCAGGTTTCTCGTAATCAGCCGGGAAGATGCGAGACGCACGGGTGAAGATAAGACCGCTATATTATTCAGCACGGCTCATAAAGCCGGTGCTCTGGCGGATGTGCTCGATGTATTCAAGAAATACGACATCAACCTGACAAATATCGAGTCCAGGCCCAGCAAGAAAAGGCAGTGGGAATACTATTTCTTCATGGATTTCCTGGGGCATAAAACAGATAAAAATATCCGGGACGGCCTGGAAGAATCGCGTAAACACTGCCTGCAGCTTTCGATATTGGGCAGTTTCCCACGGGCGATGGATTTGCTTTAATTCTTAAGTTTGTAGTTGGCAGTTATGAGTTCGCTGTTTATCGAGGAAGTTTTAAACGGACTCGGTTTTTAGGAGTTTATTATGAGAAAGCCATTTGTAGCCGGCAACTGGAAGATGAACACCAACGGCCTTTCAAGTGTTAAACTTGCGGACCGTCTCGCATCGGGTCCTGTCGAGTCGGCGGGCCATACTGTTACCGTAGCGGTTTTTCCTCCTTTTGTTTATTTGCAGGCCGTTGGAAAAGCCCTTAACGGTTCGAGTGTTGCCATTGGCGCCCAGGATGTATATTTTGAGCCGGATGGGGCTTTTACAGGTGAGATAAGCGTTTCAATGCTTAAAGATATCGGGTGTACTTATTGCCTTTGCGGACATTCGGAGCGCCGGCACGTAATCGGTGAGAAGGACGAACTGATAAATAAAAAGGTTACTGCTGCTATAAGCGGCGGCCTTTTGCCGATATTGTGTGTAGGTGAATTACTTGAAGAACGCAAGGCATCGCAGACGAATGAAGTGGTAACCCGGCATGTTAAAGAAGGTCTTGCCGGTTTGAGTGATGAAAAGCTCGCTGCGGTAACTATTGCGTATGAGCCGGTATGGGCTATCGGCACCGGACTGACGGCAACACCACAGCAGGCTCAGGAGGTGCATGATTTTATACGAAAGCTTTTAGGCCAAATGTATAATGACCGGCTGGCTCAGGAAATTCGCATTCTCTACGGCGGCTCGGTAAAACCGGATAACGCCGCGGATTTAATGAGCCAGGAGGACGTGGATGGTTCACTGGTCGGAGGGGCAAGTCTGAAAGCGGATGATTTTCTCGCTATTATTCAGGCGGCAGTGTGATCTGGATTTGCGGATTTATTGCCTAATAAACTGTAGATTATTGTTGAGTGGAAATAAAAATTAATTTCATAAATAGTCAATTGAAAGGGCAGCAGATATGACTGCTTTTCCGTTATTAGCTGTAAGTTTTATTATGAAACTAGTCGCGGTTCTGTTTGTTTTGAGCTGTGTGGCACTGATTCTAATCATATTGGTTCAGAAGGGCAGAGGCGGCGGCTTAAGTGGCGCCTTTGGCGGCGCTATGGCCAGCGGAATTCTTGGTTCTAAAACCGGCGATTTCCTTACTTGGGTTACGATAGTGCTTACGGGCTTATTTCTGACTCTTGCGGTAGTAATGGCCAAATTCTATAGACAAGGTGTCGGTGATTATGGAATGGAACCGCCTGTTCAGCAGCAGATGCCTACTGCCCGGGAGCAGGCCGAACCTGCCGATGATACCGCAGAACAACCGGAGGTTACCGACGATAGTAATGCTGTCGGCGGTCTCGAATCGGCACAGCCGGAGCAGCCCACGGTCCCGGAGCAAACGCTGCCGCGTGGAATCACTGAGACTGAAACCAGCGGCTCTGATGTCAGTGGCGAAGTAAATTTGCCCATCAATTAATACAGTGTTTTTCTGAGTGCGGTTAACGCAGTTGTATCGTTTTTGGATTGAGAGCAGAATTTTATGATAAACAGTATGACCGGCTATGGTCGGGCACAGGGTGAGATTGATGGAACAAGCTACACCGTTGAAGTCAAGAGCGTTAACAATCGCTACTTCAAGACCATCATAAAATTACCGGAGCTGTTCGCCTTTCTTGAGGAGGATATTGAAAAGCTTCTTCGAAAGAATTTGTCCCGTGGGACAGTAAATTATGCGCTGAGGCTAAGGGATATATCGGCGAATGTGCTTTTCAATATAGACGAAACTGCTTTGCAGGCTGTTGTGGAAAAACTAAACCGGGCCGGAGCCGCGGCCGGTTCAAAGGGAGCAATTGATATTGGTAACCTGTTGAGCCTGCCGGGAATCGTTCGACCGGCGATACCTGACGAAGAAATGACAAAGAAGACCAGGGAATCGGTCCTGGGTATCAGTCGGGAGGCGGTGGACAAACTTAAACAGATGCGCGCCGCCGAGGGGAAATTCCTCGAAGAGGAGTTAAAGGGACACTGCCGGGCGATAGAGAAAGACCTTAAGAGCATAGGCGCTCGAAGCGAGACGGTTATACAGGAATATGCGAAAAAATTGAGGCAAAGAGTGGACAGGCTGCTCGCAGAGGCGAAACTTAAGCTGGACGAAGAAACACTTGCAAGAGAAGTGGCGATTTTTGCGGACAGATCGGATATATCCGAAGAAATAGCTCGAATGGACTCGCATTTGCAGCAGTTCGTTCAAAGCTGTCAGTTAAATGAGCAGGCCGGCCGCAGGTTGGATTTCATCAGCCAGGAGATGCTCAGGGAAGCCAATACCATTGCCAGCAAGGCCTCTGATCGCGATATTACCCGTTGTGTGGTCGATATGAAATGCTGGATAGAGCGCATTAAAGAACAGGTTCAGAATGTTGAGTAGGCGGGGTTTTTAGCGGGGATTTTATAAAACCTTCTGATGTGCGATTTGAAGGTAGCAGGAATGAGTGATTCGAACGTCAAAAAAGGTATAGTAGTGATAATCAGCGGCCCGTCCGGCGTCGGCAAGAGCACTATTTGTAAGGAGATAGTCGAACGGCTGAACAACATCTGCCTGAATGTTTCTGTCACTACTCGACCGAAGGGTGAAACCGAAGTTGACGGCAGTGACTATTGGTTCATATCGGAAGAGGAATTTAAGGAGCGGATCGATAAAGGGCTGCTGCTCGAACATGCCGAAGTGTTTGGGCATCTCTACGGTACTCCGAGGGACAAGGTTGAAGAATCGCTTAATGCCGGAAAGACCGTTATTTTGGAGATCGACGTTCAGGGAGCCAAACAGGTCAATATGGTCTATACCGATGCAGTCATGATTTTTATTTTACCGCCCAGTGCGAAGGTTTTGTCCGAGCGTCTGAACCACAGGGGCCGGGAAGCCGCCGAGGTGGCCGAAGAAAGGCTGGGCCTGGCGAGCACGGAAATCGCCGCTGCCTGGCAGTATTATAAATATATGGTTGTAAACGAAGATTTGCAGCAGGCGGTGAACGAATGTATTCAAATTGTCGAAGACTGTCGGAATAAAGCGTAAAAAAATATGTGATACCGAAGTTTGGAAAAGATAATAGCACAATTTATAAATCAGAGATATTAAATATGATAGATGAACTCAAGAGTGATAGACTAATCAATAAAGTCGGCGGTAGGTTCAAATTGACGGCATTGGTTCAAAAACGGCTGGGTGAGCTCTTACAGGGCGCTCGGCCTTTGATCGAGGATATCGAAGGCAAAACCATGCTCGAAATTGTGATTCATGAAATTCTGCAGGACAAGATTGCTGTCGATGACGGTCTGTTCGGACATACCTCAGAGAGCAAAGAGAAGCATTGAAACAGGCTCGGCTCTTTGGCATGACTCGGCGGCGGAACGGGATACGTGATGCTGGATAATATAAATGTTTTGCTTGGTGTTACAGGCGGGGTCGCTGCATACAAGGCGGTGGATTTGGCCGGCAGGCTGATTACCGCCGGCGCCGGCGTTAATACGATAATGACGGAAAATGCCTGCCGTTTTGTCGGCCCTAAAAGTTTTGAAGCCGTCACCTGCTCGCCTGTTTTTACCGACATGTGGAGCATGCCGGAGCAGCATCGAATCGGACATATAAATTTGGCGGATTGGGCGGATATTGTTGTAGTGGCGCCTGCGACGGCAAATATTATCGGCAAAGTTGCAAACGGGATCTGTGACGACCTGCTCAGCACCACCCTTTGCGCCTGCTGGCCGCTGATTGAATCGGGTACTGTGCTGTTTGCCCCGGCCATGAACGAGAAAATGTGGGCCAATTCCACCGTACAGAGAAACGTTGAGACGCTAAAAGAGATGGGAATTCGGTTGGTTGGTCCTGTCGAAGGGCGGCTCGCCTGCGGCGCCAAAGGGCTCGGTAGAATGTCGGAGCCGCAGGAAATTGTAGAAGCGATAGAAGAAATCGAATCAGAAGTTTACAGAGGACAAAAACCACCGAATAAATCCGGCGATTAAATATTCGGTCCGCAGTTTATTGCGGCGTTCTCTTTTTGTGCAAGTCGATATCATGCGAATCCTAATCACAGCAGGCGGCACTCGCGAATACATTGACCCGGTCCGCTACATTTCCAACGCAAGCAGCGGCCGAATGGGTTACGCGCTTGCCCGTGCCGCGCAAGAAGCCGGACACAAAGTGACACTCGTTACGGCGCCGACCTCACTGTGCAAGCCTGGTGTCGCTCAGGTTGTCAGAGTTGAAACCGCCTCTCAAATGTTTGCTGCGGTCAGAAAATATTTTAATAAATGCGATTGTCTTATAATGGCCGCCGCCGTAGCCGATTACACACCCGTTAAAAAATCGAAAACAAAAATTAAAAAGCATGTCCTCCATAAGGAGTCCCAAGGACTGAGCAAAGCCGAAGGGTCGAAAAGCGGGTTAACAATAAGATTGAAGCCTACCGATGACATTTTGGAATGGGCGGCAAAGCACAAGAAAGTTAAATCCTCCGGGGGTTCACCCCATGAGATAGGCCGGAGGCCGCCATCTCACGGGGTAAAAGTAAAAAGACGGATTGTTGTCGGCTTTGCTTTGGAGGACAAAGGCCTTCGTCAAAATGCCGTTAAAAAGCTTACAGACAAGAGCCTCGATATGATAGTCGCCAATACCCCTGCCTCAATCGGCTCGGACAGGTCAACTGTTCATATTAAAACGACCCAATCGGCCTGGGAAAAAATCGAAAACGCCGACAAGGCCGTAATCGCCGAAAGAATAATTCTCCTGGTGACAGAACTCCGGAACCAGGCCTGAAACAGTTCATTATTGTCGAGGGACCGACAAATCGAGAAAAAAGTGCAATTTCACCGGAAGTGGAATTGTTCCTAATATTATTCAGCCAATCTCCGTAAGATATTGTAAATAACAGAGATACGTTACTTAAATGGGATTGAATTGAGCCGATTTATCAGGAAACCGCACTTTAGTTCGATTTGTAAGATATAAGGTACAAATCGATTATAAAGCGGACGTTATATCTTGACGAAGAAGGTGTAAATATGTTATTAATAATAGAATAATAAAGTCTTGTTCGAATATGAGGAGTGCGGGCGTGATTTTAGGTTTGTTTTATTGCCATTTTTATAAAAGTACATCGATATGTTTTCCTGGGGGAAAAATTATCATACGCAAACTGCAGATTTCAGAACCACATATTAGGCGGTTATGCTTATTACTAACCAATATATTTTAATGATTTGAAGGGGATATATTATGTTTGGAAAAAATATTTATACGACTCTGTTTGTTTTGATGCTGTGCCTTGGTGTTGTTGCTCAGGGTGATCTCGTCAACCGCTATAGTTTTACTGATGGTGACACGACTGCGGTTGATTCCGTCGGCGGCGAAGACGGAACCCTGGAAGGTACGGCTTATATTTCCGGGAACCAGTTGGTGCTCGACGGAAGCGGAGGGGTTACCCTGCCGACGGATATACTCGACCCCGCCTATCAAAGCGTAACGATTGAAGCTTGGTTTGAAATAAACGAAGACATAGGTTATCAGCGTCTGTTTGATTTTGGCGGTGCTGATGGTGTAGATGGTGGAAACTGCATATTTTACACCCCCACATCTGGTGACAATTTTTCAAGACTTGCCATAGCAACAAATGGATATCCCTCATGGCAAACGGGTGAAGACAGGGTGGATTCCGATGAGATTGTTGTCGATACCCCAACACATGTTGCCTGTGTGTATGACGGTGTCGCCGGCCAGATCAGACTCTATCAGGACGGTGTATTGTTGGGTACAACACCAACAACAATGGAGCTGTCGGATGTCGATAGGATGTTTGCTTATATCGGAGATTCCGTATATTCGGCCGATCCTTACATGAGCGGAACTATAGATGAGTTTCGTATCTATGATACAGCTCTGACGGATAAGGAAGTTTTGACCAGCTATGACGAAGGACCGGATGCGGACGTATCGAATACACCGAGGGCGCGCTATCCGTATCCTGACGATGAAAAGACTGATGTGCCTCCCTATGTGATTCTTAGCTGGAAGCCCGGAGAGCTTGCCGACACGCATAATGTGTATTTAGGGACTGTTTACGATGATGTCGATAACGCCGATACGAGCAGTCCGCTGCTTGTAAGTCCTGCTCAGGATGCCAATAGTTATGATCCTATCAGCCTCGAACTCGGCGGGACCTACTATTGGCGTGTTGACGAAGTCAACGCTCCGCCGGACGATACGGTTTTCAAAGGTGCCATCTGGAGCTTTACGGTTGAAGCGTTCTTGTACACAATGACTCAAGACCAGATAACGGCAACTGCTTCAAGCCAGGGCGAAGGTGAGGGACCTGAAAATACTATCAATAATTCCGGCCTGGATGAAGATGATAAGCACTCGATCCTTCCCACAACTATGTGGCTTACTCCCGAGGGGCAAACAGGACCGGCCTGGATTCAGTATGAATTCGATAGAACATATAAATTACACGAAATGCTTGTATGGAACTACAACGGCCCCAGTATTCTTTGGTGGTACGGTCTTAAGGAAGTTGTCGTCGAGTATTCGACCGACGGAACTGATTGGGACCAGGTTCCCGATGTGAACGAATTTGCCTCGGCAACCGGTAAAACAAGGTATGCCAGCAATATAACCGTTCTTTTTGACGACGTAGCGGCAAAATATGTCAGGATTACGGCCTTCAGCAACTGGAGCAGCGGACTTTTTGACCAGTATGGTCTGAGTGAGGTGCGTTTCCTGTACATTCCTGCTAATGCAAGACAGCCCAAACCTGATGATGGTGCTACTGCAGTTGCCTTTAATACCTCTCTTAGCTGGAGAGCCGGTAGACAGGCCGCAGAGCATAAAGTGTATTTAAGCACTGACCAGCAGGCTGTGATAGATGGTACCGCATCTGTTACGACCGTCGGCCAGGGCAGTTACGGACCATTAGCTCTTGAGCTGGAAAGTACATATTACTGGCGTGTTGATGAAGTAAATAACGCCGAGGCGATCCCCGTCTGGCCCAGTAGCATCTGGAGCTTTACAACGAGTGAATACATTGTCTTAGATGACTTCGAGGCTTACAACGACATTAACGAAGGCCAGGAAGGTTGTAACAGGATATATTTGACCTGGTTGGATGGATATAACAATCCCGATGTCAACGGTTCTACTATCGGTTACGCCGAACCTGATTTTGCCGAAGGGGAACATATCGTTGAAACCGATATAGTTCACGGCGGCAGCCAGTCCGGTCCATTTTTATACAATAACACCGTTGCAAGTTACTCGGAGATTACAGCGAGCACAAGTGATCTGGCAAGTGGTTCGAACTGGACCAAAGGCGGCGCTACGATATTGGCTTTGTGGTTCTATGGTGACCCGAACAATGCTGCAACGGAGCAGTTGTACGTGAAGATTAACGGTACTAAGGTGGTATATAGCGGTGATCGTGAAAATATAACCGCCTCAGTATGGAGTCCGTGGATTATCAATCTTGCATCACTGGGCATAAATCAGAGCAATGTCACGACTTTTGCCATAGGCCTTGAGAGGACCGGCACGACCGGCGGCTCGGGTACGGTTTTAATTGACGACGTTCGTCTGTATAAAACACCTCCTCCGTTGGTAGAACCTGTTGATCCCGGCACCGATAATCTGGTTCACTCATACACGTTCGACGACGGAACGGCCAACGATAGTATCGGCAACGCAAACGGCACTTTAGAGGGTGACGCGACCGTTAGCGGCGGTTCGCTTGTTCTCGACGGCACCGATGACTGGATGTCGATGCCCGGTGACGTAATTGCGTTGAACACATACTCGGAGCTTTCAATCGAATGTAGGTTCAAGTCGGTGGCCGGTGGAAACACAGGTAATCACATGATAGCTGCATTTGGTGAGGAAGGTACCGGGGCCAATACTACCTATGGTTATAAATACCTGTTTATCACTCCGGCTACTGCCGCGAACATCAGTCGTGCAGTTATTCAAACCAGGTCAATGGACAGCAGTCCCTGGGGTGAAGAAACCAGTGTAAGTGCAGCGACCGAACACGATGACGGTCTCGTGCATCATTTTGTTTGCACGGTGGATGCCGACTATATAACCTTCTATATTGACGGCGAGCTGATCGGCAGTGCCGAGTTAGCCGCAGGCAATGAAATCGCCGGTATCGGCCAGGCCGCCGCCTATCTTGGCAAGGGTGTCTATCCCGTCGATCCGGAGTGGGCCGGCTCGATTGATAAGTTCAATATCTATAACAAGGCTTTGTCTGAAGCCGAGGTCCTTTACATTGCGATTCATTAAGAGCTTTGTAAGGTGACAAGGATGTATTTGACAATTTAGAATAAAAGAAAGGTTATAAATATAGATTCGCTGGTTTTAGGTTTTTTCGGGCCTATGTCGATTGATTCGGTATATGCCCGATTTTTTTGTGTTGTTTAGGCGAGCAAGACGGGATTCAGGTTAATATAAACAATTTGCTTTTATGAATCTGCGTCCTATAAAAACGATGCTTTTCGCCGTCCAAGCCTAAAAGAATGGATAATTTCCTTGACAGAGATGTAGGGAATTTAGTATAAGATAGTATAGAGTATTTGTGTTTATAATGGCAATAATCTATTATATTTTTTGGTTTCATACAGGCGAATTCGGGGCTTATATCAACAAAAGTATCCAGGATGGATGTTTTAGAGATGTAAGATCAGTTCGCCGGGATCCTATGCTTCATATTTTTTACTTTCCCCTTAAATGATTGTTTGTGCTTAAAGGGATTAGGTGGGTTTAATTGAGTTATAAACATTGTTCGGATAAGTATCTGTAATGAGGCTCCGAGGGTGTCAGTTTTGTTTTTTTGTTATTAATGCTTTTTTTCTAAAAAAATTGAGATGCAATTCGTGGGCGGACGATGGTTAATAGGACAGTGTAATGAGGACGGCAATTTTATTCGGAGTATTCGTGTCATTGCTATCTACGGTTGTATCTACCGTTCAGGCCAGAATTATATATTACGATAGTTTCGACGGACCTTCCGGTGTGGATTTAAATGGCAAAGCGCCGATTATTACAACTAACGGTGCTGTTTGGAACGCGGGTTCTGATATTAATGCTGATGGAATAATAGCTCAGTCTGTTGGTCAATATTCCGGAGATAGCACTTATCTGCCTTTTACACCGGAAAGCGGCTATATCTATGAATTGTCTGTAACAATGGATTGCACCGCAGGGGATTGGATGGGGGTGGGTTTTACACAAAATAAAAGTCCTGCAGATCGATTCCTCGAGCAGGGTGTTTATTGGTGGGCATTGACTCGCGGTCCGGGCTTGAGCTTGACGACCTATGATCAGACATTTGTTGGTCTCAGAACTAATGGCGCTCAGGATACTTCCACCAGGGGTGAGGATGATATACTGATCCTGTTGGATACGACGGATCAAATATGGATATTGCAGTGGTATTTCGGCGGCGATTTGGCGCGTACGGAAGAGGTATCGGATCCTGAAGTGATTAAGTATGTATCTTTTTCAACCAGTCAATCCGGCGGAATTATTAGTCGTTTTAAATTGGAAATCCCGAAATCGCAGGCTTCACAGCCGAGTCCGGAAGATGGTCAGACAGATGTGCCCCCGGATGTGGTTCTGATGTGGACACCGGGCGAATTTGCCGGTCAGCACGATATATATTTAGGGACGGATTTTAATGATGTAAACGATGCTACTCCGACGGATGATCCGAACTTTGTTTACATGGAACGTTCCGACTCGAACGTCTATCCTGATGCCGGGACCATTCGTTTGGATATAGGTCGGAGATATTTCTGGCGGGTCGATGAGGTAAATGCCCCACCGAATGAGGCAATATATAAAGGAGTTGTCTGGAGCTTCGGGACTGAGCCTTTTACTTACCCGATTTCCGATGAATGTATCACCGCAACGGCTTCGAGTTACGTAGAAAACAGTAGTCCTGTAAATACAATCAACAGTTCGGGTCTGGTTAACGGCCTGCACTCGATTGACACTGCTACTATGTGGCTAAGTGACAGTGGTGAACCGGGTTCGGCCAGTATTGAGTATGAGTTCGACAAAGCTTATAAACTTAATCAGATGTTGGTATGGAACTACAACGGTCCGCTTATTCTTTGGGGATTCGGTATCAGGGATGTCACCGTAGAGTATTCGAACGATGGGGATTACTGGACGCAAATCGATACTGTCTCCGAGTTTGCACCGGCAACAAGAGCCGCAGATTATGCGTGTAATAATACAGTTGATTTTAATGATGTGGCGGTTAAGAATGTCAGGATTTTCGCCAACAGTAACTGGAGCGGCGGTTTACTTGACCAGTACGGCCTGAGTGAGGTGTGTTTCATGTATAAGCCGGTCAGTGCAAGAGAGCCCAGCCCGGTGGAAGGTGCAACGGAGGTTGCTGTGGATGTTACACTCGGCTGGAGGCCCGGCAGAGAGGCGGATCAACATTATATTTACCTGAGCACCGACCGACAGGCGGTAATAGATGGGACAATTCCTTTTGTTACCGTACCTGGGGAGGCCGGCTACGGCCCCTTGTCACTCAATATGGCAAGCACATACTACTGGCGGGTGGATGAAGTCAATAACAACCATGTTACCCCCGTATGGCGGGGTGACACATGGAGTTTCTCAACAAATGAGTATCACGTTGTTGACGACTTCGAGTCATATAACGACCTTAATCCCGAAGAAGAGGATAGTAACAGGATATTTTTAACATGGACGGATGGGTATGATAATCCAACATTCAACGGCTCGACGATAGGTTACTCCAACCCTGATTTTACCAAGGGCGAGCATTTTGTTGAGACTAAGATAGTTCATAGTGGTAGTCAATCAGCACCATTATCGTATGATAATACAGTAGCAGGTTATTCGGAGGTCACCGTGGGCCCGGCAGACCTTGCGATTGGCCGGAATTGGGCAAAAGGTGGCGCCTGCTTTTTAGTGTTTTGGTTTTACGGCGATCCGAATAACGACGTGACCGAGCAGATGTATGTGAAGATTAACGGCGCCAAAGTTATATATGATGGTGATGTTGATGATATAAAGAAAAGCCAATGGACACAATGGAAAATTGATCTTACATCCCTCGGTGTCAATCTGAAAAATGTTGTTACGTTTAGTATTGGTTTTGAGAGGATCGAAGACACAGGCGGCACAGGCACAGTGTTCATCGACGATATTCGTTTATATAAGATATTGCCGGCTCTGTAGCCATAAAGATAAATTGTTATAATATATCGGATTATTTCGGGGCCTGTACCGGTTAACCTGGTACGGGCCCTGCTTGTTTTTGATATTGGGTGGTGAATATTGCAGCATACAAAGTTTGCCTGTACAATGATTCGGACAGGCGGCGGCCGTTAGACGCCGACGCTGAATTCTTAATTATTTTGGTTTCCTGAAGTATTTGTCTTACATAGATATAAAATCGAACAAAGATGCTTGAATTTATAACGGACAGAGAAATATATGAGAAAGTTATTTGTGAGCGAATTGTAAAAGCTCAAAGATTTGTCTGGATTGCAACATCGGATTTGAAAGACCTCTATGTGGAAAAGGCGGGGTCGATGGTGCCGTTTCTTGAAATCCTGTCTGATTTGACCGAAAGGAACGTGGAAATAAGACTGTTGCATGCGAAAGAACCGGGAAAGGCGTTTCGGGAGGATTTCGATAAGTACCCGAATTTGATAAACGGCATGGAACGAATCCTTTGCCCGAGAGTACATCTAAAGGCCGTGATAATCGACGGCAATTTTGCATATAGCGGCAGTGCCAATCTTACCGGCGCCGGAATGGGGGCCAAGAGCGAGAATAGAAGAAATTTTGAGGCCGGTATTATTACCGATCAAGAGCAAATAGTATCAAAAGTTATAGAGCAATTCGATAATATATGGAGGGGAGTTTACTGTGGCCGGTGCGGTCGAAAGAAATTTTGTGCCGACTATAAGGATATTTTGGCCGAACGCAATCTTTAGTAACGGATAAAACCGGCCCACGACAAAGGAAGAAAATCTTTTATCTACCGTGAAAAAGGTTTATAATTTGCTTTGCTTTCGTTTGTATTAGTTACGATTGCCCCGACAGGGACACGAAAGTAAAAAAGAAGAGGTATTTTTCTTGATGTGAGCAATCTTATAAAATGCACATGTGTGGAAGGGAGGTCATTCGGATGCCTTCGGAAGGAGTTAATAATAAGAACCAATCCGGGAATCTTCGAAAGAGCACTCGCGGGGGCATATCGCGTCGAAGTGTCTTAGCCGCCGGACTTGCTGTGCCTCTGATTGTCCCGCGTTATATCCTGGGTGGCCCCGGAAATCAGGCCCCCAGCGATACACTCAGAATTGCCTGCGTAGGTGTAGCCGGTATGGGCAGAAACTATCTTGCCGGCTGCGAGAGCGAACGGATTGTCGCCTTGTGCGACCTCGACCACGATTTAGTGAATAAAAGAGGTGTGTTTCAAAAATATCCGAAAGCCAGGCGCTATCATGACTCTCGGAGGATGTTCGATAAGGAAGCGAATAATTTCGATGCGCTTATCATCGCAGTACCGGACCATAACCATGCACATCTTCTTAACACCGGCATACAGCTCGGCAAACACATCTACTGCGCTAAACCGATTACACATACCATCGGCGAAGCCAGGCGGTTCAGGCAGGCACTGCTGAAAAATCCTAAACTGATTACTCTATCGAGCGTGCAGTCCGCCGGCACCGAAGAGGCTCGAAGCACTACGGAATTGTTAAATTCCGGGGCCATCGGCCCGGTGAGGGAAGTGCACATCTGGTGCGATCACCCGGCTTATCCCTGTTCTTTATTGCGGCCGACCGACGAGCAGAGTCCGCCGGAGAAAATGGATTGGGACCTTTGGATCGGCCCTGCGCCGTACAGGCCGTTCAATTCGGCGTATCATCCGGAAAACTGGCGGCCTTGGTGGGATTTTGGCTCCGGAACGGTCGGTGACATGGCCTGTCACACGCTGCACATATTCTTTAAGGAGCTCCGGCTCGGGGCGCCGAGAACTGCTTACGGCTGCGCTTCCACCCGGAACACCGGGTTCTTCCAGAATTTGCCGACACCCGAATGCCAGTCCAATGCGAACATGGTGACGTGGGAATTTCCCGCCAGAGGGGATTTGCCGCCGTTGAATGTGTACTGGTATGATGGGGGTATGAAGCCCCACCGTCCGCCCGAGCTTGATCCGCGGATAGAATTGCGAAACAGCGGTCTGCTCTTTGTAGGTGAAAAGGGCAAACTGATTGCCGGTTATTACGGCGGAAATCCCTTCGGCAGCCGTAGTAGTGACGGCGACGGCGGCGTCTCTCGCGGTCTCGAAGGCGGGTTGCTGCTGCCGGAGGAAAAGTTCCGGGATTTCGAGCAGCCGCCTAAGACCTTGCGCCGGATTGAAGATCACTACGGTGAATGGACACAGGCGTGCAAGGATGGGAAAGAGACGATTTGCCCCGTTCATTTCGGCTGTGAAATGACCGAGATGGCCCTGCTCGGCGCCGTGGCTTTGCGCACGAGAAGAGTTCTCCAGTGGGACGCCGAGAACATGCGGGTAACGAACAATAAGCAGGCCAACGAATTTCTCGATCCGCCCTATCGTAAGGGATGGGAATTGTAGTGGGGCTTCCAAAGTTTGTTTCGAACGAATATCGGATTAACAGGAACAAAAGGAGATGTGAACATGAAATGGAACAATATGTATAGGTGGTTTTTCTTTTATACTGTGTTTTTCGTTTCGGTGGTTTTTTTGAACCCGGTTAAACTTAGTGCAGCGGACTATGCTATCGGTGCAGACCTTTCCTTTCTTAAGCAGGCAGAGGACGGGGGCACTGTATTCAAAGACTGTAATGAGGTCAAACCGGGCCTGCAAATATTCAAAGACCACGGGTACAACTGGATTCGCCTGAGATTATTCCATACTCCGACGCGACTGCCGAACGATCTGGATTATACCATCGCTCTCGCTCAGGAAGCGAAGAAGCTTGGATTCAAGTTCCTGCTGAACTACCACTACTCCGACACGTGGGCCGATCCGGGTAAACAGTACATCCCTAAAGCCTGGGAAGGCAAGTCGCACGATGAACTGGTACAGGCGGTGTTCGAATATACCCGGGACACAATAATTGCCTTTCGAGATGCCGGTGTTATGCCGGATATGGTTCAGCCCGGCAATGAAATAATCCACGGGATGCTTTGGCCGGACGGTAAGCTCCCCGGTGATTGGGACAATTTCGCCGAATTGATGAAGGCCGGGATAGACGGCGTCGAGGCGGGCCGGGGCAGTGCCCCGCGTCCGTTGATTATGGTCCATATCGACAGGGGTGGTGACAAAGAAGGGACACAGACGTTCTTCGATAAATGGCATTCATATAACATTGATTATGATATCATCGGCCAGTCCTACTACCCGTGGTGGCACGGCTCACTGCTCGACCTGCGCGAGAATATGATTTTCATGGCAAACGAATATCAGAAGGACATTATGCTGGTGGAAGTGGCCTATAACTGGAGACCCGGCGAATATATAAATAAACCGGCGCCTTTTCCCGAGTCACCCGAAGGACAAAGGCAGTTCCTGGACGAGGTTCATCGTATTGTTCTGAGCACTCCCGGCAACAGAGGCAAGGGCATCTTCTGGTGGGAACCTGCCGTCACAGGCGGTCTTAGAAGACGAGGCATGTTCGGCGATGACGACAACGCGCTGCCTGTTATCAATGTATTCGATAAGTTTACACGACACTGATTGAAAAGCCGGTCTCTTCTGAATTATTCACAAGAGTTTTTATATTATTACAACTTAGGTTAAGTCTCAGAAGTTAAGTTTTACAGGTAGCATAGGAATCGAATAAATGATCAAACTAAGCTCTTTTTCACGAATTTCTATTGTTTTGTTATGCACAAGTTCTCTTTCGGTATCTTGCCGGGTCATCTCCGCTGGGTTGCGACCTAAGCCGCTTTCGTCTTACGATGCTCAGGTTAAAAAGCTCTTGTCTCGGATGACTCTGGAGGAAAAGATTGGGCAGATGATCCAGACCGACCAGGAACACCTCCGGGATCCGGCTGATATCGAGAAGTATTATATCGGTTCTGTACTGAGCGGCGGCAATTCGGACCCTGTAGAGGGAAACAGTCTGCAGGCCTGGACAGACCGTTATGACCAGTTGCAAAAAAGCGCACTTAAAACCAGGCTCGGTATTCCGATCCTCTACGGCATTGACGCCGTGCACGGTAATAACAACGTACTCGGTGCCGTCATTTTCCCGCATAACATCGGTCTCGGCTGTACGCGCAATCCCGAGCTTGTCGAAAAAATCTCTCGAATAACCGCTATAGAAACACGGGCCACGGGAATCCAGTGGACATTTGCACCCTGCGTGACGGTGCCGCGGGACGAGCGCTGGGGCCGGACATACGAGGGTTTTTCCGAAGACCCGGACCTTGTTAAAGTTCTCGGCGAGGCGTCGATTCGCGGCCTCCAGAGCCAGGAGCTTAATTCTCCGCTTTCGGTTCTCGCCTGTGCCAAGCATTACATCGGTGACGGCGGCACGGCGGCGGTCTTGCGCGGGAGACGAGGTATACGGCTGGACCAGGGTGACACGCAAATCGATGAGCAGACCCTGCGGCAAATCCATTTACCACCTTATGTCACCGCCGTTAAAGCCGGTGTCGGTACAATTATGCCGTCATACAGCAGTTGGAACGGCCTCAAGTGCTCGGCAAGCAAGCGCCTGCTAACCGAGATTCTCAAGGAGGAACTCGGTTTCGAAGGATTCCTTATCTCCGACTACCGGGCAATTGACCAGGTCGATCCGGATTACAAGACGGCCATCGGCATATCGATCAATGCAGGCATGGATATGGGAATGATTCCGAGCAAATACTGTGAATTCTTTACGTATCTAAAAGAGCTTGTCGAGGAGGGTGTCGTACCGATGTCCCGAATCGACGATGCAGTGACGCGAATCCTTCGTGTTAAATGCGCGATGGGCCTATTGGATAAAAATCGTTCACAATTAGCCGACAGGGCCCTTCAAAAGAAATTCGGTTCCGACGAGCACAGGCAGGTTGCCCGCGAAGCCGTCCGCCGGTCCCTTGTCCTGCTCAAAAATGAGGGCAATGTATTGCCGATATCGAAACAGGTATTGCGTATTCACATAGCCGGCAGAAACGCCGACAATCTCGGCAATCAGTGCGGCGGCTGGACTATCGACTGGCAGGGTCGTAGCGGGCAGGTTACTCCGGGGGGCACAACTATACTGACTGCTGTCAAAAACTCGGTCTCGGAAAGTACGAAAGTGACATTCTCCATCGACGGCGCCGAAGCACAAGGCGCCGATATTGGCGTTGTTGTAATCGGGGAAAGGCCCTACGCCGAGGGAATGGGTGACAGTGCCGACCTCGCTCTTGACCGGGCGGATATCGAAGCTCTCGGCAATATGAAAAAAGCCGGTATCCCGGTGGTTGTAATTTTAATTTCTGGTCGCCCGTTGATTATCAACGATGTTCTTGACAGGGCCGATGCATTCATAGCCGCCTGGCTGCCGGGGACCGAAGGCCGGGGAGTAGCGGATGTACTGTTCGGCGACTACAAACCGACTGGAAAGCTTTCTTTTACCTGGCCCCGCTCAATCGACCAGGTCCCAATCAATCTTGGCGACGGCGATTACGATCCGCTCTTCGAATACGGCTTTGGTCTGACGTACTGATTCCGGCGAGGTCCGTCTGGAAATGATTTGTGCCGTAACGACGGCAAATTTAATAAGGCGGTTAGTATGTAGTTGGAGTTTTTTGCTGATAATTGTGGAAAAAGATTCTTTATTTTCTCCGTAATTATACCTAAGATTTGAATCTGAGTCGGCCTGCCTCGGCGTCTTTCGATACGAGGCGGCGGGCGGATATCTTTTTACTATGGAAGGTTAAAGAGATGCTAAAACTTACGGAGCTTCTAACCACACCGACAACCCAGCTCGGCAGGGCAAGCAGGTTTATAGTTTTCCAGATCAAGCTCTGGTCGCATTGCGCCAGACTTCTGCGAATAAACCGTGCCGGTCAGCAGGCCGCCGCTTTGTCTTATCGCACACTCTTCGGGATTATTCCGTTGGCTATTGTGATGCTATTACTATTCAGATTATTTCCGGCTTATAGTGATGTTGGTCATAAGGTCAAGAATCTGATATATGATGAACTTCAACTTTCAAACATTAAATACAGCATCAACAGTGATAACGATGTAAGTGCAGTTGAAAGTGACGCCAATGATACTGTTTTACTTACGAAGTCTCTTGATGATATAAACGATGTAAATGCAGTTGAAAGTGACACCGACAATACAATTTTACTTACGGAATATCTGGATGAAATTGTGGCTCAATTTTTCAAAGGTGTCCACAGCGGCTCGGTGACACTGGTCAGTTTATTGATTGTTATCTGGGCGGCGCTGGCTCTGCTTTCGACAATAGAAAGGGCATTTAATAATATCTGGCACGTTCCAAAGGGCAGGAATTTTTTTAAGCGGATTATTAATTATTGGGCGCTGTTGACGCTTGGGCCGATACTCCTTGGAGTCGGTGTTTATATCACAACGCAGAATTCGACGTTTATAAGACTGGAAAGGGCCGAAGCGGATTTTGTCCCGGCATTACTGTCTTATCTGGTATCGGTAGTTGCCTTTTTCCTGCTGTACCTCGTTCTGCCGAATACAAAAGTCAAAGCCAAAGTGGCAGTCTGGGGTGCGGCCGTGGCGGCTCTGGTCTGGGCGGTGGCGAAATGGGGCTTTGGTGTGTATGTCACGAAGTTTATCCCTTACAGCCAGGTTTACGGTGTCCTGGGTCTGATACCGTTGGGTGTCTTCTGGATTTATATAAGCTGGTTGATTGTCCTGTTCGGCCTGCAGTTGACGTTTACCACGCAGCATTTGAAAACTCTGGACGCCGCGGAAATTGCCGCCGCCAAGAGAACCGAAGAGTATTTCGTGGCCAACGACCTGACCGCTATCAACATGGTCAGGGAAATTGCCGTCGCTTTCGAGGAGAACCGGGCCCCGGTCGAGGCCGAGGTTATATGCAGCAAGTTGAATATTCCCGCCGAGTTCGTCGGAAAGGTGCTCAACCATTTTGTAAACAGCGGCATTATAGTCAGGACTTCCGAACCCAAAGCGGGTTTTATGCCGGCAAAGGACCCGGCAAATATCAAATTATCCGATATCTCCGAAGCTTTGGCCGCAATAGGTTTTGCACAGTCCGCGACCGAGCAGTTGCCATCTTTGCAGCAAATAGCCCGGAGCCAGAGGGATGCTTTGGCCCGGTACAATCTAAAGCAAATTCTTAATATTGAAAGCACCGGCCGGGATGGTTAAGGTAGCTTAAGTAGGAGATACATCTGCATTTTGAAACCTGCCGCCGCCCGGATCATGATGTGTCAATCCTGCAAATATCGCATTTCTTTTATTTTCGCTGTTAGATTGCATGGATTTGTTGTGGATTTGTGTTCTTGTCGTACATGCCTTTGACGGCCTGAATAAGAGGCGGTATAATCATATAACCGTGATGTTTTTTTTCGTAGTTTAAGTATATGAGACGTATTTGGTCAAAACGACAATTTATTTTTCGCAGGTTGAAGCTGACGCCTGCCGCAGAGATGTTGATTTTTGCAGTTGTGGTTGGCATTCTCGGCGGTTTTGGCGCTCTATTGTTCAAGAAGCTGATTTTCTCGCTCCAGCACTTTTTTTGGAATACGCCGGACATGGCACCTGCTTCGCTTCTGGGCGTGGTATGGTATCGTCGGCTTTTGATGCCTATGCTCGGCGGTGTTATTGTCGGTCCATTAATTTATTTTTTTGCACGTGAGGCCCGCGGGCACGGGGTTCCCGAAGTGATGATCGCTGTTGTCACGCGCAATAGTATTATTCGTCCGGTCGTTGTCGTAGTTAAAACTCTTGCCTCCGCCGTCAGCATCAGCACGGGCGGCTCGGTGGGTCGCGAAGGTCCCATTGTTCAGATTGGTGCGGCGATTGCCTCGACGGCGGGGCAGTTACTGCGCATGCGTCCGGTCCAGTTGAAAACACTCGTCGGTTGCGGTGTTGCGGCCGGTATCGCCGCGACCTTTAATGCGCCCATTGCTGGTACTTTATTTGCTTTAGAACTGATTGTCTCGGACTTCGGGCTGACGTCTTTTACGCCGATTCTGGTTTCGGCGGTTGCCGCGACGGCCGTTACCCGGCATTTTCACGGTAACATTATCGAATTTGTTCTGCCGCAGTTTGCCATGGTCTCCTCATGGGAATTCGCCTTTTACCTGGTACTCGGTCTTATCGCCGGAGTTGTAGGTTTCGCATTCTCGCGGAGCATTTATCGCGCCGACGACATCCTGGAGAAAACGAAGATTCCCCAATGGGTACGCCCCGCGATTGGAGGCCTCATGGTCGGTACAATCGCCCTGGTCTATCCGCATATCATGGGCGTGGGCTACGAGACTATTCGGGTTCTCTTCGATGGTCAGCTTACGTTTCAGGTCATGGTACTTTTAGTCGTTTTGAAAATTTTCGCCACAGCCGTGACCATCGGTTCAGGAGGTTCCGGTGGTATCTTTGCGCCGTCGCTGTTCATCGGTGCTATGCTGGGCGGCGCATTCGGCACGGTCGTCAACCATCTGTTCCCCGGAGTTACGGCCTCGACGGGGGCCTATGCTCTGGTCGGCATGGCCGCCGTCAATGGCGCCTGCACCCTGGCGCCACTGTCGGCCATTATCATTCTCTTCGAGTTGACAAATGAATATGGCATTATTCTGCCGTTGATGTTCACGGTCGTGATGGCAACCTTTATCTCCAGGAAACTCAGTCCCGAATCCATCTACACCGAGAAGCTCCGTCGTCGTGGTATCCAGGCCCACCACGGCGAGGATCTTAATATCCTTCGTGCCATTCCTGTAAAAGATGTGTTACGCCACGATGAGGCGTCGATTCGCGAGAACGCCAAGTTCGATACGCTGGTCCGGCTGGCGCTGGATACACATCGCAATGTCATCTTTACCCTCGATGACGGGGACCTGTTAACGGGGGTCATTTCACTGCGGGACCTCAAATACGTCCTCAGTCATCCGGAGGAGTTGACGCATATCCATCATATCACCGACTTCAGTGAGGAGCTTACCCCGGTTTTAGTTACGCAGTCGCTGGACACTGTCGTGGACCGATTTGCCGAAACAGGATTCGACCGTCTGCCCGTCGTGGATCCTCAGGGGCGACTGGTCGGTTCGGTCATTGTGAGTGACACTATGCGCCGATATAACCAGGAGGTGGCCAATCGCAACATCGCAATAGAGCTGGGCGCCAGGATTACGGCACACGACAAATCTCATAAGCTGCACATCGGCGGCGACACCGTCATAGCCGAGATCGAGGCCCCTGAGTGGATGGTGGGCAGGGAGCTGGCGGAACTGGGGCTACGTTCTCGGTATCATGTTTCAGTCTTTCTCGTCAAGGAGATGCACGAGCACGGCGAGCCGCGTTACATCACGCCGAGTGCCGGCTATATCTTCCGCAAAGGCGATACCCTTCTGCTCAGCGGAACCGACAAAGGTATTGAAGCTTTGAAAAATAAGGTCTGACCATCGAAACAGGGGGCAAAAAAGCAATAAAATTGAGCCTTGCAGTCCTCCTGTAATTTTTCAGATAAAAATTAATAATTCGCCCCCATTGTAGTTATTCCGCCCGAATTATACCAATACCGATTATTTTATGCGCTCGGCATAGGGAGCAGGGCAGACTGAATAGTTTCTTCGACGAAACGCAATATATAATTCATCAGGCAGCTTAGAAACAAATCGCGGAAACTCTGGGCGGGCCGGACTCCGATATACCAGAGCCTTTGCTGTGAACATTATCTTTTATACGCCGCACATCGCAGTGATATCTGTACCGACAGGCCTGTGTTAAATTGTTAAAACCGCTAAAATAAAATTTTCGCGGCGTTATAAATAAAAAACAGGCCGAAGGCAAAAAGCGCCGCGGAACAAATCATCAGTACTATTCGCAGCGGTTTCGGCCCGAGCAGTACCGAGCCGTGGAAGCTCGTAAAGGACAGGGCTGTTACCCAGATAAGGTCAACCAGCCAGTGAACGACGGCAAATATTGCAAATGCCCATATCCCAAATCCTTTGGCCTTGGTCGCGAGCGCAAGTCCGACCGTTGACCACCAGATAAAAAAATACGGATTGCTGACCGATAGTATTATCCCGGTTAATATCGGTTTGTCACTGCAGCTCGTCGCCTGGGTATATGCGCTTTTGCGTGAACTGACAAACGCTTGGATTGCCATCAGTAAAAGAACCACGCCGCCGATAAATCCGATCAATATCTGGGCGATGTCTGATTTGAAGATTGCTTCATGGCCAATCGTCATGAGGATTAGCATCAGAACCATCAGGGGAAACTCGACAATGCCGTGACCTATCGCAAGGAGCACCCCGGCCCACTTCCTGCGCGAGCCCATCGTAATTGCAGTAGCGGTCACCGGCCCCGGCTGCATGGCCCCGGTAAATGAAATGATAAATACACTGCCTAAAAAAGAAATCAATTCCACGATGTCACCATATTATTCTCCGATGATTTTTACCAGGACACGTTTTTTTCTTTTACCGTCGAACTCGCCGTAGAATATCTGCTCCCAGGGCCCGAAGTCGAGCTTACCGTCAGTGACGGCAACGACCACTTCCCTGCCCATAACACTGCGCTTCAGGTGCGCATCGGCGTTGTCCTCGTAGCCGTTGTGGCGATACTGCGTGTAAGGTTTTTCCGGCGCCAGTTTTTCCAGCCATACCTCGAAATCGTGATGAAGTCCTGATTCATCGTCGTTGATAAATACACTTGCGGTAATATGCATCGCATTGCAGAGCAAAAATCCCTCTCTGACGCCGCTTTCTTCCAGGCATTGCTCGACCTGAGGTGTGATGTTGATATATTCACGTCTGCTCGACGTATCAAACCAAAGCTCTTTTCGATAACTTTTCATGGCGTATCTTCTCCTAACGTAATCAAAATCAAAGTGTATTTCTTATTTTATCCAATCTGTCTTTAGCTTCCGGGTCCTTGGCGAAAAATTCCTCGAGCTTTTCACATGCGTATTCACTGCAATAAGCACAGTTCTCAAGCTTTTTCTTGCTCGCACACTTTCTTATCAGGCAGTTCCTGCATCCCGAAAACAGTCTTTGCCCTTTTGTTTTGCATCCGTCACAGTCGGTGACATCTTCGGGCTTGAATTCCTGGCCGTAATGCTCCTCGATCTGCCGGGTGATATCGATTCTCATTTTACGTCTCTTCTCTTCGTTTTGTTCTCTTGTTGCCAGATAAATGGGGCATGTTCCGCAGACCAGACCGCAATAGGATAGACTATCTTTCATTTTATGATTCCTTTTTTATATCAAATCCACCTCGAAGGGCATACTCAGGTGCAGCCTAATCGTTTTATCCAGTGACGCGGCAAGCCAGCGTTTTATCGGCGTAGATTCTCCCAAGGATGCGAGTATGTCCCGGTCAATATTGTGTGTTGTTTTTTCGCCTTCCCAAAAAGCTCCGAGCGTGTTTGAAATAATCCTCAATCTCTCACAAAGCGGGCTTAGTTTGATATTCCTTACACAGCATGTAAACGGCCTTTCAGGATGGGTGTCCCCGCTGATTGCTTTCAGGATAACGACTAAAGCACCGACAAAGTCCCAGTGACACGGCATCAGCATATCTATCGCCATCGCCAGTGATACCTTTGATTTCCGGTCATCTACCGTATCATATATTATAGTTTTTTTGGTCTGCTCCAGGAAATCAAGATTGTCTTTGTAATGTTGCCCCGCTGGATGCGCGCCGGTTTCGCCGTAGTCGCCGAGGTCCAGGGCCAGCCTGTGATACGGCTGGCTCGGATTCAGGGCCTCTCCAACTCTGTCTATGATTCGTTCGACCTGCCATATCTTAAGAGGGTTTGGCTCTCCGATAAAGCTCAATAGTTCGTCCGCCTCGATGCCGCTGACATCAAGATCGACACTTTCAATATCCGGATCGTTACACCATTGCGACAGTATGCTATGAGTATTTTGCAATTCCTTTTTGCGTTCGGGCGACCTTTCATTCGATTGCTCTAAGCAGTGTCCGGCGGCAATGGATTTGATTATATATTCGGCCTCTTTGTCCGCCTCGTGATAACATGCTTCAAATCGCGTAATAATTCCCCTGATAGCAGTTGTACGGTCGTCCAGCGGGGCGATGGAATCTTCCATTGCATCAATCGCAGGAAGTTCCTTGTCTTTGAGAAAGCTCTTATCGTCAGGGCTGTAACAATTCAACCAGCAAAGTCGTAAATTATCGCTCATTTGTAAAATCCTCATTATTTTCAGGAGAATCTATGCTGCTTATTCCGATAAAAGTTTTTGATAAACCGCTTCGATAGTATCGACCATGGTCTCGGGCGCGAATTTTGTCTTCACCGATTCCCTGCCTTGCTGACCGAGTCTTTTTCTCAATTCCTTATCTTCTATTAATTCAGCACAGGCTTTTATCAGTTGCTCGACGTTTTTCGGTTCGATTAACCGTCCTGTATTCTCGTTGACGACTTCTCTTGCACCGTCGACATCGAAAGATATTGCTGGTTTGCCGCATAGCATCGCCTGCGGCAGAGTTCGGGCAAGTCCTTCCCGCAGCGAACAGTGAACAAGGATGTCGGATGATTGTATAGCAAGTGGAATCTCGCCCGGAGGCAGAAGACCGGTAAACTTGATTCTGTCCGCCAGTCCAAGTTCGCGAACCTGCTGCTTGTAATAGTCGGCGAGATTTCCGCTTCCGACGAACAGCCAGGCACAGTTTTCAAATCGCTTTGGGAGTTCCTTAGCCGATTCGATAATATAATCGTGTCCCTTGAGCATAAATAGCCGGGCAATAGTGACAAGGACAACGGCTTTTTCGGCGATACCGTATTTTTGCCGGAATTGGTTCTTTCGTTCCTGCGGAATCGGCTCTAAAAAGTCCTTTTCTTCGATGGCCGAATAAGCTGTCACGTACTGCTCAGGTTTGCCGATTCCAACGGCAGTTGCCTGATTGGTCATGGCGTCGGCGACGCTTATAAAGAAATCCGTTCGCCTGGCTGCGGTCTTTTCGACCGCAATGTAGAACTTGTTCAGCAATTGGCTTTGATAAGGATGGAAAGCAAGGCCGTGAACGGTGTGGATAATTTTAAGTTTTGAGTTTTGAGTTTTAAGTTGATTTGCAGCTAACCTTCCGAGAATTCCCGCCTTGGCCGAATGTGTATGAACGATATCCGGCCGCAGTCGGCGAAGATGTTTTTTGATATGGAAATAGCTGACGGTATCGTTATAGGGATTGATTGCCCGGCGAAGCCTGTCGATGACAATCACTTTGTATCCCCGGCCCCTGGTTTGTTCGAAAAGCTGGCCTTCCGGGCCGAGAGCCGGACCGGTGATTAAAGTTACATCGTGTCCGCGCGCGGCAAGTTCCTTGCAGGTGATTAGAGTATTTTCCTGCGCACCACCAAGTATTAACCGCGTTATAATATGAATAATTTTCAATACATCTCCTGTGCTCTAATAACGTATCCACATCAGGCAAAGTCCCTGCGGCGGGGCGAGCCGACCGGCGGAGGTTCTGTCCTTTGCTTCGAGGATTTCATTTATTTTTTCCGGCATCCATCTGCCGAGACCTATTTCCACTAAGGTTCCGACGATATTCCTGACCATATTATATAAAAAGCCGTCTCCTTCGACATCGATATATATCCATTTCTCCTGTGCGGTGACTTCGCAGCGGAAAATGGTCCTGACCGAGCTTTTGCGCTTGTCGGCGGCGGATGCGAAGGATTTGAAATCTTTTGTCCCGACCAGCAGTTGTGCGGCTTCGCTCATTGCAGAGACATCGAGTTTTTTGTGCAGGTGCCAGCATTGATTTAGTTTGAGGACGGGTCGGTATCGGCCGGTATGAATTGTGTAGCGATAGAGTTTGCTCTTTACCTGCCCCAATAAATCGAATTTCTGGGGGACTTCCTCGACCGAGGTGACAACGATATTGCGAGGCAGTCGACCGTTGAGTGCGTTGGGAAAATTCTCGGTCGGTATCGAGCAATCAATCTCGAAAAGGGCTGCCTGGCCCAGCGCGCTGACACCGGCATCGGTTCTGCTCGCACCGTGGACTGGAATTCGTGTTCCGACCAGATTCGATATCGCCTCGACAAGCTCAGCCTGGATGGTCCTTTTTCCCGGCTGAGTCTGCCAGCCGCTGTACCTGCTGCCGTCGTACTGGACCGTAAGTTTTATTTTGCGAACGGACATGCTCGCTATTAAAGCAGTTTTTCGGCGATTTGAACAGCATTCAATGCCGCACCTTTTCGTAGCTGGTCCCCGGCGACCCAGATATTTATTCCGCGGTTCTCCGGTAAGGATTCATCCTGCCGGATTCGTCCGACGTAGATATCGTCTTCGCCGTCGGCGTCAATCGGCATCGGGAAGCGATTGTGCTCTGTGTCGTCCAAAACCGAAACGCCCGGAGCGGTGCTCAGGAGGTCTCTGACCTGCTCTGGAGTAATTGACTCGGTGAATTCGAGGTTGATACTCTCGCAATGCGCCCGTAATACGGGGATGCGAATGCAGGTGCAGGTGATCGCTATATCGGGACAATCGAAGATTTTCCTGGTCTCGTTGACCATTTTCATCTCTTCCTGGTTATATCCGTTCGGCCCGAGTGCTGAGTTATGACTGAAGGCGTTGAATGCTATCTGATATGGGAACGCCTTGCATGTCGGTTCTTTACCATCCAAAATTTCGCGCGATTGTTCTTCCAGCTCGACCATTGCTGAGTGCCCCGCACCGCTGGCGGCCTGGTAGGTGCTGACAACCATCCTTTTGACGGGATTTGCCTTATGCAGAGGCCAGACCGGCACGATACCGATAATGGTCGAGCAGTTCGGGTTGGCGATAATGCCGTTATTGTCAGCGATTGCCTGCGGATTTATTTCCGGAATTACCAGCGGGACATCCGGGTCCATTCTGAAAGCCGAGGAATTATCCACGACGACCGCACCGGCCTCAACCGCCGCCGGCCCGAATTCCTTGCTACGTGAAGCCCCGGCGCTGAACAGAGCGATATCGATTCCGTTGAAACTTTTCTTTGTCAATTCTTCGACGATGTATTTTTTGCCTTTAAATTCGATTTTCTTACCTGCGGATCTGCTGCTTGCAAGCATTTTGAGAGAATCGAATTGGAAATCCCGCTCTTCGAGAATTTTCAAAAATTCCTGTCCTACGGCTCCGGTCACTCCGGCTATTGCCAAATTACAACCCATGCCTTTTAGCTCCTCAAAATTATAAACCCAAACTTAAAGGCAGCCCACAAGTCCAGCTTGCACCGCTGCCTACGAATACTGCAACTTAAATACTATCGGCAGATTATAACGTCTTCGCCTATAAAAAGCAACAGTCGTCCTGCTAATATTTACTATTTATTCCGCTGATGGTTCGGCTGGCCTCCTCTGCCACAAAGCCGCCATCGCCGAGGCGGTTATTATGCAGATAAATACAAAAATCGCCGCCGGCATCGCCGCTTGCTCGCCGAAATGCTTCAAAGCCAAGACTGTTCCGAGACCGGCGTTCTGCATCCCAATCTCAATCGCCAGTGTCCGCCTTCGGGCTAAATTCATCCTGAAGGCGGAGCCTACGCCGTATCCCGCCAGCATTCCGTAAATATTTAAGATTATCGCCGCCGATAAAACTATACCGGTGACCCCGGCGAGGTTTTCCTTGTTCAGAGCTATCACTAATGAGCAGATAAATATGATAAACGTAACCGATATGGCCGGGAAGACCGGTAGTATCTTCTCGATTTTCTCTTTGAAATAATGGCGTACTCCGAATCCGACAAACAGGGGCACTATCACCATCTTTACAACGCTGATTACCATTTCCCAAAACGGCACTTCCAGTTTGGAGCGCGCTAAAAGGAATGTCAAACCCGGCGTCAGTATCGGACACAGCAGCGTTGAAACCGTTGTTAGCGAAACCGAATACGCCGTATCGGCCTTTGCTATATAGCTCATTACATTACTTGCCATTGCTCCGGGCGCCGAGCCGGTCAATATTAATCCGACTGCAATCTCCGGCGGCAGACCGAAAAGCCTGGCCAGTGCGAAGGCCCCCAGCGGCATGATACTAAATTGTGCCGCCGAACCGACCAGGACGATAATCGGCCTTTGAGCGATTCGCTTGAAATCTTCGACCTGCAGTACTACCCCGATTCCGAACATTGTCAGGGCGAAGAACCAGTTCATGCCAGTCTTCATAGCCACGAACGGCCCGGGCAAAAAATATGCCGCCAGCCCGAACGCAATCACCCAGAATGCAAAATACTTTGTGTAAAAGTCTAATACCTTCTTGAGCATACCGAAAAGTATAAACATAAAATGTTGTATTAACAATTTATTCTTGTATCATCTTTTAATATAGAAGCCCTACAAAGGTAGAGTATCTATAAGAAAGGAAGTCAAATCTATGTCAACTGGAAGTTCATTCAAGTCAAAAGCACTTGTCGTGTGCATGTTAGTTCTTATGGTGGCAGCATGCGCTGTTCCTTCCGAGAATCCTAAACAAAAAAATCCAATGCCTCATCTTAAAAGACAGGGTACCACCACACAACTTATAGTGGGCGGCAAACCATACCTGATGCTGGCCGGTGAGCTGCACAATTCCAGCACCTCCAACGTCGAGTATATGGCGTCGATCTGGCCTCGAATGGCCGCCAAGAATCTCAACACCGTGATTGCCCCTGTCTCGTGGGAGCTAATCGAATCCGAACAAGGTAAATTTGACTTCTCACTGGTCGATAGTATGATACTCGGCGCCAGGCGGCATAGGTTACGACTTGTACTGCTTTGGTTTGGGAGCTGGAAAAACGGAGCCTCAACTTATATTCCATCATGGGTCAAGAGGAACTTTGAGCGGTTCCCTCGCGTTAAGGATCAGAAAGGCGAAACGCTCGAGATACTCTCTACGCTCAGTGACAACAATCGCCGGGCGGATGCCCGCGCCTTTGCAGCGCTCATGCGGCATATCCGTCAGGTGGACGGGCAGGATCATACCGTTATTATGATGCAAATCGAGAACGAGGTTGGTGTCCTGAAGTCGCCGCGGGACTATTGTGACGCTGCAAATAAGGCCTTCACCGGGGCGGTACCAGAGGAACTTATGGACTATCTTCAAGAGCATAAAGACGCACTGATCCCGGAGTTCCTGGTAGTGTGGAAAGCCAATGGTTTCAAAACATCGGGAACATGGGAAGAAGTCTTCGGAAAAGGCGTGCTATATAAAGAAGATTGGAAAGCCCTTTCCTATTTCACGGAAGAGCTCTTCATGGCATGGCACTATGCGCAGTATATGGGAGCTGTTGCCGAGGCCGGCAAGGCTGAATATCCGCTGCCGATGTTTGTCAACGCCTGGTTAATGCAGCCCAACTATGAATGGCCCGGCGCCTATCCGAGCGGCGGACCGCTGCCACAGGTGATGGACATTTGGCGTGCCGGCGCACCAGCAGTCGATTTCATCGCACCTGACATTTACATGCCGCATTTCAAGTGGGTATGTGAGAGCTACCACAGAAACGGCAATCCGCTTTTCATACCCGAAACCATCGGTGGTGCTCAGGGCGCTGCCAGAGTTTTCTATGTCCTCGGCAGGCACGACGCAATGGGCTTTGCCCCCTTTGGTATAGATGGTTTGAGAACTTCCCAGGACGATCCTCTCGATAAAAGCTATGAAATCCTGTCGCAGTTGGCTCCACTTATCCTGAAAAATCAGGGTCAAAATAAAATGGCTGGTGTGCTGGTCGATACAGAGCAGCCGGAACAAAAAATAACACTGGGTGGTTACATTATTGAGGCAAAGCTCGGCGGCTGGAGAAGACCCGAAATTGCCGGAGCTATCATTATTTTGGTCGGACCGGATGAGTATGTAATAGCCGGCAGCGGTCTGGATATTCTGTTTGAGCCGGAAACACCGGGCGATCTGCCTCTGGTAGCGATTGACTTTGTTGATGAAGGTATGTATAAGGATGGCCAGTGGATTGGCGGTCGACGTCTTAACGGCGATGAAGTGCATACGAGCACCTTTTCGGGAACAGGACTGAAACTGTATGCTTGTAGCATTCAACGCGTTAAGCTATACCGCTATCACTAATGCCTCCTTCGAGTTTCTGTTAACCTTACAAAAGGAGCATATGTATATGGAGAATGGTTGTTTTTTTAAAACCCATGCCTTGCCTGTTTGTGTCGTTTGGGTTCTAACAATGGTGTGTTCTGTTTCGTCCAATGGTGCTGACATCCCCCACCTTCAAAAGCAGGGCGCCGCCACACAGCTTATCGTGGACGGCAGGCCGTATCTGATTTTAGGGGGAGAATTAGGCAACTCCAGTTCCTCAAGTCTTGAATATATGGAGCCGATTTGGCCCAGGTTAGTGAAATTGAACCTCAACACCGTGCTCGCGCCTGTGTACTGGGATCTGATTGAGCCGGAGGAAGGGACATTTGATTTTGCGCTCGTGGATGGTCTCATTAAGGATGCCCGGCGATATAATTTGCGACTGGTTTTATTATGGTTTGCAAGCTGGAAGAACAGCATGTCCTGCTATGCTCCTGTCTGGGTCAAAACAGACCAGCAGCGCTTCGGTCGCGCCCGGGACAGGCAGGGCGGGGGCATGGAAATTCTCTCGGCTTTTAGCGAGCAGAACCGGGACGCCGACGCCCGCGCCTTTGCCACCCTTATGAAGCATATTAGCCAAATCGACGGCGCCGAGCATACGGTTATTATGGTGCAGGTGGAAAATGAAATAGGTATGATACCCGAAGCGCGAGACCATAGTGACATTGCGAATGAATTATTTACCAAGCCTGTCCCGAAAGAGTTGATGGATTATCTTATCGCGCACGAGGATTCTTTGATGCCTGAGTTTCGCGAGGTCTGGGAAGCCGCCGACAGCAGGAATTCCGGGACATGGGAGGAAGTTTTCGGCCGGGGTCAGGGCACGGATGAGATATTTATGGCATGGCACTATGCTCGTTATGTCAACAAAATCGTGGAGGCCGGCAAGGCCGAGTATCCTCTGCCGATGTTTGTCAATGCAGCTTTGATTCGCCCTAACTATAAGCCCGGCCAGTATCCGAGCGCCGGCCCTTTGCCTCACATTATGGACATCTGGCGAGCCGGCGGGCCGATGATAGATTTCTTTTCGCCGGATATTTATTTCCCGAACTTTGTCGAGTGGTGCATCAAGTACCATCGTTCCGGCAATCCCCTGTTCATACCGGAAGCCGGCCGGGGCGCTGAAAGTGCCGCCAATGCCTTTTACGCCTTCGGTCAACACGATGCTATGGGCTTTTGTCCCTTCTCGATAGAATCTATCACCGATCCTGATAATGCACCTCTGGCGCAGGCTTATGACGTACTCTTGCAGATGTCACCTTTGATTCTGGAGAACCAGGGTAAAAACAAAATGGCCGGTGTTTTGCTGGATAGGGATAATCAGAAACAGAAAGTAGAGCTCGGTGGATATGTGCTGACTGTCTCTCATGACTACACGTGGGGATGGTCGTCCGGAGCGGGTGAATCGAGTCAGTGGCCGTTGGCCGGATGTATCATTGTTTCTCTCGGGTCTGATGAGTACGTAATTGCCGGTACCGGTATTATCGTGACTTTTGCTCCGAATCCGCAGGACGATTCTATAGCCGGAATCGCAAGTATCCAGGAAGGCAAGTTTGTAGATAGCCGCTGGCTGCCGGGCCGGTCAATGAACGGCGACCAGAGCCATCAGGGCAGACATCTTCGAATACCTGCCGGCGGCTTCGGAATCCAGCGCATCAGGCTTTACCGCTACAACTAATACCAACGGCCACAAAAAAATGCGCGCTCTAAAAATTTAACTTGCGCGATTT
>CAZMZR010000039.1:0-32450 GCA_964570855.1 uncultured Pirellulales bacterium
TACAATCACAGGTATCACAAATGCCAGGAATCCCTTGGTTAAAAATGCCAAACCAAACGAGATACCTGCACCGAGGAGAAAGATATTTCTTTTTAGTGGACGGACCTCCATAAAAGCGAAGAAGAATGCTACCATAGAGGCTGTAATGAACATGGAAAATATACTATCCAGGACACAGAACGTCCCTACGGCGAATACTTCAAGGCATGTTAGGAATACGGACGCTGCCATTACCCCTGCCACTACATCGCCTGTAAAGCGGCGAACAAGAAAAACCAGTATTAGAGCCGACAATCCGACAGCTAAAGCGGAAGGCAGGCGCATTGCAAATGCATTTGCGCCTAATATCTTGATACTCAGCGCATGGAGCCAATGACCGAGAATAGGTTTTTCGAAATATCGCAAACCGTTAAGTCGAGGAATAATCCAGTCGTTGGTTTCAACTATTTCTCTGCCAATCTCAGCGTACCGTGTCTCATCCGGGATGACCAAAGGTCTTACGCCAAGCGGCAAGATATAAATTAAAAAGAACAGCACAAACATTGTTATTGCGACTTTTTTCATGACTTAAAAACTGTACCATTCAATTAAGCCTGCCTCCAACAGGCATTGATTTATTATGTATATAATGTCATTGAATTCAGTCATAACAAACAAAGACTCCCGCCTCCGAATCAATCCAGTTTCGATGAAAATGGTATATATGTAAAAGGAACCTGAATATAATCGAAAACTCCACCAGCTCGATGTCCGGTAAGTTGCTCCAGAATATATGTCATATTCAAACCTACAGCGAAATAAGTGTAACGGTTTTCGCTGCTGAAATGACGCCTATCTTCTTGTAGATACCCCCTTGTGTAATATCCAAAGTGTATTTCCACTGCTTTTATAAGGGAATTATCTGTTTTAAGAAAACCATCCGGCTTCAAAGCTATCAGGTATTTCTGACCGGAATAATCCGTGAAGGGATCCAACCTGTCCCCATGCCTAAAAGCCGGCGATGGGAACCACTCCGTACGAAAATCGAATGTCTCCTTAAGTGTAGGATATCGATGACGCAGATAGGCTAAGCCCACTCCTAAAGTATTCATAGTTTCATCTTCCCAGCTAAAGCCATAATTTTTGCTGAAGCCGTCCCCTAATTCAATCAGGGTCGTCAGAGACCAACTGCTCAGTGCTCCGCCCAGTATTGCTTTCTCATCAGAATACCCCCATTTTCTATAAATGCTATTATAAGCACTTGTAAGCACATAAGCACTATAGGCATGTCCAAGCTTATCGGCACCGCCATACTTGGTATCGGGATCAAACCAGCCCTCATCTTCGAATTTAAAAGAAGAGCTGTAATAGTCCCATGATGCCGCCCCTGCCAACACCGTGGTACTAACAGCAGCTACATTAAGCGCAACAACTTTCTTTTTTCGAGGCCAGTCATTAAAAGAACTTAGGGAGTCGAGAAATGAAACTTTTTTATCTTCTTTTGCAGCCTCATAAGGTTCACCTTCATAAACAGCAGCAAAACTGGTTTTTGTCACTAAGCAAAATGAAATAACTATTAAAAACCTATAGCATGGTTTATTGGCCAACAGTACTTCTCCTTAAAAGGTTATCTTGACAGCAGACCCATCCTTCACGACCGGGTATCTCCTGAGCCATAATCTTTGCGCGTTTTATTGGCGGATGATTTGCCAACAAAGCCCCAAGAGGAACAAACAAAATTTCTCTGGCGTTAGCTTTAGACAGAAAATCGTCAAACAATTTTTCACAAACAATCCCTTCTGCCTCTGCATGTACGGTTAAGACATTAAGTCTGTCGGGAGTCATCAGGGATAAGAGGTGGTCATTATAATTGTCATTGGTAATTCCGTTACGACCGACAAGCTCATCATAAGTTGGCAGCGTAACTGGTACCTGAGGTTGTAAGAGTTCTCTGTTGTTGATGACAGGATAAAAGACACTATCACCTCTGCAATCACTGTTGTAACGAAAAGGGAATTTACTCTTTTCCTTCAGAACAAGATCATTAGATTTCCAGCCGGGGACGGCGGAACAATCTGGGGGCTTACCAAGAATTTGTGTAAGCAGAGTCACGCCTTTATTTAAAGAGTCGTAAATAGCTTCGCTATCCATGTTATCAATGTGAGCCTGCCATGCATGGTGATCCCAGGCATGAAGTCCTATCTCATGCCCCGCATCGGTGGTTGCGCGTATAATACTCCCAAGCCTTTTGCCTATTAGCGGCCCGGGCCATAATGTACCTTTGAGCAAAATGTCCCAGCCATAGAGGCTGGAAGCTTTCGTTCGTAACATTTTCATCAGGAAGGTTGGACGAAGCAACCGCCATAAATGGCGACCCATATTATCCGGACCGACTGAAAAAAAGAATGAGGCCTTTATGGAGTATTTTTCCAGGAGTCTGCATATATTTGGAACACCCAACCGTGTTCCTCTGAATGTATCAACGTCAACTCGCAGGCCTACTTTCATGAATCTTCAACTCCAGGGACTTTTTAATCAATCATCTGTTTTTACAACAGGATGTTCATTTATGTAATGGGATATTGTGTTTGCAACAACTTCGTGGCCGGTGGGCGTCCAGTGGTCGTCATACGTGAAATAAAGCTGCCGTCCCTGGGCTATGCCTTCACGTAACGGCTCAGTAAGACTGATAAATCCGATGGATTCCTGCCGGCAAAATTCTTTAACCGCAGATTCCTTAACATCCATGCGGGCCATAACTGTATCCATGAGTTCATCGCTCGGTGGCAAATTATTCTCCTTTAATGCCATAAATGCCCGCAGGCTTTCGGGTGGAACATTGTGTCGAATCAGCGGCAGCAGAACATGGGATTTGTCCGGAGCATAAACGGTAATGGTGCGGATATTGTTTGAATTACATATTTCTTTGATTTGACGCAGATTGACAAAGGTCTGTTTGCAGCCTTTCGAACGCAGAAATGTGTCCTTGGTTTGAAAGTGGGCTAATAAACTTTTAACAGTGAAGGCGTAGTATTTTGCATCAGGTCCATCAGGCACCGCTACAGGCAACCAGGAGAGAGCACTAGTATGGGTATCTGCATTATCAGAGCCGGCGTGACTGTCACCGGAGGTGAGCGAATCTTCTGAGGTTTTACTTTCTGCCGAACCTAAGCGGCCGATCAAGAGCTCCTGTAAAGCGAGACGCATGGGGGAGCTTTTAAAGTAATTACTCACGTGGTGTCCAAAGGTATCTTCTCGTTTGTAGTTGGAGTCGCGAAAATCATTTCCTTCATAAATCATGCAGAGTATCATTTTGGGCGACAAGGTAATGCCGAACCTTTTGAGAGTTTCCAGATATATGCCGGGATGGCCCCCTGCCATCCCCAGATTATACACCGTGAGTTTACTCTTTTGAGCCAGTATGCCGGCCCATAAATCATCGTCCGTTACATTGGAGCCTTCCGCGAATGAATCGCCCAGAGCAACAATGTCGTATTTCTCAAGGTTGGTTTTGTTACGAAAGCCCCTTTCGTCGGTTGTCAGGGTGTACTCGATATCAGGATAGCCGGGACGCATCTCAGGATAAGAAAAGGCGTTTTCAGGTACATCATGAATTGTCCCGTGAACGATTGTATTGGGTGCTCGATGGTAATAATCCTTGTGCATGATATACTGTTTAGGCTGTGCCAGACGCATCAACAAGTCAACCAGTACTATAGGAATAATAATAGATAATGTCAGAGCAGTTACCTGAAATTGGCGTTTCTTCTTGTTCTTTTCGTTCGACCAAATCAGGTAAAGTGCTATAATACTTATAGGAATCAGCAGAAACATCCACGTCAGATGGGCCACGCCGTATCGTCCAAGCAAAACATCTCTGTTCTGAGCGATTAGGTAGGCCACGTTACTCGGAATCGCCCACAACAGAACATTGACAGCTGCAATAATAGCGGTCTTAATCCATTTTTCAACCCGACCTTTCAAAGCGATTTTTATAATTTTATTATCTCCTTAAACGAAGAAATTCGCCAGTCAGTTGGAATCTCTCCAACGAAGTTTATGGAACGGGCAGAGAAAAACCTGCCCAGATCCGGCACGCCAATCTTTGTTCCTCGAAAGGTATCCACATCAACTCGCAGGCTTGTTTTCATCATTTATTCCTGGCAACTTTTTAGCTCTAAAAATGACGTAAGTCTTGTTGCCGATATTGAAGTTTTTAATGGTACGAATATCCGGAATGTTGTCAATGTTTTCCACTCTGGTGATTACCATTATATTTTCGTCGGAATTCGTCAACTCTTGAACGGCTTCTAAACAATCGAATCTCGGAATACACACTCCGAGATAGAAGACGGCTGCGCCGTCGAGGCGCTCTGAGGGTCGCAAAAGGCACAGTTCAGCGCCTTCAGACCTGAGCTTATTGGAATACTGAAAGAGTGGCTCAAAGGACTCCTTTTGATTGAAGATCGGCGCTATTGCCATGTCGAAAGCCAGAAAGATTAATAAAAAAGCCGGCACAAGTATTTGGAAGAAGCGGTTCATGTCTTTTTTTGTAAGCAGGCGATATGCCCAAAGACCTAAAATGGTCCCAGGGATAGAAACCAAAGCCAGGATTACAAAAGGCTGATGGAAATAAAGACGTATCCCGAGAAAGACAAGTGGCGCAAGCACAGCAATACCGGCTAATATTGAAGCCGGTATCTTGAACCAGCCCGTCAGCTTTACTTTGTTACTTAGAACCATATCCACAGTATGTCCCACGGCAAGAGCCGCCGCCGGATATATCGGGAGCAGATAGAGACTTCGTTTTCCCGCTGAGATCGACAACAGAATGAAAGGCACAACGAACCATGTAAGAATAAAAAGAGACGGATTGGCCTTATCCCGCCTGCGAGCTTCTCGAAAAAGCAACATACCGGCAAGGGGCAAAAAGAAAGTCCAGGGAATAAACTGAGCTGGGAATTTCGCTAAATAATAATAGAATGGCTCCACATGCTGTGTATACCCGCCCGTGAACCGCCCGAAGTTGTTAACCCAGACGGCCTCATAAACTGCTCCTCGCCCCAGCTCATTGTAAAGCAGCCATATCCATACTGCGGCCGGAACACAACAGAGTATAATGCCGGTCAGCAAGACAAACCATTTCCGCCAGGAAAAGTCCTTCTCTAACACAAGCCAGATAACCATCGCCGAAAGCGGAACGGCAAGCCCTACCAGGCCTTTCGTCAGAACTGCACACCCCAGAGAGAACACAAAACCGATATACCAAAAAATTCTGCCCCGTGCCGCACGAACAACCTGATAGAAAGAGGCCATGGCGGCAATAATAAAAAGGCACAACATCATGTCAATCAGACACCTGCGACCGAGACTCCAATACTCTGCTGAAGTTGCCAGCACAAATCCTGATATGAATGCGCCCCATGTGGAGAAATGCATACTTCGGGCCAGGAGAAACACGATAACCACGCCGCCGATCGCCGCAAGAGCCGATATTAATCTGGCTGCATACGTATTCTCGCCGAAAAGCCTGAAAGCTATCGAGGCAGCCCAGAAGTATAATGGAGGCTTCTCAAGGAAAGGCCGGCCATTTAATCTCGGAACAACGAGGTCTCCCGACCTTGCCATCTCAGCGGCTATTCCTGCTACGCGGGGTTCATCCGCGTTCCATAGGTGTCGTCTTCCAAGACCTGCTAAAAAAAGCAGGCAGGCAAAGACCAGCAAGGTAATAAAAGTTGGTCCGGTCTTTTTGCAGTTGTTATTGAGGATAGGCATGATATCTCTTTGACTCGAATTCAATAATGAGCTACAGTTACATGTCTCTCTATTCATTACTAATGTCGGTCAGGATTGTTGTATATATTCGTTTAACTCGGCTGTCATGGGCAGTAGTAATGTCCTTTTAGCTTTGCTCACGGATTTTTATCTCGGGCGAACGTTTCTCACTGGTATGGGAAACTGAGATTATCTTGTGAGGGCCTTTATGTTTCAATTGCAGGTCCTTGACAGATTCTCTCGACGCAAGACTCTCCTGGAGGAAAAAATCAAGCGTCTGTTCAACAGAATATTCTAACTTCACACTTGGCACCCAGTCCAGGAGCTTTCTTGCATTGCGAATGCTTGGTTTTCTATGTTGAACATCCTGATACCCGGTGCCATAGTAAGATCCACTTTCTATTTCACGAAATCCTGCAAAAGGAGGGAACTTTGACCGCAGGGGATGCTGATTAAACTTCGCCAAAAGCATCTCCGCCAAGCCTTGAATGCTGGCCTCGTTGTCCGGATTGCCGATATTGATGATCCGCCCGTCACTGACACCATCTTTATTCTCGATTATTCTATATAAACATTCGACACCATCTGAGACATCGGTGAAACAGCGTTTTTGTTTGCCGCCATCAATCAATAGAATTGGTGTACCTTCTACAAGATTAAGAATCAATTGAGTTATCACACGAGAGCTGCCGATCCGGGCGGAAGTCAGGCTATCGAGCTTGGGCCCGATCCAGTTGAACGGGCGGAACAAAGTGAACTGAAGTCCTTCTTTCTGTCCATAGGCCCAGATAACCCTGTCAAGCAACTGCTTGCAGCAGGAATATATCCACCGCTGCATACGGATCGGCCCGAGAATCAGCTTGGAATTATCTTCGTCGAACTCGTCTTCATCACACATGCCATAGACTTCCGAAGTGGACGGGAAGATAATCCGCTTTTTGTATTTGACGCAGTAGCGAACGACACGCAGGTTTTCTTCAAAGTCCAGCTCAAAGACACGCAGCGGATTGCGGGTGTATTCAATTGGCGTGGCAATTGCAACGAGCGGCAGGACAATGTCACATTTCTTTATATGATATTCGATCCATTCACCGTGAATGGAAATATCTCCTTCCTCAAAGTGGAAATTCGGCTTGCCAATCAGGTGCTGAATGTAGTTTGATCGCAAGTCCATGCCATGGACCTCATACTTTCCACTATCGAGAAGTCGCTGGCTCAGGGCATTACCAATAAAACCATTGACACCAAGAATCAGAACACTCTTTTTTCTTGTGGCCCGGATACGAGTGCCGGCATGTGGCCCGAATTTCATACCTTCGGAGAGATTCAGTTCCCCGGCGAGTTGCGTGCCGGTTATAAACACACCGTCGGGGGATTGACCGGAATCGACGCGGATTGCTCCTTTGCCGCATGTGATAATCAGGGGATCGGTTGATTCGACGGTTCCCGGCGCGGAATTCCGGCTCTCGGTCGGCACTTCGGTCACCGACCAGAACAAACACTGCCTGTCACCGACATAACTGAATGCCCCGGGGTAGGGTTGCGTTACGGCACGGACCAAATTACGGATATCCTTTGACGACATTGACCAGTCGATTTCACCGTCCTTAGGACGACGTCCACCATAATATGATGCCTGTGAATGGTCCTGAGGTTTTCGCGGAGCGGTTCCAGCCTTTATTTGGGGAAGTATCTCGTCGAGCAGGTCAGTGGATACTCCGGCGAGTTTCTCATGCAACGTCTTTGCCGTATCATCATCCGAAATCGCGACCTTCTTTTGACCTACAATATCGCCATCGTCCGGCTTGGGGGTCATGTAATGCAGGGTGACACCTGTTTCCTTCTCTCCATTAACCAGCACCCAGTTGACTGGACACCGTCCTCTGTGTTTGGGAAGTAGTGAGCCATGTAAGTTGAGGCATCCATATGATGGAATATCCAGGATAGCAGGCTTCACCATTTTGCGGTAATAGAATGAAAAGATAATATCGGGATCCATATTTTTGATTCTTTGAATCCACAGAGGATGATTTATGTCATCCGGAGCGAAGACCGGGATTTTTTTCGATGCGGCCAATTCTGCCACGGAATCGAACCAGATATTCTCCTTCGGGTCATCTTTATGAGTAAAGACAGCGGTAACCTGGAAGCCGTTTCGTAACAGGCTTTCAATGCCTCTACAACCAATATTATGATAAGCTAAAACAATTGTTTTCATACCTTCACCTTAAAACTATTTCTTGTGTGAATCTGTTCTTCTTTAGTATTTCTGCCAACAACATGCTGTACAAAATAGCGGGGACGACCTCTGACGTCATAATAGATTCGCCCCAAATATTCCCCAAGTAAACCCATCCCGATAAACTGTGCGCCGACGAAGATAAAGAGAATCGCAAAGAGGGTAAAAACTCCTTCTGCCGCCCATGTAGCGCCATATATCAATCTCATAACAAGTAGGAATATACCGAATCCGGTACCTATCAATGATATGAACGCGCCTATTACGGTCAGCAGCCTTAGCGGAAACGTTGTCATGCTGGTAAGCAGATCAAATTGCAGATTAATGAGTTTCCATACACTATACTTGGACTGGCCGTTAGAGCGTTTGTCATGCTGTACTTCAATTTCTGTCGCATGACGGGCAAAACTGTTTGCCAGGACGGGAATAAACGTACTCCTTTCGTCGCAGGCAAGTATGGCATCAACTATATTCCGGCGGTAAGCACGCAGCATACAACCGTAATCATGCATGATAACACCCGTTGCTTTCTGGGCAACCTTGTTGACTATAAAGGAGGCAATTCTTCGGAAAAAAGTGTCACACCTCGGAACTCTAACACTTCCGACAACGTCAAATCCTTCTTCGATTTTTTCGACCAGTTTGGGAATTTCCTCCGGCGGATTCTGCAAATCGGCGTCAAGGGTAACAATAATATTCCCTCTCGATTCAGCAAAGCCGGCCATGACCGCGGCATGCTGTCCATAATTTCTATTAAGAAATACTCCGACAATATTTCCATCGCTTTGTTCGGCTGCTTCGGTAATTATATCGGGGGAGGAGTCCCTGCTGCCGTCGTCCACAAGAATAAGCTCGAATGACCTTTCCATCCCATTACAGGATTCTGCGCATCGCCTGATGAGTTCCTTCAGATTTTCCTGTTCGTTAAACACAGGGACAACGACTGAGATTAAATCTGTATGGTTCATTTACTTAATACCTCCTTGATTGCCTCGACAACATCATCAACGTCATCGAATGTCATATCCGGAAAAAGGGGAAGGGAACATATGCGGTCTGAATTCCACTCGGTATTCGGTAACATGCCGCGATGTGTACCCATCGATTCGGTGTAATATTTCTGAAGGTGCACCGCTCGAAAGTGAAGTCCGGTTCCAATATTCCTCTGTTTGAGCTCCTGCATAAAATCATCCCGGCTTAGTTTGACCTTGTCTATATCCAGGCGCACAACAAATAAATGCCAGGCGTGCTTCATCGGATACGGGGGATTAGAAAGCGGGAGTATTTCATCAACCTCATCGAGACGCTCGCGGTATTTCATGACCAGTTCGGTCCTGCGACTGTTGAATTTATCCACTCGCGCCAGTTGACTTGTCCCCAGAACGGCTGATAAATCCGTCATGTTGTACTTGAAACCCGGCTCCAATACTTCAGCCTGGGCAGATCTTCCCTGAGTGTGACGGTCGTAGGCATCCACCCCAAGACCATGAAATTTCAGCCGCCGCACACAATTGGCCAATTCGAGATCATCTGAGCAAAACATGCCGCCTTCACCGGTAGTGATGTTCTTAATTGGATGAAAAGAAAAAATAGAAGTTCCCCTGTGACCGATACGTTCGTCTTTGTATTCCGTGCCCAGAGCATGAGCGGCATCCTCGACGAGAAAGACATTTTTACCTGCAGCCAGTTTCCGAATCGGTTCGATATCCACAGGCGCCCCGGCGAAATGCACGGGGATGATGAGCTTCGTTGAGTCTGTTAGAGATGCTTTTATAGATTCTGGCGAGACCAGCAGTGTGTCGCGATCCACATCGACAAAGATAGGTTTAGCTCCGGCAAGAACTATAAGATTGACAGTAGATACCCATGTCATCGAGGGTGTAATAACCTCATCTCCAGTTCCGATGTCCAGCGCTTTAAGGGCCAGGTGCATTCCGGCGGTTGCTGATGATAGCGCAACGGCACTGGCGCATCCTGTATAGTCACAGAATGCCTGTTCAAACTCCGCCGTCTTAGGACCAGTAGTAAGCCAGCCTGAACGAAGAACCTCCACGACAGCAGTAATGTCCTCTTCACTGATTGATGGCCGTGAAAATGGTAAAAACTCATTTCGCATCAAAAAAACTCTCCTCGGCTACTAAGTCGATTTTATTTTCCGAAGTTTGTCCCCATAACCACGCTACCCATTTCTCTTTCTTTGATGATTCAGATTCCCATGAAAGCACTTGCTCTTCAACGGTCTGGCACTTCTGTAATTCAAATAAAATAGTGGATGGCAGACTGGTGACATATCGAACTTGTGAGATCACTGCCCCAGACGGATTATTCCCAAGGAAGCTGTGCAGTTCGTCAGAACTATTAAGTATTCTAACAGGCTTTTCCCTGGAGAGATAGAATAAAATATTCGGATTGGCCTTGTGAAAAATGGCTATTCTTTCGGATGGCAAGTTCGCCGATTGAATCTTCAACTTCTGAGCAAATGGTCGTTCCGTCCGATAACTTTCAAGAATATTCTGTTGCCAGCAAAAATAACCTCCGAGCACAACAACTGCTATTGCAATAAATGAGGTAGCAAGCCGATCGGTCTTATAATGGAAATTAAGCAAATTTTCAGAATTGTATATGGCTAAACCAAGGATTAATGCGATAAGACCTATTATTAAGCTCGCCACAGATAAACTCAAAGGAAATTCAAAACCCGTTATTCTCTTTGCAATGATGAGAATAGGCGGCATTGTCAGTTCGAATATAATCAATCCGAAAAATATCGTTCTCTGGACTTTCATTCCAAACCGTCGGATCCTATGCAATTGTGGGTGATTCGCCCAAACTATAAAAACAGCTATGAGAAGTGCGCAGAAAGGAACGATAGGTAATATATAGTAGCTGCGTCTTGAGCCGGAGACGGTAAAGAACAAAAATACAAGGATAATGGCCTTGATGAGCCAACGCGTATTGCTGTCGAGTTCTTTCCAGTTTTTAATCATACCGACGACTGCCCCCACAAAAAGCGGAGCCCACGGCAATACAAGTATTGGTAATGCGTAAAAGTAAAGGTAGAAGGGACTTTTGTGATCAAAGGGCTTAAAAAACCGCTGAATATTTTCCTGAAAAACCAACGCCAGGCCGCTGGATGAATAATCTTCCGGGCGTGTCAGAGAAGCAATGATAAAAGGTGCCAAATATATCCCAATCGCAATAGCGAGTGCCAGAAAATGTGCCGGTTTGAAAAGAGCCCGCCAGCGTTTTTCTTCAATAATATCCGGTATGACAATGAGCACCGGAACAACAACTGAAGTCAATCCCTTGGTTAACGCCCCAATAAAAGCAATCAAGTAAAAAACAAGGAATGTTACAAAATTGGGTTTGTCTCGTCTTGCCCAATACCAAGCCACAGCCAGGATGATGGCTGCCAGATTCTCTGTCTCAGCAGTTCCGGTCCGAGACCAGAAGAGAAAAGCGTAAGTTGTCAGAAGTATCCAGCCGGCAATCCTGCCAATTTGTGCCGACCAAAGACGTGTTCCAATTCTGACTGTTGCCCAGATTGATAGCATTCCTGCAACAGCACTGGGTATGCGTATCACCAATTCGTTTAGTACGCCGCTTACGGCGGCGATTATGCCAATAAACCAATAGGTCAAAAGTGGTTTGTCGAAATATGGCTCATCGCCAATCATCGGATGGAAAAAATCTTTTGTTAAAAGCATATTTCGAGTTATTTCAGCCCAACGCCCTTCAGCAGCCCATAGACTGCGGTCCCCGAGTGCCCAAAACAATAGAAAAAAAGCTGCTGCGAGCAGTATTAGTTCCTGCAGCCAATCTTCTCTATTAAAGGTCTTTCTTTCTACCCACATCAAGTTATTTCTTAATAACTACAGCCCTGACATTTTATCGATATAAGGAATTCCCCATCCACTTGAATTTGCAAATATTCTTTGGAAGGCTTGCCTGGCATTCAACTTAAACGGCAGCTTTATAATCTTTAATACTTTAGAAGAACTGGGAAAATTATAATCGTCAGAGATATTCTTCTGTTTCTCATCCATTATCAGTTTAATGACAGTATTGGCTCCAATCGCCCCCTTATCCAATATCTTGGACGTTTCACACGCGTCTATCTTGGACACTTCATAGGCACGGATACATATTGTTTGGTAAAAGTATACTTATGGAACCTTAAGATAAACTTAAGACTTCAGAAAATATTCTTGGCTCAGAACGAAAAACTGGGGTTGAATACAGATTAGGCTTCGTTAAGCGCGGGCTAATCGAATGCAAACGAGCGTGCCGGAATCAGGACTTGAGGTAATTGATATATCCCCCTTGTGTCGATGGGCGATCTCTCGGGCTATAGACAATCCCAATCCAGCGCCGCCTGTGCTTTTGGACCGTGATGGATCCACCCGGTAGAAGCGGTCAAATAGGTGGGGCAGGGCCTCAGGTGAAATATGGTCTCCTTTGTTATAAATGCGGACCGTGGCATAATCGTCAGGTCCATATCCTAAGGTTACATTTACAGTCCCGTCAGGCGGCCCGTATTTGGTGGCGTTGTCGAGAACATTACTGAACAAATGGATTAACTCATCTAAATCACCATTAATAGTCATATCAGGCGGTTCTTCAAGGATTACTTTTCCCCCTGAGCGTTCCATCTTTTTTCCATAGGTTTCTGTCAGTTCACACAGCAACACATCGAGCTGTACCTCCCCTTTGGCGGTATCCCCACCAACTTCGTCTAAGCGGGCTAAGACCAATAGTTGCTCTATGAGATGCTCCATGCGGGCAATGTCCTCTAACGAATCATTGATTGCCTGCCTGTATTCACCCGGTTGCTTCTGATGTATTTGTGCCGCTTGAAGGGTACTCTTAGCCAAACTCAGGGGGGTGCGAAGTTCATGTGCGGCATCGGATGTAAATTGCTTTTGCTGCTGCAAAACCCTGTCCAGACGGCTAAGCATATCATTTAATGCTACCATGAATGGACGTAATTCCTTCGGGACCTTTTTATCATCAAAGATAACCTCTCCGATATTAGGACGTGTTATGTCTTTTAAGCGTTCGGCAGTCATATCTATAGGATGCAGGCCGCACCCAACAGTCCACATAGTTACCACAACCGAGCCTATGATCATGCTTGTCCCCAGAATGAGCAGCAATCTTAGAAATTCATGCATCTCGTGATAGGTGTAGTAGCTGGAGCCAGCAACTACAATATTCACAATGCCTCCATTAATCTTATGACGCAACCAAACAGCTCTGTATTCATTGCCGGGAAGGCTGGGATTCATGAAGTTAGATTCCTCAATTAATGGCCTGTTTTGTTCCGGAAGTTCGCGTAACCAGCGTCCGTGTTCACTATCCGGCGCATCACTGGCAAGTAAATCGGCAGACGAACCATCCAGCCAGATTCGATATAACGTCGAAGGATTTTTGTCAGATCTTCCTGTGACCTCGCTGACTTCTTCCGCCCATTTCTCTTTATCCGAACTGGTATCTAAGCTTGACACGATGCCGTTGGCCATTGCCTTTAATGTTCGGTCGATGCTTCGAAGGTGGGATTCTTCAAACTCAATATATGCCACAACGGAAATGATGACGATAACAGCCATCAGCACGGCGGAGATCCAAAGGGAAATACGCCACTTTAGGGAAAGAGATGTCATCTCGGCAATTCTCCAAGTACATAACCCTGATTTCGAAGGGTATGAATCACTTCACCGCTTTGTCCTGAGCCAAGTTTCTTTCGCAGAGAGCAGATGTAAACTTCCACTACATTGGAGAAGTTTTCTGAGCCGAAGCTATACAGATGTTCCACAATATCGGCTTTGGAAACTACTTCTCCGGCTCTCATAGCCAGATATTCGAACAGGCGGTATTCCATAGCGGACAGCCGTACCGTTTCTTTTCTGAATATTACCTGATGTTTAGCAGTATTAATACTTATATCCCCGACTTTAATTACAGGATCAACGCGACCGTACGAACGACGTACAAGCGCCTGACAGCGAGCCATCAGTTCCCTCATATCAAAGGGTTTGACTATATAATCGTCGCCGCCTGATTCAAGTCCTTGAACGATATCACGGGTATCGTCACGGGCAGTCAGGATAAGAACAGGAGTAGTCATGCCTTTTTTACGAAGGTCCTTGAGAATCTCGAGGCCACCAATTTTGGGAAGCCCCAGGTCAAGAATAATCAGATCATACGGATTCGTCATAGCCATGTGACGGCCATCTTCTCCGTCAGTAGAAATGTCGACAGCCCAGGAGTATTCCTCGTCCAGTACTCTGGTTATGTTACGGGCTATCTTGATCTCGTCTTCAATAATAAGTACACGCATATCTATGTAGGATGCATTCTCAAATTTTCACAGGTTCTGTTCTTCTCATAATCTAAGCAATTTTATTTTATCACAGGCGGTAATAACAGGAAATGCTTTTTTGGGAGGCTTTTGCTTTTTAACCATGTCTTCAGCTTATTTTAAGGAACAATCTGTTAATAGAGAATCGTACAAGAACTCTCCAATGCAAGAGTTCCCCAAAAAGGGGGTCAAAGCGTGCAAGACCATGGTTTATGAATTAAAATGGGAAATTTCGAATATAGAGATTCGCTGCTGATCTTTTTGATAGGCGTCGTTGTTTTTACCATCGGCCTTAGCCCGGAATTTATTGGTTTTGACTGCCGCTTTGTGGTGTTTGCCAAGGAAATGATGCGGAACGGCCCAACCTTTTTCCCAACCACCTACGGCCAGCCCTATCCGGATTATCCAGGCACATCAACCTTTATGATTTACCTTGTTTCCCTGCTGTTTGGCAAAGTTACCCCTTTTACTGCGATATTGCCGACGGCCGTTGTTTCCGCCCTTATTCTTGTCGTAATTTATCGGATTGGCGCAATGCAATCACGGCAGTGGGGCTTATTTGCGGTTCTGCTTACGCTATTTACCAAAGAATTCTTCGGCCTCTCACGAAGCATCTCTATTGATCAATACACTTCTCTGGCAACGGTTTTGAGCTTTTACCTTGCCTATTCGGCAACTGTTTACGACAGACAAAAACGTCTTTGGTTTATCCCGTTGCTATTTATAGCGAGCTTTGCTTTCCGCGGACCGATAGGTCTGGTTATCCCCGCCGGCGTGTTATGTGTTTATTATCTCTATAACAGAGATTTCAAAAAATTCGCCCTTATGGCATCCGCATCTGCAATTCTGCTTGCCGTATGCAGTCTCTTATTGTTAGCTGCCGCCAAATACCAGGGTGGTGAGACATTCGTAAAACACGTCATTGAAATGCAGGTCACCGGACGCATCGGGGGCGATGCCCGGCATTGGATTGGTTATTATTGGGCGGGAAGTTTTGCGAATTATGCCATAGCATACCCTTTTGCAATTATTGTCGTCGTCAAATTATACAAAAAAATATTCGGGCGGGAAAATACTGATTACAAGCTCTTAAGCTCTTTGGTCATCTGGATACTGGTTGTGCTTATCGGCATGTCCGTACCAAGCACGAAAAAAATACGATATGTCCTACCGATAATTCCAGCAGTCGCATTGGTTGTTTCTTATATGTTTATCGACCCTATGCAAAAGGGCATTTTGTCAGGCATTAAAAAAACATTCCTTAAATTTTGCTCATGGTTTCCACTGGGAACTGTTATTGTTATTCTTGCGGTCTGGGCTGTTAGCGAACGATTTGTATTTCTTTCCGGGGCAAACTATTTAACAGTAATTATTCTATCGACTGTGCTGGCGGCGGTAACGTGGGTATTGAACACCAGATTCAAAGAGAGCGTTATGCGGGATTTGGCGTTTATGGCTGTTGGAACTGTAACATTCATTGTTATCGTTGTTGGCATTGAGGAGCCGATCAATTATAACCGCAACCGCACTAAACCCTTTGTGGCAAAGGTGGAGGCACTGCGATCTCAGCAGTCAGGCGAGGTCGTTTTTTACAATATAAACGCCGATGGCGAAGCGATAAAATTTATGGCGAATCTTGATAAGCCGCTCGAACCTCGCTTTATCCGCGATGCAGAGGATATTTTAGATTTCCAAATTCCTGCCTATTTTATTACTATGAAAGATGATTTCGATGCGTTGCCAACAAATGTAATGCAGCAAATCAAGCTTCTTTACAGCGGCAAAATCGGACATGATGATTGTATAATATTTATCTGCGGATCATCACAACTGTGAAATCGAACTTAAATAAAATCTCACAGGGCAATTGCCTGACGCGGTTTCGGAATATTCCCAATCCTAAGTTAGATATATATATATATATGCGTGGCAGCAACAGACCCATTTTAGACATGTCTTAAGCTTATTTTAAGGTGCGATTTGTTAATATAGAAAATCTATATACGGCGTTGTTGCTCGTAAAATATTCATAATTATATCTGGATTTGGAAAAAATTGGGGGATGAAAGACATTAATAAAAACCAAATAAAAGAGCAATATGAGAAACCTATGGGTGCTTTTAAGAAGAATAACTTCAATTCAGGGCACGCAGCTAATTCCGGTAGTAAGCATAGAACAACCATCCAACATGTCGCACCTTACATGCGTTCTGTGAAAGAACGATGTGAAGGAAGGTACATTAAAAGGGCTTTGTCAGGTGTGCCTCGTGGCACATCTGTATTGAACTGGCCCTGTGGATGCAGCCGACTTTTACCCCTTCTAAAAAAGTTAGGTTATAACGTCACATCGGCAGATTCTTCATCTGATGCGGTTAGCCGGATCCGTCTGTATTGCGGTTTGCTTGGTGAAAATTGCATTGGTGATAAAGATGACTTCAAGGTCGTAGATATTTTCCAGACCGGTTTTGTTGCTGACTGTTTTGGAGCAGCGATTGTAAATCAACTTTTTCGATGTTTACCTGATAAACAGATACGTCAACTGATATTGAAAGAGCTTAGGAGGATATGTACCGGACCAATTATTGTTTCATTTTTCTGCAACACAATGATTCATGAACTCACACGGCGTGAAGGGAAAGAATCTCATAGAGATGGAGTAAAGAATCACTTTAGTCTGAGTCGCAAAGCATTGACAGAAGAAGTCCGTAAGTGTGGTTTGACTGTTGAGAAATGGGTGCCAAGATATAGTCTCCTCTCGAAACTTGCATGTGCAGTATTAGTTCGAGATAAAAGCTACGAAAGATCCTTCACAAACAAACTGAAGTAATAAGTGAATCTGAAATAATTGGATATGCTTTTCAGATTCCACATAATACAAGTGGAAAATCCCAGCATTGTGACTGAGAGGATCAAGTAGAAAATAGCCAGATAAGTAAAGGAGATCTGTTATGAAATTGAACTCAGGCTGGTTATATACAATCCTTCTTGCTGCCGTATTATACAAGATGTTAGTGACCGCAGTTTTTTCCAGTCGTTCCATCACACAAGAGAGGAAAGTCACTATGCCGCCATCGGAATTACCAGTTGTCATAAGAAATGCTATTGAGCAGGTATTTCCGGAAGGCCAGATCATAGCAATTCAAAAAGAGGTTGAAGGTGAAGATCCGGGCCGGTACGATGTGGAAATGCGTTCCGATGGGAAGGAATACGAGATTGAAATCTCTCCGGAGGGAAAGGTCATTGAGATCGAAGAAAAAACACCCGCAGCAAAAATAGCAGAGGCCAAACAAGGCAGGAAGTGGACGATTACGAGGACGGCAAGATAGTCAGACACTCGGGTGCGTGGCGAGCCGACCAGAGGGATTCCAAAGCGGGCATTATTATGCCGGGTACGGTTCTTCTGGGAGCCAGGCACTATCAGGAGATTGCACCAAACGCCATGGACCGGGCCGAGATAATCAGTGATAATGTGATAATGAAGACACCGGCGGGTACGTTTAGGAACTGTATAAAAGTAGAAGAGACTTCCGGAATAGATCCGGACGATAAGTGCTATAAAACGTATGCACCAGGAGTAGGTCTAATTCAGGATGAAGATTTGCTGCTAACCGGATATAGCAAGGCAATACAATGAGCAATTTCATTCAAGGATTTGCCATGGACGATACGCTAAGATACATGCAGCCAGAGATATGACTTTGGACAAGTACTTTTATTGCCGCTTTGATATGTTCCGGCAGTTTAGACCAAGCGTTTATGATTTGCTGTAATTCGGGGCAAATTTTGGATTTATGCACCCGATTCTGCACCCTCTTGGAATTGGTGTTTTCGCTAACTTCTTTGTTGTTCGTTCCTTGTGAAATTAAGTTCGAATCCAACCCGGCCCATTAATTCCTTGTTCTCTACGGTTGTATCCTATTATTCATCCAATTCCGCATCACAATCGGATTCTAATATTCCAAATTCACTTTTCAACGTCATGCTCTCCGGAAAGCGTTTGACTCGGCTGCTCAATTGTGCTATATTATCTTGTCATAAAATCTTAAATACTCATTTTTCGCTATGTGGTCTTTTTGGTGCTTCCTGGGGGAAAAATAAGGTCATCCAATCAGGTCTCATAGAGAACAGGAGGATAATTGTGCCAACTTTGAAAAGCAAAGACCAAAACAAGCATTGTTCCAAAACAGGAAAAATCGTTCCGCAAACTCGAAAACGCTGGTGGCTTTTGTGGCTGGGCTCGTTTACCGGCTTAGCTGCGCTCATTTGGTTCCTCGTGCGCGTAATTCCAAAACCTTCCCGTGCGACATATCCATGCCAGCGTGTGGCGTTTCCACTGGCATCAGGCTTTATTGTCTGGCTGCTGGGGATAATTGGCTCAATCACAGCCTATCGAAAGGCAAAAAAAGCGTTTACGCGAGCACGCCATGTCCTTGCCGGGACCTGCATCATTATCAGTATCGGTTTTATCTTCATGGCTATGAGCAGCACCGAGCCAGAAATAGCATACAGCCAGGAATCCTTCACTGCCAACAGTCCACTCGGCGACGGCAAAGGTATCTATCCGGGAAGAGTCGCCTGGATTCATGATCCCAACGCTACTGACTGGAACGGGGATGGGCCGCCATACTGGTACGATGACACCTGCACCGATCAAACGGTTGTAACCGAAATGCTGTCGAAGGCACTTCAGGCTTTAACGGGTGAAAGCAGCGACGCCAACTCCTGGGACGCCATATTCAGAAACTTCAATCAGCAAAGAGGCAAAGGTGACATTGGCTACACGCCGGGCGAAAAAATCGCAATAAAAGTCAATTTCGTATTAATGTATGGCGTCAACAATGGAGTGAAACCCTCCGGCTTCTGGGGCAACCGCCATAACCAAATAGACAATTCTCCACAGCTTACCATAGCACTTCTAAAGCGACTAATCGACGTCGCAGGAGTCAGCCCCAACGATATAAGCATAGGCGACCCTTCGCAGGGTATGCCGAATTACTGGTATGATATGGTCTCCGCGGAATGCCCGGACGTCGTCTATTTGACAAAGCCGGATTATCCTCTTTACGGCAGGACGACCGTGACATTCGATCCTAATGCACCTTTCTACTGGAGTGATCCGGATCCTGCCCACTGGACCAATGTCACGCAACAGGATTATATTCCGACACATTTCGCCCAGGCAGATTATTTTATTAACTTTCCTATACTTAAAGGTCATGAACACGCCGGAATCACACTCGGCGCTAAAAACCACTACGGCTCTTTAAGAATACCAAACGCCCATGGTTACTACGATATGCATTGGTCGAGAGTGTTGCCGAGCGAGTCACCCGGGATGGGAAGGTACAGGGCAACCGTTGACCTGTTAGGACATCCGAATCTTGGCGGCAAAACACTCCTAACCTTAATTGACGGGCTTTACGCAGGCCAAAGCTGGGATTCCTTCCCGGTCAAATGGCAGATGGAGCCGTTCAACGATGACTGGCCGTCCAGTATATTCCTCTCGCAGGACAAAATCGCGATCGACTCGGTGGCCTTCGACTTTTTGTACAACGAGTGGCTCACTCATCCACACATGTCCGGAGCGCATGATTATCTGCATGAGGCAGCACTTATCCCCGAACCACCGTCCGGCGTTATTTACGACCCTAACAACGATGGAGGACTAATTGAGAGCTTAGGTGTTCACGAGCACTGGAACAATCCTCTCGACAAACAATACAGCCGAAATCTCGATCCGAACGGAATCGGCATCGAACTGGTAACTGAGCCGTACGAAGACCTGCCGGAGATTTCTTTAGAGGTGCAATAGCGAACTATAAGGACCCTGTTCAAAATTTGATTGCTAACTGTAACTGTGGATATCCGCTTGAGCCTAATTCAAGCTCCGGCCCATTAATTCCCAGAGGATGGCGGAGGATGAGGCTTGCCTGTAAAAAAAACTTACTTTCACATCGAATGATACCTTGAGAGCACACTTCCAAACGATTCTTTTGTGATTTGACCTGCAATTGCGATAAATGCCGTTTATCGCAGTTAATGTGTCTTTTCGAGACAATTTGTTCTGCCGGGACTATGGTGAAAAAGCTGTCGATATAAAAAAAGAGATAAATTAATAAAAAGCGTTGCGCCCGGCGAACCAGGTGGAACTTAATTACAAAGAATAACCTGGGCAGGTATTTTGAATCACACACTATTATTTCAGCCCCTGCTTTCCTCTACCTCCTCCTCCTGGAGCAGGGGCTTTTTTTTCAAATTTTTTTCATAATTTATTATTTCAGAGATCGGCTAAAAACATCAATTTCATCACTGACTTACATCCAATTTGAAGTGTAAAATGACGGTTCCACTGAGCAAGTGACATTTAGTGCAGATATATCTATCGGTTTAATATATGAAATAAGGGATGAAGCTTGAAAAAAGCAAGCTTATACAATACATGTTTTTTCTTTTAGCAACGGTTTTCTCAACTTATTAGCCGGTGCCGATTTCGTGACTGTAACCGTTTTGCCAAAGTAGCAACGCTCTGAAGTTCGTGAACATCCAGCGGCGGGCATGATCTTTTTAATCGTTCCGGTTTTACAATTTTGTTTATTGACACTCTGCCGATATGCCTTTGTTTGTTGATTCCAAAAAAATATTGCCCGGCGTCGGTTAACAGTTCAACAGGCCGATGACCCGGAGATTCATTGATTGGCTGATGCTCTGTGATTTCATAAAGAAGCTTCTCAATATGTGTTTTTGCTTTTTCCCACTGCTCCGAGGGCCGTTGCTGGGTATTCTGTTGTCGATTATGATATATAAGTAAATTAGTGTTCTTTGTCTTTCTTTTTCTTTTTAAGAGTAACGGCAGCAGAATCAGAACCATCAGAGCTGTTATTAACAATCCCCATCCCGCAACTATGACATGATTGAATAGAAATGAGTAAATTTGTGCAAACGCGCTCGCAAATATATCCAAGGCCATCTTTTTCCCCTTCCAATTATTGGGATTATTGTAAATCCGTTCAGTATCAGTTACCTATAAGACCTTAGTGAATGTAATTGGAGTTCAGAAAGTTTTAGCAGTTGTAATGATTTCGCAAGACAAACAAACTCCCTTTTACAGTTCTTACCAACAGGATGTACTTGTCGGCTCAAACCATTTGGCATTTATCCTCAGTGCCTTTATGCTTTCAAACAAATTCTTTCTGTGGTGGAAAGCTTGATATGGAACTAAATGAAGCCTTCTCACCACTCCTCCAAATACTTCGAGTATAAAATACTACGGTTTATAATATATGTCAAAAGAAAAAGTCCTATAATAGTGATAATTACAGATAAAATAAATCTAAATGCATGGAATGTAAATATGGGATATATGCATATTATGGGTAATATATTGAAGGCTATGAAAAGATTGTCACAAATGCTTTAAATCATCTTTATATTTAAATATATCTACTCGTATATAAATATGTTATTGCTTTATGAAAAGGCAGAATCGACACTCATTATCGCCTTAAGAATTAAAGTTAGTATTGTAAAACCTTCCGCAAATTCTGAAATTCAAACGTATAAAGCGACGATTTAATCCCCTTTTATTTGTCGAATATATACCATTTCTCGACAAACTGTAAATACAGGCCTTTTTTTGTTCGATAATGTTAATGTCGTTGTAAAAAGCAGTTTTATCGACTGTACACGGAGATTGTAAAAAATGCTAATCAGGTATGTTGTTTCTTCGATGATTTTTTGGGGGCGTGAACATCCGCTGTCCCTTGAGCAGGAGTGCCTGTTTTTAAAATCTCTTGGTTTTGGTATAGAACTGTGGCCGAACATAAAAGGCCAGAATGAGTGCAGATACGAACGACGTAATTGGCACAGGCTGGCCGAAGCGACACAGGATATGCTGGTAGTGATGCGCTCACGCGATGACAGCCCGACACTGGAACAATGGAATGAACAGATCGAATGCGCCAAACTGCTTAAAGCGAACATAGTAACCGATTTACAAAGTATTGGTATCCTGGATGAGCCGGAGCTTAACGGCTGTGGTTTTACCGCTGAAATAGCTCGAATAGCTGAAGATAATGATGTTAAGATATGCCTCGAAACCGGCCGTCTGCCGCTGCTTAAAAAAGCCGGCAAAAAATATAAGTCCCTTTTTTACTGCCTCGATACGGGTTTTGCCAATCTCGACGGCGAATATTCCTTCAGGCAATATGTCGATGATTTGGCTCCAAGAGTGACCCATCTTCACCTGACTGATAACTACGGACAGATAGACGACCATGTTCCTCCCGGCTTAAACGGCGGTATGCCCCGGGAAAACTGGGATTATTTGCTTGATGTTCTTCATAAAAAGGACAATGAAATAGTAGGTTCACTCGAAATGTGTCCGTGTATGCCGTCTGTTATGATACGACAGGCTACAGAGTTCTTATTTGATGAGCTGAAATGGCCGGATCGCCCCAAAAAACAGCCCGGCTATGCCCATGGCTATTTATAGATCAACTAAATCAGGGTAAAATCCACACACAGCCATTCCTTCGAGCTTAGGAAATTGATATTATCTTCTTGTTCTGCATTACTTATGAGATAATCTGTAACTGCACCGGGAGCAGGAAAAAGCCGCCACTTTTTTTTGCCCGTAAAAACGGCAAAACCCGATAACTTCTCCACTTTATTTAATATATGACCATATGGCATGGGGAAGTAAAAAAAAGCTTTGACAATCTTGTATAAAAACTATATAATACTCTTAATATTTATAGCTCACCAATACTCTATGGGAGGTAAAGTTGATGAAAATCTGTGTATATATCTTGTCAATAGCTGTTTTGATTGCAGGCGGTTGCCTTGCAGGAAAAAGCTCCTTTAGGTCCAGCTATGACTTCAATAGTGTGGAGAAGGTTGCGATTGTAGCGATCGAAGGTGCGGTAGAAAGCGAAACCGCCAGGGATCAAATCGCAGATTTTTTCGCCATGGAATTATTAGATAACGGCTTTGCACCTATAGGCAGGGCACAGGTCAGGTCGAAACTTGCAGATCAGCAGCTCGACACAACAGGCCTGACAACTCTCGAAGCAGCCACCGAGGTCGGACTGATATTGAAAGTTCCCGTGGTTTTTATTGTTAATATACCACGTTTCGACGAAGAAATAACGATGACTGCAAAAATGATTGACGTTGAGGACGGCAGTATTATATGGATGGGCAAAGGGACGGGCAAGACCGGGCAAGCCGCATCGAATACTGTCCTTGGAGTACTAACCGGACGCGGGACAAGCGGCGGCTACGAAGATAATTTATATGGCGGTCCGATGGCGGAATTGTTCGGCGGTGAAGCCGAGCCGGCCTTAACACCTGCTGAGGAGCAGAAAATTCAGCGCATAGTAAGAAGCATCTGTTCCAGTTTGCCAATAAGAACGACCCTTAATTGGTAAAAATTACTAACTGTGCTTTAATTTAGCAGAAACAAACAAATCGTACAAAAGGCTAAGGGTAAAATCCTTAGCCTTTTTTCTTTTGTTTCATTCGTCGTACCACCTCTTAAAACTTTCTAAAAAATTTCATCCGACATAAGCAGATAAGTATAAAAATGAATTTGTGAAAATTGTTTTGATTTATTGCAGTTTAGAGAAATTTCTGGTAAGATTCTGACAATTAATTGAGAAGAAGATATTCGGATTAAGTCAAAGCGTAAATTCGGAACAAGCAAATAGTTTTTTGAAATGAAAAAACGTCTGCTTTATGCAACAGATTTATGGAACATAAAGCAATAGGGCATCTGATATACGGGAAATGTGGCGTGTATTATGAATAAAAGCTATTGTAACCATATTCTCCGTTTTCTCTTGATTCCTGTCATTTTTATCGCAGGGTGTAATGCACCTAAAAACAATCTTCTAAAGTTCAATGCTTCTTTCAAAACAGATTATTTGAATTGCGGTAATTTCGAGAGCTCCGAAAAATTTGCACAGTCAAAGACCAGTAAAAGCAAAAATCCCAAGGGAGAGGATTTATTGTGGTCCATGCAGCTCGGCTGCATCGAGAGGATTAAACAGAACTACCGGCAAAGCAACGAATATTTCGACAAGTCGGAAGAGATGCTGAACTTCTTCGATTATCAAAATGAAACAACCGATTCGGTCGCTGCAATAGCCGTTAACGAGAATATTATCCCCTACGTGGGTCAGGAATACGACGGCATAATGGTCAATACTTACAAGGCCCTCAACTTTATGGCCCTCGGTGAAAACGACCTGGCAAGAGTCGAATTCAACAGGGCCCTCGACAGGCAAAGACGGGCAAAAGAGAAATTCGCCGAAGAAATAAAAAAGCTTCAGGACGAGATGGATAAGGCCGAGGAAAAAAAGGATTCGCACGTCAAAGAAAACGTCGAAAATCCCGAAGTCAGACAGTTAATAGCCGACAGGTATCCCGGCTTATATAACTTCGAGGCATATCCTGACTTTGTCAATCCGTTCACGACTTATATGGCGGGGATATTTTTTAATCTTGTCGGCGACTATTCGAAAGGCTCTTCTCTTCTCAAGGAATCGTACGGGATGGTTAGTGACAACGATTTCATTGCGGAAGATTTGGCTTTGGCCGAACAGGTTCTCGACGGGAAAAAAGAGTTGAAAGATACGGTGTGGGTGATATTTGAAAACGGCATGGGGCCGATTAAGGAAGAATTCAGAATCGACCTACCCCTGTTTGTCGAAACCGAAAAGGTCAAATATGTCGGTATCGCCCTGCCCAAACTCAGTTTCAGGGAGCAGGCCTATCCCTATCTGTCCGTTACGGCCGACGGCAATAATTATCAAACCCGGTTTGTTGCGCACATGGACCGGGTCGTCCAAACGGAGTTTAACAAGGACTTCAAAGGTATTCTGACCAGGGCTATCATTTCAACCACGGCAAAAACGGTTGCCCAGTATGCCCTGGACAAGAAAGACGGTTCCTCTTCGAAGCTTGCTTCTCTTCTCGTCGCCGCCTATTCATTTGCCACAACCGCCGCCGACGTCAGGATTTGGACCACCCTGCCGAAGGATTTTCAGGTCGCCAGATTTTCCATGCCCGCGAACGGGATAATTACCATCGAACCTCCGGGGGCGGAATCTTTCGAAATAAAAATACCTCCTTGTAGAAATTCACTGGTCTATGTTAAAATACCGTTCCGGTCGGCGAAGCCGGTTTATGACCTGATAACATATTAAACTGTTGAAAAAATGTTGATGGAGAAATGATATGAAAAATTTAGGAATTTTATTAATCACAGTAACGGTTCTGGCGTGCGGCTGCTCCAAAACTCAGGATTCGAGAATCCATATGAGAGAAGGAGTCGGAAGCGATACACTCGGGAGCAATATAGTCACCAGGCCGGTCACCCATGCCTTCAGCGCCCTGATAGGTGAAGGTCTCGAAGTCACCGAGGCCGTTACGAGGAAAAACGATGCCGGTATGCTCGAACTTTATGTCACCGGGTTCAACAAGTCATACGACACCAAACGCTTCAGATACAAAGTCGAATGGCTGGATGCGGACGGGCTTCCGGTCGAAACAAAAACCAGTACGTGGCTGCAGATGTCGGCGACAGGAAAAGCAGCATTCAGCTTTAAGGTTGTTGCGCCGAGAACGAACGCCGTGGATTTCAGAATGGATACAAGAAAGTGGGAGTAGAATATGAAAGCAAAAATAGTAACTATCATAATGTTAGCAGGCCTTGCAGTAGCGGGCTGTGCCCCGGAAACAACCAACATTGACATCATGAACGATGAGGGAAAAGCCGTCATGGCCCTTGATTACAGGGACTTCGACCAGGCCGCAAGCAAGCTGATCCAGTCCATGGTCGGTTCGGGCGCCCTTAAAAAAGAAGGAGGCGGCAGATATGTGGTCGCCACCGGCCGAATCGTAAATGATACGATGCAGAGAATCGACACCGACCAGCTCATGGTCAAAGTCGAGACGGAGATGCTCAACAGCGGACAAGCGGTTATGACCTCGGCAATCGGTTCCGGTGCCGACGAGCTCCTCCATGAAACAAGAGAGCTCAGGGATTCCGATGAATTCAATCAGGAAACGACAACTCAAAAGAAAACTCTCATCGCACCGGAACTTACCATATCCGGCAAGATATTTCAGAGAAATATCCGCTACGACCGAAATCGCCAGCAGGTCGAATACTATTTCCAACTGAAATTGAGCGATGTAAAAAGCGGACTAAGATTTTGGCAGGATGAAGTGCTCGTCGGCAAAAGAGGCAGCGATAAATCCGTTGCCTGGTAAAAAAATTAACAGTTATGCCTTTCAGAGAGTGCAAAGATGAAAAAGATAATGTACATATTCATGTTGTGCCTGTTGACCGCGGCAGTTGCGACCGCCGCAGACGCCCCGGCAGCAAAGCAGGAACCCGCCTCTGATACCGGCAACAAACCCGGCGCATCGGGAGGCCTTTTGAAAACCGGGACGGACAATGTAATTATCCGCGAAGTCACCGGTCAGGGCCGTGACAGAGACGAGGCCATAAAGGACGCCTTGTACAGGGCCGTCGAACAGGTAAGAGGTGTTAAAGTCGGTACCGGCACGTATGAATTCGGTTACAGCGGCGCAGGCGCCGGAATCAGCACGGAGCAGCCGGGCCAAAGAAGGATAGAATTCGATTCGGTAAATGTTGCTACGGAAGGTACGTTTTATACGACCGAAATCGCCGGACTCGTAAAAAGCTATGATGTGCTCGAGGAAAAGCAAATCGACCAGAATACATACCAGGTCAAACTCCGGGCTTCTGTTTACGACTACGCGGCACGCGGGCAGACACAAAGAGTAAAAGTCGCCTTAATGCCCGTTAAAACAATGCAGAATAGTTACAGCTTCCTGAAACTCACTATGCCCGGCGACGTCTTTTCCTCGCTGTTCTCACAGCGGCTTACGATGGGGCTGACTCAGACCAATAAATTTGCTGTTCTCGACCGTGAAAGCATCAGGGATTTTGTCGGCGAAAAGAAAATGCTCCTTTCCTTCGACGCACCACTTGGAGAACAGGCAAAGCTTGCCGAAACTCTCGGCGCCGACTATTTGCTTGTAGGGACCATAACCCAGGCTGTTATCGAGAGGATCGACAAACACCTCAAGGCCGCCAATTATACAACGACCGAATTCAAGGCAAGATTCAATTTAAATTATCGCCTTGTTGACAGCTCGACAAAGCAGGTTGTCCTGGCTTCGAATGTGCAAAAATACCTCGAAAACGAAGAAGTCAGAAAGCTTGCCGACGAGCAAAGCCCGGCGGAATGGGACTCGGCGCAGGTACGCGATGCTTTTATTTCTCTTGTAGTCAACGATGTGATAGAAGCAATCATCGACCGGGTGTATCCTGTTAAAATCGCCGAGATACAACAGGGTGACAACCAGACGATCATCCTTAATCAGGGCGGTGAAAGGATGGCAAAAGGCATGTTGCTGGATGTGTTCATGCAGGGTAAGGAAATCTTCGACACCGATACGAAAGAATCGCTGGGAACAATAGAAAACCGTGTAGCCACCATAGAAGTATTGAAGGTCGCCCAAACAATGTCATACGCCAGGGTAGTTTCAGGCGATTCGTCGCAGATTTCCAGGGGCCTTGTCTGTCGCGTTAAAAAGGCGAAAAAGGCTGAAGAGGTCGGAGTAAAACCGGATGTTATTCGAACCGAAGAAGGCGGCGTCAAGCTGCCGTTCGATAAATAAGTAGAATACAAAATAAAACCTCTTTCAACTGCGATCGGCTGCGCCCAAGATGACGCTAATATAGTCACCCCGAGCACGGCCGAGGGGTCTATTTAAAAAAACACCGCGAAGCGGTTCCATTGAAAGACTATTGCTCGTACCAGTCTTCACTAAAGTCGTTCCAGCTTGGATTTTGTGAATCTATAAGTTGTACTTTCTTTTCCCTTCGCCATGTTTTAATCTGCTTTTCACGACGAATAGCCGAAAGTGAATCGCCCAAAATCTCGAAGTATAGATGCCGGTCGATATTGTATTTATCCGTAAATCCGGGAACTTCGTGATTCTTATGCTGATATATTCTTCGTTTGATATTATTTATTATACCTACATAGAGAGTTCCTGTTTGGCTTGCCATAATGTAAACATAGAAGGTTTTCATAATTGTATTTTAATAGTGTCATAGAAGATTTGTAAAAAAGGAATTTAGAAGATTTCTCGGCTCCGCTGCGCTTCGCTCGAAATGACGGTGTGGATAAATTACGCTCGAAATGACGTAGGGCGGGAGTCAAATGCGCTTCGCTTCGCCTTGGGCGTGTCATAGGCGGAAATGACGGAGTGTGGTTTTGCTTTACTCCGATCGAAATGACAAAGACGCGAATTGTTATAACAATTGGTATTAGCTGTCCCTTACCGCCTTTTGAAATGCTTCGATATTCTCCGTCGAAACGCCGAACGGCATTCCTCCGCCGCACGAGAGGATGATACGGCTTTTGTCGTTCACCGATGCAATCGCCGATTCAACACTATCGTACACATCTTCAGCAGTACCTTCGGCAAGAACGTCACGCGGTGGGATATTACCAAGCAAAGTGACGGTGTTGTCCGTGAGATCTTTCATTTGCGGCAGACTATGCTCGAAGCCGAAGTTGAACAGATTTACACCTATTTGATTAAGATACGGCGCACACACAAGACCGGCCGCATCGTTATGGAACAGCTTTACGGCGACGTCGAACGACTGGTAAATTTTTTTGAGATAGGGTAAAGCGCTTTGCTCGAAATCCTGCTTTCCGAGAAAACCGACAATATCATCGAGTAGAAAAATTCCGTCGATGGAAGGGAATGCCTCGATTTGATATTCGAGCCAGTCTATCATGAAATCCGTTATAGTACCGAGCAGGCGTTGCGTTTGTTCCGGATTAGTGCGGATAGCCATGAGGAATTCCGTGTTGCCCATCAGAAAGGAAGCAATATTCAAAGGCCCGCGTGAGATTGCGAATTTGATACTGTGACCTTCTCGTTCAATTTGGCTTTGATAATGTCTGAGCCGGTTTATAACAAACGGCAACAAACCGTCTTTTCTCGGGTCAGGCTTTCCTATCGAGCCGTCTTTTTCAATATCGGTAATGATTTTTTCCGGGAAGGGCAGTTCATCCTCATGCCAGGAACATTTCACTCCGAAAGCGGACGGCTCGGTACACATCCCGAACTCGGCCCAGAATCCGGGTATAAATATGATATCGGGAAACTGTCGAACCGCTTTTAAGTTGGCCTCGAACCATATCTGTTCGCTGGAGAAATAGTCGAGAGCGGATATGCCCGCCCATCCCGGAAACCAGGGGCTGTCGATAATAAAACCTACCGGTAAAGGCTTAACCGCCTCGCCGTTGATTACTGCTAATAATTTTTCCCATTGTTTATTTGTCATGATACCTTAGGCTTTGAACGAACAAAATGTACAACAACACAAAGAACTATAAATCCGACGAGCAATCCGATTCCGAACCACTGCAGCTTCGACCAGAGGCTCCAGATGCTGCCGAAAGATGCGGCGCCGGCCGCCAGTGCCATAAGAATATTCCAGAGGATACGTTTGACACCGATAGGCATATTTTCGCCGAGAAAGCTCTTCTGATTCATTAACAAAAAGAATGCAAAGTACGCGATTGGCAGTAATACCATCGCAAACACCGAGGTCGGCACTGCCAGGTACGGTGCGGCGTCTTTCCAGAAAAACGGCCCGAGCGCCCCTACGCATACCATAAGGCTTCCGATTCTCTGCGGCCAGCCACGCGGCGGCTTGCCGAGCAGCTCGGCGAAGCAAAGCCCGTTGATTGTCATCAGCATCGTCGCCGCACTCATTGCCATCCCGATAACACCCAGACCAAAAAGATATTGAGCAATGACCGGACCGGTAAGCGGCGTCAGCGTATCGGCCAAGTTAAAGGCGTCGCGCTTGACCAGCATAGCCGCCATCCTCTTGTCGGCCCAGGGTAAGGCCTCGGATTTCTGCGTTAACTGTTCAGGCGTTAATTTGTCGAATTCCTCCTGGCCAATCTGAAATTTTAATCTGTCCTTAAGCAGGCCTTTGTAGGGGCCGACAAGGTTTGCAGCCGGCGTGGCGGTTATCTGGCCGTCCGTTTCATCGGCGACCAGACCCGGCGCCGGTTCGGCATGAAACTGGCTGCTCGATGCTATTACAACGCAGCCGGTCGCGATGATAAACGGTATGAATAGCCCTGTTGACAGGTCGAAAATCGCCAGGCCGCGGAAGTATTTGTCCCAGCCTTTACGCAGCATTGAGTACGGCAGTAAAAACGTCATGTTGATTCCGACAGCCGTTGCAGCGGCACTAATCATAACGTCACGCTGCTGGCCCACAATCATGTTCGTCCAAAACGGCCGGAACTGTTCGGTCACCTGCTGGATATGCGGCATTATTTTGTCGGTAGGTTTGTTAAACAGGCTCAAATCGGGAACCATGCCGCTCAGGATTTCGCCCCAAAAAATCTTTCCTTCAAGACTGAGCTTTACGACAACGCCAAGAAAACTCAGGACAATGATACTTACGATTGTCTTAATCAGGATTTCAAATACTTTCACTCCCCTGCCGCCGACACCGTATGTCATTGTTACTGTCAGGCAAATCGCCAGGAATATTGCACCGGCAATCATTTTCCCCGGTATCTCGGCCATGACCGCAGGGCCGATTAGCCCCGGCAGAAGGTTCTGTCGCAGCGCGGCTGTTCCGAGTGCGAATTGAGGCAGTGACCAGACAAGGTTTGCCATCATCGAGGCGAGCAGCCAGCCCCAGCCGAGTACCGGGCTGACGTGCTCATTTATGCCGCGTAAGGGTCGCTGCCCCGTCGAGAGCGTTACATACGCGATTGCACTGAGCATAATGATGCCTAAAATCATCGCAAGGGGCTGGAGCCACATAAAGCTAAAGCCCACCAGCACACCTAAATAAAGGCTCGATGATAGAGAGCCGCCGCCTAAGGTGATTCCGCTTTGCAGCCAGCCGGGGCCTGATAATCGTACAAATGCCTTAAATAACGCCCCTCCACCCTTCTTCTGAGCATCTAATAACAGTTGTCGATCCTTTTCGATACGGGGATTCATGTGCATTACTTGTTGAGCTTGTCCCTGCGTACCGGAAGCCTCCGGCTTATTCTTCTCAGGCGTCATATATGTGATCTCCCATGAAGCTGGATTCCCATTCCATTATGTTCTGCTTATGGTGTCTTATTTGGCATTCCCGTAAGGGATGGCCAAGTCCACAAATTGCCGTCGTCCAATGCAAACAGATTCTCCAAATCCGGATTAAGTCGTGTATTTTCGGTTTGGATGGAGACTCTGTCAATCACTTTTTCTTAAGATATTCGCCCCGAACTCCTGATATGGAGGAAACGACTTACAGAGGTCTTCCTGTTGAAACGAGTTAAATAAACGAATTTTTCACCGGCACAGGCATTTTAGTCCGAAAATGTCTTATATTCCTTGCTTTGTGCCGTAATTTCCCTCACAAAGTTGATGATTCTTTATCTTATTGAAACGGATATAATGAAAATACTGTAAAAGAGTGGAGAATTCCGCGCCCATTTTGGGACAGATACAAGGTCTGTAACAGTGGAAGCTGATTCAGCGAAAAAAAAACTAAAGATGTCAGAGAAAGCAATTGTTGTGGTTCGAGAGCCGGATACGACATTAGTAAAAGCAGCAATCAAAGGGGACCCAGAGAGCTTTACAGAATTGTGTCGGCGATATTATCCGGCCATGGTCGCAATCGCCCACTCAATTCTTGGAGACAGGGACTTAGCCGAAGATGCCGCCCAGACGGCTTTTGCAAAGGCCGCAGTTAAGCTGCCACAGATAAAAAATGAAACGAAATTTCCAGGCTGGCTGGCGGTTATTTGCAGGAATGCAGCGAGAGACCTGATCCGGCGTGAAAATGGTCGCCAAAGAGCCGATGAGCTTTCAGACATAGTGACAAAAACAAACGCGGCGGCTGCGATTATATTAGTGGCAGTTCTTTTCCTTGGCCGGGACGGGCGTACGCCGGAAATCCCGGCGGCCGGACATAAAGATGTCACCCATTCGGAAACGAAGTTGATCTCCATG
>CAZMZR010000040.1:0-31573 GCA_964570855.1 uncultured Pirellulales bacterium
CAGGTTCAAGTCCTGTCGCCCCGATTCACGGTTCTCTATGTTAAGATTCTTCGATCCATTAGAGTTGTAAATCCATACACTTGTTCTCTAAAGGACACAACCAATCATATAAAAAACGTTTTAACATTTCCTTTTTTATATCTATGTTATAGGTCCTTTTTACAAAAACAGTTTATCGGTCTTTATAAATACTAAAATGATTCAAGTTCCATCAAATACACACCGAAAATAATACACATACCTTATTTTTTTATTAGATAGGTGGAGTACGTTCCTTTACAGTGATTAGAAACATGAATTAAAATTGATGATATTACTCTTTGGGGCGGATTAACTAACCTAATAGTATTCATTTTACCTAAGGACATGAAAAATATGCTTACAAATAGCAAAAAAACAAACCGGTACATACTGTGGATCCTTTTTGTATTCTTTTCACTATTCGTTCCACACGGAATTCTTTTAGCCGAACCGAATGAAGCAGAACAGTATAAGAACGTATATGAAATGGATATCGAGGAACTCATGAATGTTGAAATCTCCGTGGCCTCAAAAAAGTCCGAACCGCAGTATGAGGCGCCGGGAGTCGTCGTTGTAGTTCCAAGGGAGGAATTTGAGATATACGGGGATAGAAATCTTCATCAGCTTTTGCAGCGCCAGCCCAGCGTCTATACGCGAGATGGCTTCCCTTACAGTGACAACATAACGGCCTTTCGGGGTGATATGGTGTCGGTTTATGATATACACACCTTGATTCTGTTTAACGGTCGGCCCATCAGGGAAAGCGCTCAGGGGCTCAATGTTAATATGTATAAGACGTTTCCACTAACAAGCCTTGAGAGTGTGGAGCTGATCCGCGGACCCGGCTCGGTTCTCTACGGTTCCAATGCTTTCACGGGAGTAATCAATCTTAAGTCACGCGCCATTCCAGAGCGGCAGGAATTTTCAATTCATTCCATGACCGGTAGCTACGGATACTATGACACAATTATTTCGGGAGGATACAGGTCCGGTGATTTCGGTTTCGTCGCAGATGCACGGACCGTAGGCACGCAGGGTTATCCCTACCGAATGTTCGATGATAATGGAGTATACGGTTCGGACAATCAAAAATACAAAAGTGTCTCGGCAACAGCGCACATGGAATATCGAAACTTCACCGTCGATATTTTCGGTTCGGATATAGATGCATTTGCGTTGGGAGTCACCCCTTCATGGTCTAATCCCCATCATGACATCAGAAATAAAAAGCTGTTTGTAAATGTGGGGCATCAAGTTCCCGTGAATGAGAGGATGCACCTGGAATTGAACGTTACTTATAATCTTCAGGAAAATCTTCTTTCGCGTCCGCTACCTGAGAGAGTCGGGACAAACACCTCGGACGTACTCGGTGAAGTGACCATATTTGCCAATCCAATCGACAACCTGAACATAGTCGGAGGATACCTGCAGGAATACAGGCGGAACTACGATACTGATAACAAGTACTACCAGTCTATCCCTTCGTACAATTACGAGCCGGAGACTCTATACGCACAGGGAGACTATAAGATAGGCAAATCTGTCAAGCTTATTGCAGGAACACAATGGAACAAATCCCCCTTAGGCGACTCCGATTTAACCTCCCGATATGGCATCATTATTACACCAAATGAAATTTGGTGAGTCAAACTTCTGCGAGGCGAGGCTTTCCGTGGCCCTGTCACGTTGGAATCGGACATTTATGATCCGCCGAGTCTCGTTGGAAATAAGAATCTCAAACCGGAGACTATTACAACCTATGATGCGCAGCTTTTCTATCACGACCCGAATACTTACGCCGCGGTTACGTACTTTAACAGCACTATCGAAGATCTGATTATTTATAACCCGGGTGTCTTTCCCATGTCGCTCATGAACAGCGGTGAAAATGGCAGTGAGCATAAGTTCGAAGGTATCGAATTCGAGGCCAAACGCTTTCTGAGTTCCAGATGGCACGTAATCGGTTCGTTCATGTACCAGAACAACAAGGCGGACGTCGGTCTCAGTCACAGCGTGGTACCGGAAAATATGGGTAAACTCGGTACAGGCTACTCGTGGGATGGCGGCAGTGCCTCGATTTTTTATACATACTACGGTACACCTCCTATCATTGATTCAGCTGTTGTTGTCAATCCAAAACCAAGTGCGGTCAACCTTATTTCCATGAACGTACGTTTGGATACATCAGAGTTAATGGGGTTGAAAAAAGGACGTTCCATCCTGACGTTGCGGGTCGAGAACCTCTTAAACGAGAAGATTAACGTCCCGACATTCGCCTATACCGGCTCACCGAACTCCTTTCCATACGGCCCCGGTATAATGTTCTTTGCAGGCTTACTGATACAATTCTAAAGGCCACAAACTTCGTTTCGTGTTTCTCAGGATAAAGGAAGAGTAGAATACACCTTGTTAATCCGATCTATAAGGTTAAACATCCGCAAATTGGTCTAAGCCGCTTTGAAGATATTTCCTGCATTAACGGCCACTTCAAAATTGAATATAACAGGATTTTAATTTATTGTAATTGCCTGAAGATGGATTATAATCACCCTCTATTGCGCAGCAGGGAGTACCGCATACCCTGTGGTACAAAACAAGGGGGCGCCACTTGGGGGATATTGCTGTGCTATTGTATGAATTAATGAGTTAGTTTGTTAATATTATATTTATCCTGTTTGGGAACTGATTAAATGAAACAGATAATAGAAGATATCTTCAAAGCCGAAGAGAAGGTCAACGCAATTCTCAAACAAGCCCAAACCAAAGCCTCCGAAATAAGGCAGTCCGTCGAAAAAGAGAATTCAGAGAAGATAAACGATGCCAGACAGAAAGCACGTGAAATAGTACAAACCGCTGTTGAGAACGCCAAAAAAGAAGCCGAACAAATCAGGCAGGAAAAATTACAACAGGCCGAACAAGAAAAAGATACGATAATCAGTAATAATAAAGATACAATAAACAGTCTTGTTGACAATATCTGTAATATCATACTGACCATGGAGTATGATAAGGACAAAAAATAATGGTCGGCCCATTATCAAAATATTCATTTATCAACGCAAAGCTGCGTGCACGAATCAGTAAAATCCTGCCCGATGAGGTATTCGAACGGCTGGTCAAGGCTTCTTCGCTCGATGCGGCTCTGGCAATTTTGCACGATACGTCTTTCGCCGGTCTTCAGGAAATATATTCCTCGACGGGAGACCTTAAGAAAGCGGAGCTTGAGCTGCTGAAAAATGAAATCGAGCTTTATACAAACATCAAACATTACGTTCATAAAAATTCCATTGAGCTTGTTGACGCACTTTTGTATCAATTCGAAATTGAGAACCTTAAAAATGCCGTAAGGATTTACTTCGACAGGAAAATCCGAAAACTTTCGATTGACTCCAACATACACTACATTTTATACGATCCGATTATTCACCAGATACCGATCGATATAATTATCAATGCGGAAAACTTCGACGAGATTGCAGGCGTCTGCGAAGGAACTCCGTATAGTCAGATTATCAAAAAATACAGTCACACGGTAGAATCGCAGGGCTCTCTTTTCCGCCTGGAAATCGCCCTGGACCATTTCTACTACGACAACCTTCTGACCTCGATTAAAAAACTGGACCACAAAGACCGCAGTATAGCCCTCAGACTAACTGGAGTGGAAATCGACCTGCAAAATATCAACTGGATTATCCGTCTTAAGAACTTCTACGACCTGCCCCTGGAAGCGGTCCTGGCTACGATTGTGCCGGGAGGTTTCAATCTTAACAAAACAATCATCGCCGAACTATACCATGCACAAAACGTGACGCCTGTGCTTCAGGATTTCGTCAAAGGTAAATACCCGGGATTGTCGGCGATTTTATCTTCACAGACATCGGAAAGCACATCGAGGCTGCTACTGATCCACCGTATACTGGAAGAGATTATGAAACAGGAAGTACAGCATATCCTTTCGGGATATCCTTTTACGGTCGGGATTATCCTTTCGTATTTCATATTGAAAAGGAACGAGCTGAAAAAAATCAGGACAATCCTAAACGCCAAGGAGTACGACATACAACAGCAATCGATTGAGAGTATGTTATGATGTTTACCACCGAGATGATACAGCTATTTGCAATTGTGCTGGGAAGGGATTCTCAGGGTGTCACCGAAGTGCTTCTTCGCGAAGGGGTGATGCAGTTTATTAACACATCCGAAATCGAAGGCAAAAAACTCGAAAACCTTTCAACCGCCGGCTCCCAGGCTTCCATAAAGGAAATTACGGATTTAAGAGGACGGATAGAAGGGCTTCTGCATTCGAGCGGGATAATCCCCGACACACCTAAAGTAGCCAACCTAAGCAGACATGTTCCCGTCGATATTGAAAATGAGAAAAAATTTCTCGATAAAATAGACGGCGAACGCAACGGTATAAGGGAACGGCAGCGGGCAATCCAGCAGGAAATACTGAAACTCGAGGATATCAAACGACAGGTAGAGCTCTACGGCATTGGTCTGTCCGATCTTCCACTTAAAGAAAGGCATTCCTTTCTCACTGTTCAAACCGGAAAAATCCCCGTCTCGAACGCAAAAAAACTCGATGACGAATTGAGAGGCCTCCCTTCGTTGAACGTAGCGCTCGGGCGGGAAGACGATACGGCCTATTATTTGCTTATTTCGATGAAGCGAGAAAAGGAGCAGATCAATAAAATCCTTTCCGGGGCGGGCTGGACGAATATCGAACTGCCGGATGAGCTGCGATCCGTGAAAGAGGACATATTCAAGGAAGTTTCCGGGAAACTCAAAACATTAACGGATGAGCAGAAAACACTCGAAACAATTGTCAAAGACCTTATTAAAAAGCATGAGAAACGTTTCAGACAGACATGGGTCAACCTGAGAATTACCGAGCTTTTTTCAACAATTCAGACAAACTTCAAATACTCTTCCCGAACCGTAATCTTTACCGGCTGGCTGCCCGCATCGAAAAAAGAAAAACTTGTTGAAGAAATTCACAAATCCTGCGGCGGCCGCTGTTACCTTCAATGGCAGCAACCGGGAGACAAAGAAACCATCGGCGAAGAAGTTCCCGTACAGTTTAATAATCCCAAGATGCTTGCCCCTTTCCAGATGCTGGTCAGCAATTTTGGCATTCCCGAATACGGCACTATCGACCCAACTCCTTTTGTCATGCCTTTATACCTGTCCATGTTCGGATTGATGTTCGCCGATGTCGGGCAGGGCCTTGTATTAGCCGTTCTTGGTGTCCTGGGTGCATTTGCCTTTAAAGCAAATCCCGAAAAACAGGGATCGTACACTCTTTCGTGGCTGATTATCTGGTGCGGATTCTCATCAATCATCTTCGGCGCTCTTTTCGGTTCGTATTTCGGCGTGGCGCTTGTCAAACCGCTCTGGTTCGATTTTCACGGAATCATTTCAGGCCATAATACCGGCAATTCGACCATCAAAGATATTTCCGACATACTGTTAATTACGATGTACTTCGGTATCTCCGTTATTTTTCTCGGCCTTTTGTTCAACTGGATTAATATTATACGCACAGGAAAATGGGCCGAGCTGTTTTTTGACAAAGGCGGGATTTTCGGGGGATGGATTTACGGCGGAGGTATATATATCGCCTATTATATCGTCAAACATAATTACAAGGAATTACCGCCCGGGGCGGTTTTATTCCTGCTGGTCGGATTACCCGCTCTGTTATTGTTCATTAAGGAGCCCTATCATTATTTAAAACACCAAAGCTCGCAAAAATTTAATCCTCTTATAATCCTGAATTTCCTTATGCAATGGATTGTCGAGCTTCTCGATATTTTCAGCGGTTATCTTTCCAACACGCTTTCTTTTATGCGAGTGGCAGGACTGGGTATCGCACACGTCAGTTTGATGATCTCATTCTTTACCATTGCTAAAATGACCTCGGGTGTTATGTCTATAGTGATTCTAATCCTCGGAAATATTTTGGTAATTGGCCTGGAAGGTCTCACCGCGGCAGTACAGGCGCTGAGGTTGAGCTATTATGAATTCTTTACGAAATTCTTTCACGGAACGGGAAAGTTATATACACCAATTTCTTTAAATAGCAGTTACAAATGAGAAAGGAAGGAATATTGTGGACGACGTAAAACAGAAATTGAAATTACAAATTACACAAAGTTTAATAGTACTGTTTACCGTAATGGCAATCATTACAACCGTGTTTTGTACCGGCTCATTCGCCCAGGGTTCCGGCGACCAGGCGACTATGCAGGATCAAAACGCCCCGGCAAACCCTGAAGTAATGAAATATGCCCTTATCGCTGCTGCATCCGCTTTCGGTCTTGGCGCTATCGGCGCCGGTATTGCAATATCTCATGTCGGCGCTGCGGCAATGGGTGCTGTTGCTGAAAAACCGCAGATTGCGGGCCAGGCCCTGATTTTTGTGGCCCTCGCAGAAGGAATTGTAGTATTCGGTTTTATAACGGCTTTGATGATTCTCGGTAAAGCATAACGATACGATGAAATATTTAATTATAGGCGACGAGGATACGGCTCTTGGTTTCGGGATTCTTGGTATCCCCGGCAAAATCGTAACAAATGCAGACGAAGCACAACACGCTTTCCAGGAATCGCTCGACGACAACCAGACCGGTATCATTATTATTACCGAACGGATTGCAGATATGATACGTCCGATTGTCAACCGGTATCTTTTCACCGAGAACTTTCCGTTGGTTGTAGAGATTCCGGATAGAAACGGTACAACTCCGGGCAGGCCTGGAATTAAAGAAATGGTCAATATGGCTATCGGGATCAAATTATGAGAAACGTACCTCTTGACGCATTGAAAAGACGTCGGAAATAGAAAATATACGAAAAAGGCGTAACAATTTATGGAACCATCAGAAAAAGAAAAAGCCGCCCTTATTTCAGGCATTGAATCGGACGCCCGCACAGAAGAGCAGGAAATAATCAGGCAGGCGGAAAACCAGGCCGTCGAAAAAAGAAAATACGCCGAGAAGAAGATAGAATCTGTTCTTGAAGACGCCCGTAAAGAAGCGCAGGAGCAGGCCGAGGCGGCGAAGAAGAAAATATTTTCCGGTCTCAAGCTTGAGCTGAAACGCCGTTCCATGCGTATCCAGGATTCTATAATGCAGGAGATAAAAAACAGGGCCGAACAGAAGATAAATTCAGTGATCAGCGAGACAAGTTATCGAGAGGTACTGATAAACTGGATTACCGAAGCTGCTATCGGCCTGGATACCGAATCCGCCCAAATCAATGCTTCTGAAAAGGAGCGAACGTTAATCAACGAGCGGTTGATTTCGGAGACAGAGGAAAAAATCAAAACGAAAACCGGCAGGAAGATAACACTGCGATTGGCCGATGCAGTTGCCTTAAAAAGGCAGGGTGTTGTTGTAACCGCCTCCGATGGACGCACGGCTTACAATAATCAGGTCAAAACCCGCATTCAAAGAAAAGAACGTGAAATCAGGATGTTGATATACGAGAAACTATTTGCAGAAAACTGAAAAGAATAACAATGAGTGACAGGATAATTGGAAAGGTAAAACGCATTAACGGCCCGGTCATGGAAGTGATGGGAATCACCGACGCCGAGATGTTCGAGCTGGTCAGGGTCGGCGAGGAAAACCTTATCGGTGAGCTTATCAAACTCGAAACCGACAGCGCCGTCATCCAGGTCTATGAAGATACAACGGGAATTGCTCCCTACGACCCTGTTTACGGAGCGGGTATGCAGCTTTCGGTGGAGCTTGGACCGGGAATGGTCGGCACTATTTACGACGGTATCCAGAGACCGCTTGAAACCATCAGGGACATATCGGATATATATATCAAGCGGGGAATATCCGTTCCACCACTGAACCGAGAGACTAAATGGCATTTTGTGCCTTCTGTCGAACAAGGCCGGCGAGTTTCAGGCGGAACGATTCTCGGTACCGTTCAGGAGACGGAAAACGTCCTCCATAAAATCCTCGTACCGCCGACAGAGACCGGCATCCTCGAATCAATCGTACCGGAAGGCGACTATACGGTAGAAGATGTCATTGCGGAATTAAGAACGGATGATTCACATAAAAAGGATATTTTCCTTATGCACAAATGGCCCATCCGTATCCAGCGGCCGACAAAGGGACGCCTTGCTCTGGATATTCCGCTCATCACCGGACAACGCGTTATCGATACGCTTTTTCCGGTTGCAAAAGGAGGAACCGTAGCCATCCCCGGCGGATTCGGCACCGGAAAAACAATGACACAGCAGGCGCTGGCAAAATGGTGCGACGCCGACTTGATTGTTTATATCGGCTGCGGTGAAAGAGGCAACGAGATAACGGAGGTACTGACCGAATTTCCGAAACTGATAGATCCGAGAAGCGGCCGTTCGCTCATGGAACGCACTATCCTGATAGCAAATACCTCGAACATGCCCGTTTCAGCGCGAGAAGCGAGCATCTATACAGGAATAACAATAGCGGAATATTTCAGAGACCAGGGTTACCATGTCGCCGTCATGGCCGACTCGACCTCACGCTGGGCCGAAGCGCTGCGCGAGCTGTCCGGCCGTATGGAAGAAATGCCGGCCGAAGAAGGATTTCCCGCATATCTGCCGACAAAAATCGCCGAGTTCTACGAACGCGCAGGCTCGATGGAAACGTTAAACGGCGACCACGGCTCCGTTACGGTCATCGGGGCGGTATCCCCGCCGGGCGGCGATTTCTCAGAGCCTGTCACCCAACATACAAAAAGATTTATACGCTGCTTCTGGGCGCTCGACCGAAACCTTGCCAACGCCCGGCATTACCCGGCAATCTCATGGATCGACAGCTACAGTGAATACCTCAATGAAATGGCTTCATGGTGGACCCAACAGGTCGGTCCCGAATGGCTTTCCGACCGGACGGAAATAATGGAGCTGCTGCACAGAGAGGTACGGCTTCAACAGGTAGTCAAGCTGGTCGGACCGGATGCGCTACCCGATTCGCAGCGATTTGTTCTGGAAATATGCACGTTATTCAAGAACGCCTTTCTGCAACAAAACGCCTACGACAAGATTGATACTTTCTCGACCGTTCAGAAACAGGCAAAAATGCTGCATATCATTGTCACTTACTGGAGACGCGGCTCAGAAGCGATTAAAAAAGGCTCGAATCTCATAAAACTAAGAAAAATGAAGGTATATCAGGACATAATTAAAATGAAATTCTCGATACACAATGAAAATCTCTCCGAGCTCGATAAAATTGAAGCCCGCCTGGAACGTTCAATGGACCAACTGGAGGCGTTACATGCCTGAGACAAGAAAAGATAGAAGTCTTTTAGCCGGACGAGAGTATATCGGCGTTGACCGAATCGATGGGGCGCTCGTTTTTATCAGCAAAACACACCCGGTGGGATACAAAGAGCTTATCGAGTGCGTTGACCGGCAGGGGACTTCACGGATGGGAATCGTGCTGGAATCGTCAACCAGTTTCGTTGTCGCACAGATATTCGAAGGGACCATCGGCCTGACTCTGCCGGATACGAGGATTCGGTTCTCCGGCAAACCGCTTACAATCTCCGTTTCAAAGGAAATGCTGGGACGAGTATTTAACGGTTTGGGACAACCTATCGACGGAGGCCCGCCGCAGCGAAGCGATATCGAGCTTGACGTAAACGGAATGGCCATCAACCCAACTGCAAGAGAGTATCCCCGTGACTTCATACAGACGGGAATTTCCGCCATAGACGGGATGAACACTCTTATTAGGGGCCAGAAACTTCCAATTTTCTCCGGCAACGGTTTGCCCCACAACGAGCTTGCCGCCCAAATCGCACGGCAGGCGAAAATTCGGGGGACGAACACGGAATTTGCCGTGGTCTTCGCCGCAATGGGTGTAAAGCACGATGTGGCGAGATTTTTCACCCGCTCATTCGAAGAAAGCGGCGTGCTCGATAAGGTCGCACTTTTTCTCTCTCTCGCCGACGACCCATCAATCGAACGACTGATTACTCCGAGAACCGCCTTGACCCTCGCCGAGCACCTGGCCTTCCATGAAAACATGCACGTCCTGGTTATTATGACCGACATGACGAATTATTGCGAGTCACTTCGTGAGATATCGACTATCCGCGGCGAAATACCGTCCCGGAAAGGATACCCCGGATATCTCTATTCGGACCTGGCGGAACTTTACGAACGTTCGGGAATGATTAAAGGTTATCAAGGCTCGATTACCCTGTTGCCGATCCTGACAATGCCGAACGATGATATATCTCATCCGATACCCGACCTGACCGGATATATCACGGAAGGCCAGATTGTATTCGAGAGAGAAATGGACGGAAGGGGAATATACCCGCCGGTCGCGGGGCTGCCGTCACTTTCACGACTAATGAAGGACGGCATCGGTGAAGGTATGACAAGAGAGGACCATCCCCACCTTGCAAGCCAGTTGTTCGCCGCATACAGCTACGTAAAAGATGTCCGCAACCTCGCATCGGTCATCGGAGAGGAGGAACTTACTCCTCTGGACCATAATTACCTCGAATTCGGAAAGGATTTCGAGCAAAAGTTTATTTCACAAAAAAAAGACGAAGAGAGGAGCATAGAGCAGACTCTCGATTTGGGCTGGGAAGTTTTAAGGACTTTACCGGTCGATGAGCTGCACAGGCTGACCGAAGAGGAAATAGAAAAATACTACGGAATGTAGCAGGATTTCGTTATGGCTCAGGCAAACTACGCACCGACAAAAACTAATTTGCTCAGATTAAAAAACGATCTGACCTTCGCCCGACAGGGACATGAGCTGTTGGACCAGAAAAGAAATATCCTTATCATCGAGCTTCTGGCCCTGGTGGACCAGACTGCAGATTATCAGAGCCGGGTCGAAAGCGCACTTGCAAAGGCATACAAAGCCCTCGAAGAGGCCGTCCTGGATATGGGAAAGCTCAAGGTGCAATACCTGACCGGGGCGGTAAACATAACAACCGATATTACGATTCGCTCCAGAAGGGTCATGGGTGTCATCCTGCCCGTGGTGGAAACCGAATTTACGGAGCATCCGCCTTACTACAGCCCGATGGGAACAAGTTTCTGGATCGACAGCTCCATAAAATTTTTCAGAGAGGCCCTCGAACTGCTCGGCAAACTATCCGAGCTGAAAATATCCGTACTGCGACTTGCCAATGAAGTTAAAAAAACGATCAGGAAAGTCAATGCACTCGAGAAGATAGCAATCCCGGACCTCAAAGATGCGGTTCACTACATTGAAAGCAGGCTCGAAGAAAACGAGAGGGATATGTTTATTCTGATGAGGATGGTCAAGGATAATCTCGAGAGCAAAAGGCAAAAAATGATGGAGAACAAAACGTGAGTAAACTCATAAGAAAAATAATGGTTTATATCGACGGAACGGAAGAATCTATCACAGCCGCCCAGTACGCAATATGCCTGGCGTCCTCCACCGGCGCCGAACTTATCGCCCACTATGTGATCAATACCAGGGCAATGGACGACCTTCTCAAGGCGAGAATATTCCTTCAGGACGAACAGATCGAATACGAGCACGATATGGAAGCGGACGCCGAACGCTATCTTAATTATGTCAACGAGCTGGCCGTTGCGAAAGGAGTAACAATCACAAAAAAACTCAGCAGCGGAAGCGTAAACAAGGAAATTTCCGATTCCGTCAAGCAAATGCAAATAGACCTCCTGGTCATCGGCGAATTGTCGCGAATCAGGAGCAGAAGAGATGAATTTTACGATGAAAGCGAACGGGCGATGCGTCTGGTTTCATGTTCCGTCTTAATCGTAAAAGACCCGGACAGGGTCTGGGAGATGTACGAATCTCTGGCGTAAATTAAAGTTGAATAAATATTTTATTATGTTATAATACTGGGTTTTCAGGAGAACCATTGAATGGCTTTAATTGATCTTGTTGTTGAGCAGATTGTAAAAACACCTCTGGAATCGAAGGATAAACCGGATGTCCTGCGGGAACTCGTCCGGATATTAAAGGACGCCGGAGAAATAAACGATGCGGATTCTGCACTCAAAGCGGTACAGGATCGCGAGGACAAACAAAGTACCGGACTGACGGACGGCATCGCCATACCCCATGCCAAGACCGATGCCGTCTCCAGATTGAAACTTGCCATTGGAATTGCCCCCGAAGGGATAGACTTCGACTCAATGGATAAGCAGCCGGCGAAGTTAATCTTCCTGCTGCTCGCACCGCCGGGTATGTCGGGCCCGCACGTCGAAGCCCTTGCGGAAATAGCAAAAATTGCCCGCTCGAAGAGTTTATGCAACGCTCTTTGTTCGGCGGCGAACGCCCAGGAAGTGGTCCAGCTCTTAAAAGGCGATTAACACAACATCTTCAGCCTTTATAGTGCCGGCTCGTTAGAAATATTACGAAGTCAGTAATTTAGATACGCGATGACAAAGAGCGGTCACTACCAATTCGACTCCCAGAAACAGGGCAATGGCAGGGCCGATTGAAAAATCGAGATAATAAGCAAACAACAGGCCTGATATCGACGCCACAATAGCTGCTATCCAGATAATAATCAACTGCCAGCCGAGGCGCGTAGTGAAAACAGCAGATATTGTCGCCGGCATTATCAAGTAAGCAAAAACTACGACAATACCTCCCATCTGAACCGACAGCGTAATGATGACACCCAACAGCAAATAGAAAATAAAATCCCAAAATACAGCACCGGCTTTCTTCGCATAAACCTGCTGGTAATTATTCGATAGATTGATCAACGGCTTGCGGAAAAGATAGAAAAAAAAGCCTGCTGCAAAAAAGACCAGCAGAGCTGTGAGAACGTCACTCCAACTGGTCCAGAGAAGACTGCCGGACAATATTTCCTGAATATGGATATGACCGCCCGGCGCCACCCCCACAAGAAACAAAGCCGCCGCCGCCGCGATTGCATAGGAAATACCTATAACCGCCTCAAGTGAAATTTGAACTATGCTGATTCGAGCCAGGGCATAAAAAGCCGCCACGACGAGAACCGCCGCCAGCGAGCATATATAACTGAGCACCGAGCCTTCATGTGCCTCAAAGATAAGGTGAGAGGCGATAGCGCCGACAGCGGCAACCTGGGCCAATGCAATATCGACAAATATAACCTCTCTTTTTAGAACGTGTATGCCCAGATATCCCAAAACAGAACCCATCATGACACACGCAAGAAAAGGTAAACCAATTATCTGTATCAACTGTGACATTGCCAAAGTTCCTGTTATCAAACAACCACCTTGCTGCGAAGCATGATATTAAGAAGCGCCGCAAAAATAAAAAATATGCCCAAAAACAAAACCAGACTCGGACCATACGGCAGATTAAAAAAATACGATGAGCAAAGACCCAATATACAGGCTATAAAACCGGCACTCCATCCAATGAGTACAGCCCCGGCCCATTTTTTGGTAAACATCGCTGCAATAGCCGCCGGAATCATCAAAAAGGCGTAAGCCAGCAGGACGCCTGCTATGGGAACAATTAAAACCGTAATAATTCCCTGCGTGGTGAAAAGAAGAAAATCCCAGAATTTTTCGTTCCCAACCATCTGCGGATTTTCCACAAGCGCAATGAACTTGTGCCGAAACTTATAGTGAAAAAACAAAAGCAAAATATAAACAACAGCCGTCACACAGACAAGCGGCCATCTCACCCACAACATGGAACCGGAAAGCGTCTTGGTCACATAGGCTTCTCCGCCTCGGAGTTTATCCGACAATAAAAGGCAGGCAACCAAGGCGAGTGCATACATTATTCCTATAATTGCTTCGCGGGGAATGGCGGGATTTTTCGGCTTTACCAAGGACAACAATATCGCGCCGATAAGTACCGCCGCCATTGAAGCTGCATAGGACTGCACCGTGCCGTATTCTATTCCCAGTGCTATCGCTGCAAGGGCGCCGAAGGCCGCCAACTGGTCAAGTACAAGGTCGGAAAATATCAAAGTTCGCCTGATGATATGCAGACCTATATACGTATGCAGGATTAATACCACAGCAATTAATGCCACTTGAACCGAGAAAAATCTTATCATTTCCGTATTCATAAGATCTGCTTTTCAATCTTTTATAAGGCCTTTCTTTTGAGCCGCCTTTAGTAATTGGTCCACCCAGTAATCCATAAGTTCGAAATAGTCATCAACATCCGCAGCTCCACCGACGTACATAGGAACAATAACCGCTTCGGCGTTCGTTCTCGAAGCCACAGTTTTTATCTTCTGCTCGTCGAAATAGTTCGCAGCCAGAATTATCCCGATATTCCTTTCCTTCATGAGATTAATCAAATCAGTTACATGTTTCGGAGAAGGCGGTATCCCCGGCTTAGGTTCCACGGTACCCGCTTCCTCCAAACCGAAAAGCCTGATAAAATAGATCCAGTTTTTATGATACGTCACAATCGGAGTACCTCTTAGCGGAAGCATTTTTTTCATCCAGCCGCCGAGATATTCAATCAATTGCTTTCCTTCGTAACTTTGTTCCTCCAAGAAAGGTATAAGCCTGTCCTGTTCGGCAAGGCTGCACAGCGTCTCGCCCCCCAGCATTTCCACAAGCTCGGTGCCGAACAAACGCTCGTCGAATTGCCGGTTCAGCTTTTCAAGGTTCTGTCGGTAAAATTTTTCGCCCGCCGGGTCACTGTTGATTAATCCGGTCGTTATATTACCGGCAGCGATTTTCATATTTATAGGGCTGCAGGTTATATGAGGATTTCCATGGATATGAACACCGCCTTCGGCTCTCGATAAAACCGCCGGTTTTTCCAAAAGGTTAATCCCCGTTGCCGCTGCAACGTAGCCTTTTTGTCCGCTTCGAATCCTGCTGTTACCGGAATTGTCGATAACCGTTTGTATCCACAGTTCCAAATCCAGGCCTGTGGCGACAAGAACATCTGCGTTACGCAATGCAGTGGCGAACAAAGGCTTGGGCCGAATGAAATGTGCATCCTGGTCGCCTCTAACAATGGCTTTTACACGGACGCGTTCGCCCCCTATTAACTCTGTGAAAAAGGCGTAATCGGATAATGTTGTTACAACATATAAGTTGGCCTTTTGACCTTGTGACGGCTGCGATTTTGCCGATGGGGCAACCGAAAAAATAATCACGATTAATATGAGTACGAATAATGTCTTTTTCATAATTTTTATGTTCCTTTCCGTCAATAACGCTCATGCTTGTGAGGACCTGCCGCGAAAATACACTGAAGCCAGACAACGTGTTCCGGACTCTCAATCCCCTTGCCGTTACTGTAATCGTACTCTATTCGAAATTTCACAAACGGACTCTGCCACCACGTTATATACGGCCCGATTTGCAAGATATGCGGGCTATCCGATGTCACCGCCAAAGGTGAAAGTGACAAAGAATCGGAGACATTTGCATAACTTTTAGTATCGGGTACGTAAAAATCGCCTCTGATTCCGACATCGACTGTACGTGAGATTTTAGACTGAAGATAGCTGTATAATCCATACGCATTTATGTTATCGACGCCGGAATCGTCGGGTGCAAGAAGTCTTTTATTCAACAGATACACTTCGCTTCGCCATTCCACGTTGCGATATCGCATCTTTTCCGTCGGTTCCCACAGGATGGATATATCCGCACCCAGTGCGGTCGTTACTTTGCTGTTGCTTTGTTCGGCATCGCCGACGAGGTTCCACTTGTCGTTCCACCCCATAAGAGCCGTTAAGCCCCATTCCAGATAAGTATCTTTCGAAATATCCTGGTAGTTCTTGTAGTGTGCCAACAAGCTTGGTCTGTTCCGTGAATTCTCACCAAACAAACGGTTGTTTGATCCGTCCGTTAGCTGGAATGTCAATTGTTGTGATGTATTACCGGCCGGAGGCATCAACCAATCCAGCGACAGGCCACTTTGATTTAAACCGCCTTCGCCAAAAATCTTGCGCAGGGCAAGAGGAAAATCGACCTGGTCCAGACCGTGCTTGTGCCATCGGTTGACTACGCCGAACTGCTGGCGGAACTTACCTAATGTCAGGTTCAGGTCATCACTGATATTATATAACGTAATGTATGCCTCGCCGAGTTCGTTCTCGTCCTCATGAAATTCCAATGCACTCTTAAATCGCGTATAGGGATCCAGCCAGGACTCGACGTGAATACCCAGATTGCGAAAGTTGAAATCGTTGTTGTTTTCGCTGGTTGTATCCTTTCTGGATGAGTAAAGGATATCTCCAGTCACACTTATTTCCGGATTCAAAGCCTGCAGGCCGAGAGAACCGGATTTAAAAATCTGTTCTTCGGATTTCTTTTCGTCAGTCGTCTTCTTTTCAGCTTCTTCTTTCGCCAAATCACGCAGGGATTTTATTTGGCTATTCGATTGCGACTCTCCGGGTGACGCAGCAATTTGGTCAATTTGCTTTTTCAGGGCGTTTATTTCTGCATCGTGTTTTTTCTGCATTTCAATTATCTGCTGTTGAAGCTCCATAATAGAAACATTCAAATCTTCTATTTTATTCACGCCGCCTGCTTTCTCGTTTGCAATGGCAATATCGCTGATCATCGCCAAAGCAAAGAGTGTCAGCACCGCGACAATTATTTTTTGCATCTCGTGCTCCTTACAACGCTATTTCGTTCACAAATTTTCTCTCAGGTTCAATAGACAACCAGTGTTGCGTGATTACCGAACCTGAAACGTTGGGAAAATATGCACTTTCACATCCAAGAAACAAGCGGGGGAGGCCGAGGACTAAAAGCCGTCAGATAGTTTGTCGGAATTGATGCATAGACCGGATGAACCGTGCCTGATACGAAATAATCGTAATATATTATCTGTATTTCCGGACACTGTAAAAACTTGTTCGAGTGTATCAGTAAACTCGCACAAATCGGACAATTATAATGGTCATGCTTGTCCGGGTGTTCACAACTTAAAAGATGCAGTTGTAGTGTAATTCCCGTGGCCATCGATATGAAACAGACCGTTCCAATTACGAGGACGATTTTCCGGGTGACACCGAGCAACTGTTTTCTTATCCGTTCTTTTTGCTGTTGTGTTCGATAAAACATCGTATGAAATATTTCAATATTACGTACATTTCGGGCACAGGCCTTCGAGATGGACCTGTTGCCTATTAATTACAAAACCCTTGTAAGGACTCGCCGTCATAGGCAGTGATATATCCATCAGGCAGTGTGTATCGCCGCATTTGGTACAGGTAAAGTGTGGATGACACTGGTGCTCGGTGCAGTTACGGGCCAGTTCGTAATGCGAAGCCCTTTTATCAACGAACGCCTTATGCACCAATCCGACTCTTAAGAGGCTTTCAAGAGTTCGGTAGATGGTGACCTTGTCGAATCGGTTTTTGCCGGAGCGACGAGCTATCTGGTCATGGCTAAGCGGCCCGCCCGCCTTGAGCAATACCTTGAGTATCGTCACTCTGGGCATTGTACAGTAAAGTTTAGCCGCCTTTAACATTTCGCGGGCCTGTTTGTCCGGATTGGTCTTTTTCATTATGTTCTCAAAAAGTTAATGGTGATGGTGCGGCAATTGTTCCGGCGACTTGACGAACAACAGCGGAAAAACAATATCACTGATACAGCAGGGTAGCCAGACCGCGAGGAATAAAAATCCTAAACTACCGACCGCATTCAGTATCGTCAGTTGCCCGTTCATCGCCATAAGTATATGGAATGAAGACGCCCACGTACTCAACAAGACATGTCCTGCATGGGGAAACTTAGTCTTTGGTCTGAAATATCCTATCATCACACCGACTATAGCGGCCGGTATGACGATATACCAGCCTTCGATAAAACCGATATGAGCCTGCTCGGCGAAACCTTCATGTTCGTGGGCATGTGCTTCGATATGCATACCCAGCGATAACTCGCCGATGTACGGAATTAAACTGTCGCTGAGAGTGCCGATACCAATCGAGCCTAAAAACCCTATCAGGAAGATAGTAATCAATTTTTGTTTACGGGCGTAATGCTGAAATATCGAAGTGGTTACAATCGCACTGAGCAAAACATGTCCCGGATGGAATACGTAGAACCCTCCCCGGCTTGCATCGTACCCAAGATTTCGGAATAAAAACATGCACACAATGCCGGTAGAAGCCCCAAACAATGTAAATGGTGCGTGGTTTCTTAATTCCGCCCATATAGGTACAAATTTACTCTTCATTTGTAATCTCAGCCTTAAATCCGTCACTGATCAGGTACAACAAACCGGATATCACGATTTGACATAAAATATCAAATATGCAACTAAGTTGCAAATATGTTTTAATTATTTTTAAAATACGAACCACATCGACCTTTGTTCATTTGCAAAGCAAAATAAACTGCTGCATCTGTGATAGTTAAAAAACATTGCAAATTTTGTGCAGGAAGTGTAAATAATGTCATGGCGATCCGGAAAATTGTGTTTATTTGCGTTTGTAGCTTTTAGAATCCCGGCATCGGATAATCTCTTCAATACGTAAATCAGGTTAAAAGGATAAAATGAGGATCATAGAGTCAATACACCAGCTTAAGAAAATCCAAAAGGGCTGCGTACTGATCATAGGCAATTTCGACGGCGTTCACCTCGGCCACCAGGAGATTCTAACCACGGCAAAAGATATTGCAGAAAAAAAACATGTGGAATTCATGGCAATGACCTTCGAACCACATCCGGTCGCTGTTTTGTATCCACAAAAGGCGCCCGGTGTATTAACTCCTCTGGAACTTAAGAAGCTTCTGCTGGCACAGTTCGGCGTGGATTGCCTGATTTTATTAAAAGACGGCGCCAAGCTGCTGAATCTTTCGCCGGAAGATTTTGTGCATCAATTTCTTGTCGAAAATATTTGCCCGAGTGCGGTCGTTGAGGGCCATGATTTTAACTTCGGCGCAGAGCGGACGGGCAATATCGATACGCTACGAAAGCTGGGCGCCGAGAACGGCTTTGAAGTCTCGGTAATAGAGCCGAAAACGATCAAACTTTCAACAGGCCAGATCGTCCGGGTTTCGAGCACGATGATTCGCTATATGCTCGAAAGCGGCCACGTCACCGACGCCGCCGCCGCTTTGGGCAGGCCCTATCGATTAGTCGAAGAAATCATACCCGGCCGGGGAATAGGCAAAAAGCTGGGATTTCCCACACTGAATATGAAAAAGCCGAACCAGGTGATTCCCGCCGAGGGTGTTTATGCCGGTTTTGTCAGGATCGGCCAAACCGTCGAGGAGGCCATCTCCTGCGAAGATACGATCCCCGCAGCTTACAGCATCGGCCAGGCAAGAACTTATGGCGACCAATTCCCTTTGCTGATAGAGGCGCATCTGCTAAAAGATGACGTTAACAGCATCAGCGGCAAATTCATGGCGATGGATTTTATTCGACGTATCCGAAGCCAGCATAAATTCAAGAGCCCGGAAAAATTATCTGCTCAAATCGCAAAAGACTGCCATGATGCAAAAGAAATTTTAACATAGGATACCCCATAGTAATTCCATAATGCTATTTTTTATAATTCACCTGATGTTATTCATCGTAATATTTCTGGCTACGGTCCTTATTTTCATAAGGCGAAAAAAGCATGGATTCTGGACGAATTTTCTACTTGGCTGGATTTTTCAGATTTTACTTTCTCTGCCGGCGGGAATCTGGCAGGCCGTTATGGGCTGGCCCCACATTAATGTCTCTGGATCCATTAGGAGATTACTAATACCTTTTACAGGTTGGCCCTTCAATGCAGGCGGATATACGTTGCGCTCTGTTTTTGAAGCCTCGGTATCACATCTGGAATGGCTGGTCGGACACAGGTCGGCAACGGTATTAAGCAATATGCCGTATTATTGGTTTTTATTACTTATACAGGGCGGCATCCTCGCAGGTCTTTTTGCCTGGCGATATCGGAAAAAACAAACATATAAAGACTGGTTTGTTATTTGTATGGGCGGGCTTTTTCTGGTAAACTCCCTTACTAACGTCAGGTGGTTCTGGGCCGGAACGTAATTTTTTCCTGAAAAACATGCTTTTTTGCTGATTAGGTAATATGTATAGGAGGCATTTATGAACAAGAAAAACTCGAAGAACCTGAAAATTACCGTAATCAGTATTATGTCCGTGTTGCTATGCCTTGGTGTAATTATTTTACAAACCGCTTGCGCAACAACAAACGCTACAGCTACAGGCTGGGAGCAGGTACCGAAGATTCTTAGCAATATTAAAGCTCCGAAGTTCCCGGACAAAGATTTCGTAATTACTGATTTCGGCGCGCTTGGCGATGGAAAAACGGATTGCACTGAAGCCTTCAAAAAGGCGATTGCCGCCGCCAACGAGGCCGGCGGAGGGCGGGTAGTAATCCCTGCTGAAACCTTTTTCACAGGGCCGATTCATCTTAAAAGCAATGTGAACCTGTATGTTTCCGAAGGAGCAGTTGTTAATTTTTCTACCGACCCGAACGATTACATGCCGGTCGTCTTTACTCGATTCGAAGGTGTGGAAGTAATGAATTTCTCTCCTTTGATTTATGCATACGAGCAGGAAAATATCGCCATTACAGGTAAAGGGACACTCGACGGCCAAGCCAGTAACGAAAACTGGTGGAAACGTAAAAGCACTCAGGGCAGTGATGTTAGTGAATCGAGAGAAATGGGTGAGGCCGGCGTGCCCGTGGAAGAGCGAATCTTCGGCCTCGGTAAACAATTAAGGCCGAACATGATTCAACCCTACAAATGTAAAAATGTTCTCATTGAAGGAGTGACATTCAAGAACTCCCCGATGTGGCACATTCACCCCGTGCTTTCTGAAAATATCACCGTTAAAAACGTCAAGGTAATAGGCCACGGCCCCAACAACGACGGCTGCAATCCCGAATCGTGCAAGAACGTCCTGATTGAAGGCTGTTATTTCGATACCGGCGACGACTGCATCGCAATCAAATCGGGCAGGAACAACGACGGCAGACGAGTCAATGTCCCCAGTGAAAATATTATTGTCCGGAACTGCGAAATGAAGGACGGACACGGCGGCGTGGTAATAGGCAGTGAAATGACCGGCGGGGCGAGGAATGTTTTTGCCGAGAATTGTAAAATGGACAGCCCGAATCTGGACAGGGCGCTGCGGATTAAGACCAACTCAGTTCGCGGCGGGTTCGTTGAAAATGTTTATATGCGAAACGTGACCGTCGGCCAGGTCGCCGAAGCGGTCCTCAAGATAAACTTTTTCTACGGTGAAGGTGACACCGGAGAATTTACGCCGGCCGTTCGTAATATAAACATGGAGAACGTTACCAGCCAAAAAAGCCGTTATGCTTTGTTAATTAACGGCTACGAACGCTCGCCCATTACGGACGTCACACTGAAAAACTGCACGTTCGACAACGTCGAAAGAGGAAACAAGCTTGACGGAATAAAGAACCTTACTCTGGAAAATGTAAAGATAAACGGCGAAGTCCAAAAATAAGCATGGTATCCGATAACGATTTACAACAAACACTTGAGTTGATCAACAAATCACAGAGGATCTTGGTGACGACTCATACCAAGCCGGACGGAGATGCAATCGGCTGTCTTGTGGCGATGTGTGATGTACTTAATACGCTCGGTAAAAAAGTAAAATCCTTATTATTGTCACCGTCGCCTCAATGGTATCAATTTCTCCTCACGGAAAAAGTTCCGGTTCTCGATGAAGATGTGCAGCTCGAAGAATTGAAAACGGGACGGTTCGGTGAATTTGATTTAGTGATGGTTCTCGATACGAACAGTCCCGGTCAACTGCCTGGATTCAAGGAATATTTAAAACAAAACAAAAAGCCTGTTCTGGTTATCGACCACCACCGGACTTCCGACGGCCTCGGCGCGGTTGAATTAATCGAATCGGACGCCGCTGCAACTGCGCTGGTGGTTATTGAATTGTTCAAGTTCGCCGGCTGGGAAATCACCGGAAAAACAGCCGAGGCACTCTTCATTGCGGTTGCGACCGACACCGGCTGGTTTCAGTTCAACAATACAGACAACAGAACTTTTTCCGCCTGTGCCGAGCTGATTGACGCAGGAGCAAAACCTTCGGAAGTTTATCACAATCTCTACGAGAATTGCTCGAAACAGCGTTTCATGCTGACAATTGCAATGCTCGATACATTCGAGCTCCATCTTAACGGCCGTTTCGCAATCATGCAAATAACACAGCCGGATTTCGAACGAACCGGCGCTGCTTACACCGATACGGAAAACCTGATTAACGAATGCCGCAGGATAAGCACGGTTGACACAACGGCATTATTCATCGAGCTTGACGACGGCCGTATTCGATGCTCGCTGCGGAGCAAAGGTGCACTCGATGTCGGTGAAATTGCCGCCAAATTCGGCGGCGGGGGGCACAAAATGGCCGCCGGCTCTTTTGTTCCCGGACCGATGGAAAACGCCAGAAAACTTATTTACGAAGAGGTCTCGAAAAGCTTGTCCTGATATATATTAGTTTCATTATAAGCCGAAAACTGTAATAAATCAGGACAAAATAATAAATAATGCAGAACTATACCGACCAACAAGAGGTATATCAGGTAAAGTATATTTGCATCTTCCATAACGCCGTGTATCAAAAGAAGGAGATAATATGGAGCGCCGGTCATTCCTAAAAGTAGTCGGTGGTATTGCGGGAGGTTATTATCTTGGCAAACCTATGGCCCTCAGGGCGGAATCGGATTCTAAAGATAAAGAAAAAACCTCCGATATGCCCAAACGTGTGCTCGGAAAGACGGGCCAAAAAATCTCGATTATCGGATTTCCCGGCCTGGCGCTGGCCAAACAGGGCCAGGATGAAGATACAAAGGCGCTCCACACTGCATACGAGCAGGGTATTAACTACTTCGATGTCGCTCCTACATACAATAAAGGGGGCTCCGAAATCAGCATGGGAATAGGTCTTCAGGGTATCGACCGAAGTAAAATCTTTCTTTCCTGCAAAACACAAATGAGGGATAAAGATGGCGCCCGCAAAGAACTGGAAAGGTCACTTGAACGTCTCAAGACGGATTATTTCGATCTTTACCAGATGCACGCGATTACCAGCCCTGAAGAAGTGGAGCGGGCTCTCGGCCCCGGCGGCGCAATGGAGACATTCATTAAAGCAAAAGAAGAAGGTAAGGTCCGGTATCTCGGTCTTTCGGCCCATACAACCAGAGGAGCGCTGGCAGCTTTGAATGGCTACAAATTCGATACGATTATGTTTCCTATCAACTTCGTCGAGTTTTATAAGATTAATTTCGGAAAGCCGGTGCTGGAGCTTGCAAAAGAGCAGGGAGTGGGTGTCATTGCAATAAAGGCCATGTGCGGCGGCGCCTGGCCGAGAGGTACTGAGCGAACTCGCAATCACTGGTATCGTACACTTGAGAATAACGAAGAAATCGCAACGGCTATTCGCTTTAGTCTGTCCCAGGATACAGTTGCAACAGCTATACCGCCGGGTTTTATCGATCTGTTCTATAAGGCAATACCGGCAGGAAAATCCTATCAAAAAATTACGGAGGCCGAGACGCAGAAGCTTCAGGAGATGGCCAAATCGGCCCAATCGGTTTTCGGGAGATGGGAAGAGAGAGCCGCTCTCAGGAATCAATCGTACGAACCGTTGTACGCCGACAACCCGCATGAATGCTGCCCTTACTCCCATGCTTAAAAATAGGAACGTTTGTTTTTAGTGACAGGCCCGAACTGTAAAAAATTTTCAGCGTGGCTTTGAGTACCACTGTCGGACTAATTGCTCGGCCGGCTTTCCATAGATGCAAAAGGATGTATTACCCTGGGCTTTTTCCGCAGGGTAAAGCCGGGTCGGCCAGTCCCACCATGCAAAACCGATAAACCACGGCTCATCCCAGAAAGTCTCGAACATCGCCTGATAGAACCTTCGCTGTTCGTCACCGTCGTATGTCATGTTCGGGTCATTGTGGGTCCAGGGTGCGGCCGAGCAGCCTTTGGCGCTGCACACGCCAAGCTCGATGAAAAATACCGGGCGGTCGAATTCTTTACTCACCTTGCGGATAATTTCCTTTGTCGGCTTCAACCGGCGATTAAGAGCTTCTACGGAAGTATCTGAAGGCGGAATTTTACTAAGGTCGTCCTGCAGTGCAAGTTCAACATAATCCGTGCCTATCGGATAGTATGCACTTATGCTTATAACATCCACCGCGTCCCACCATGTCACTTTATCTTCCTGGCCATGATTTGTGTCGTAGGTGATAACGCCGCTGTAAATCTTTCGTATCTCCGCAATCAGGCTGCGCCAGCGGTTCTCGAACGGTTCGGTCGAGCCCATCTCGCAGCCGAGACAATACATCTCGCAGTTCGTTTCTTCGGCGATCCGGGCATAATGCAGCAGGAACTGCCTGAAATCAGACCACCATTTGTCCCACGCCTGCATGTCTTTATCGCCGTCCGCCGTCTCGAACTTTATCAACGAGCGCCAGGTGCCGTCACGCACGTTGACTACGGGCTTGAGTATGATTTTCAGATTATTCTGACGTGCAATATCTATCGCGCGCCGAATCTCATCATCGGTCGCCATGCGAGAATTCTTTTCGGCCCAGAATATCTGCGGGTCGTTAGGCTCGTTCATATCGGCGCCGAATGAGATACAGACCAAGTTTGCACCGGTATCGGCCAGTTTCTTCATCGAATCGACGGGGGCTTCGCCGAGATACTGTCCCCGCCATCCCGTCCAGCCCCAGCTATGGCCCTTTATAAAACCGGTCGGTGAGAGTGTATGGGTGAATTCGCCGAGTACTTTTCCATATTTTATCTCTACGCAGGAAATTTGCATTTCGCAAACGTATTCGATTTTCAAATACTTCACATCTTTGCCTGAGCCGACTCCTTTATATAGAACCGGCTTGTGATAATTATATTCACCTTTACCTGCGAAGTAGTCTTGTCGTATGAACTCGATTTGCTCGAAGCTTTTACCGTCTGCCGAGACATAAAACTTCAAATCCGAAACCTCATCCGGAAAGAACGAATAAACCTTCCACGAATTGATCGGCGCTTCAACTTTATAAACGATAGAGTCACCGCTCTTGCCCTTTAGCCTGTGTGCATCTTCCTTGAAATTTCGCGCCTGCCTGATTTCCAGCGACAGTTCGCCGCTGCGCTGATGAATCAATCGCCAATCCTGCATTTCATCCACAAGCGTTTTGTAAGAGACGTAAACCGGTCCGACGATATTGGAAGGCCCCGACTGTCCCGCGGAATTTTCGGCGGTGACACGGTAATAATAATTTTCACCGATTTCTATTCCCGTATCGTTAAACAACGGCCTATACTGGAGGGCTGCATCGGATATACCCCGTCCGGCGACCACCCACGGACCATCCTTACTGCCGGCCCGCTCAACAATATAGCTCTGTGCCCCGGCGCTTCCCTGCCAGGAAATCGCGGCGGCATCCTCAATATCGAGCAGAACCGGCGCCGCCGGTTTTTCCAGTCCCGGCACCGGCATGTTCCTGATTTCATAGGCTTTTTTTCGCATAAGGGCCAGAAGCCCGGTCTCATCGAAAGCGGCGTTTGATGCAAATCCAGGCCAGTGATATGCCTTGAATAAATCACCGCCGGATGGCTCGCTGTGCCAGTAGAAGCCGCCGTCCCGATTGCGATAACGCAGCGACCAGATTAAAGTACCGCCCGTCTTTTCGTCTATCGCGGCATGGAGAACCGATTCGACGGCATCGGTTGGTATGAAACCGAACTCGCCGACGAAGTAGGGCTTTTTGCCGCGCGCTGCTGCTGCGTTTTTCTTTATCTGGCCGACGGTTTCCGCCGGATTTTTCGAATAGTGGTGGGTGGTAACAATATCTATGTTCTCGTCACTAATGGACTGCTCGCGCAAAATCGTATTATGATAGCCGTCAAGAACAAGATGGTTCTTATCGAGGCTCTTGATATAGGCGGCGGCTTTAGACGTCCATTCGTGAGGACAAACCAATTCATTTCCCGTCTCCCAGGCCAGAACAGCCTTATCATCACAATACTTAATTCCCGTGACTGTATTGGTCCGGTTTATTACAGAATTCACGATGCTCTTATAATCCTCGAACAGCTCCGGGTCGGTCCAGAAATCCCTTGCGTTCCTGTCCCGAAACGCGGCGGCCGCTCCGATTCCACCCCACCATTTCCAGTTATCGATAAACGGAATTATCACGCGTATCCCTTTGCGATTGGCAACCGCCAAAACCATATCCAGTGACTCGAAGCTCTTTTCATCAAGCTGCCCCGGCCCGATGATATGTCGCGGGATGTTCGGGTCTTCGCCCTCGGTTCGAACGGACAGGGCGTAGGTCCGCACGACCTGCCCGCCCATCTGCCGGACCGCTTCGAGTGCATCGGCAATCTCGAACTCGTCGGGCAGCCGCCAGGGATTGGTCTCGGTAAAGGGCATATTATCTTCGTTATAGTGCAGGCAGGGGATGTTAAAACTGACGAATCTAAGCTCGCCGTTTTCATCCATCAGCTTGTCGGCTTCTCGATAAACAAATCCGGTAAAAACACTTTCGGATGCGAACGAACTAACGGCAAGGGACAAGAAAATCATAACTGAAAAAAATCTCTTCATCTTTTCTTACCTTTCTCTTTATCAAAGGTCAAAAAATAAACAAAGGAAATAATCCTGCTGATATGGGCAAATTATCCTTACAATCTCTTAAAAAGGCAAGCCAATACTACTCTGGTCGAGAATTTGTTCTTTACGCCCGATTATTATTTTGTTGGATATGAAAAGGGCCGTAAACATTTGCTTACAGCCCTTGAAAAATCAGATTGAATTTTAAAAATAGCCATTTTCGAGGCGTTAGTCACGGGTGATAGAATTTAACTAATCCTTTTACACTAATGATGTTATCACTGGTAAAATCCGATACGAGGGGCCTTCGGTTTTGTGTCAATCGCTTTGCCGGAATCTAATAGTCACTCGAACCGTCAATTCCATTGTCAATATCCTCCGGTTCAACGATATAACCGACTGCTGCGAAGATGCCGAAGCGTGAACCGTCCTGCTCGTCACTTTGCCAGGCAGTAACAAATCGGCCGTCCTTTGCGATTGCAACGGCGGGGCACCTCTGGTCGTCCTGCAAGTAAATATTGAGCTGGAACTCGTCACCGACAGGCTCATCGAGGCAGTTATATTGCCGGCCGAATATGTCTCTGTCATTTTCGTTCGGATCGGTCATGCATTCCCAGACGATCACGAATTGACCCTGTTCGTTCATGGCCACCTGCGGATTTTGCTGCGCCAGTTCAAGGGTCGTATTAACGACAAACTGCTCGCCCAAGGCTGCCCCGTTGGGATCGAACGCTCTTGCGTGAATATCGTCAAGCGAAGCGAGATTGGGATCGCCGTCCCAAGTCACTATAAAACATCCGGCCGCATCCATTGCAACAGCCGGCTGGGTGACAGAGCTAAAACCTGTCGTGCCGACCTCGAACGTATCCGTTTTAGCAAAACCGTCGGCGTAAAAAATCCTCGCCATTATCGAGTTGGAACTTCCATCGTCCAGCCAGACGACTGCAAAATTTCCGTTCGGGTCCATTGCCACATCCGGATAACGGCAGTTCGACGGCTCCTCGTTCACAATAAATTCGTCACCCGATGTTTCACCGGTGACATTATACATTCGGCCGCATATCGCCCTGTCACCCTGCACCGGAAAGTCCCTGCTCTCCCAGACAATAACAGAACCGCCGTTGTTACCGGCCGCCACGGCGGGATAAAGCTGCCTGTCGATACTATCATCGTTGATTTGCAGCTCTTCCGTGACGGGCGAGCCGTTCGGGTCGAACCACCGGGCGAAAATATCCTCCTGGTTCGGATCAATCACTCCCGGCCCGTGCCAGGTGACAACAAAGTTACCTGCATCATCCATCACCACCGCCGGTTCCGTCTGGTTGCCGGCGGTCGTCGTATTGACCTGAAATTCCTCGCCCGCCGGACAGCAATTCGGATCGAAACGCCGAGCGAAAATTCCGTTCGAGCTTCCATCCTGCCGGTAGCTTCGCCAGATGACTACGAAGCCGCCGTTTTCACAGACGGCCACGTCCGGACCGGCCTGGTCCAAAGATGCTCGAGTATTGACTTGAAATTCGTCGCCCCAAGCGGATGTGAGTAGAATAACGACCAAAAAATATGAAATTAGTACCTGTTTCATCGAACCTCCTCCGTATTTATTTCCGAGTCGGCCTCTATGTATGCCCCTCCGGTTGCATGCCTTAAAGAATAGAAATTACGCCGTTTTTATGTCTCAAACAGCTAATATTATTAATGAATTTCCTGATACGCAGATTCCACTACTTATATAGCGTTTGAGCGTGCCGGAATATTGATTGAAAAAATTATTTTTTTGTGAAAAAAATGAATTGAGTATGTAATTTATCGAAATAATTCCACTTAACGAGCTCGAATCGCCTTTTAGACAATCTTTAATGATTTAGGAATCATTCCGGTCGTCAGCGGGCTTATTTAGCCTGGTGTTGACTTTTCTTAAATACTTAACTAAGGCGATGACAAAAATATCAAATATGATAATCCCAATAATTATAATAATGCCTTCGGCAGGCATAATAATTCCTTTCAGACCTTAAAATCATAAGCCCCGCAAATCACCGGCGGTTCTCTTATGCATCTCGATTTTAGAACATTCTCATGTGATACCGAATTTTTCTTTCATACTGCGTACAGTATCTCGCATCTGCGGAAATGTCCGCCAAAATTCATTATCGCAGTCTTCGAAGCCGCTGCATTGTGCGCACGTAGCAAATCCTTTTTTGACAGCACAATCCCTGACCGTACATTCCCGGCCGGGTATCCCGCGGCTTCGCTTGTCCTTACAGCCGTAGCAGTAGAACTGCTCGAGTTCAAAGTCCGGCTTTTTAGCATCGCCCCATTCCTCGGCAATTTTCTTCTTCGCATGGTCGTCGTTGTCGAGCGTGGCTTTATATAAGGAACACTTATCACAATTGATGCAGCAGTATGCAATACGGCTGAAGTCCATATCGCTATCGGCGGCGGATTTGGACTTGAGAGAGCATTTGCCACAGCAGCCCGCAAGGGCGATACCGCCGATTGCCATCGCCGTCCCGGCAGTGACACCTTGCTTTAGAAATTCCCTCCTGTTATTTTCAGTACTCATTAGCTTCGACCTTCCGATAAATTAGAAATATTCTTAACAGAATTCATTTTTCAGGCAATATTAACTACACTACTGTCGCTCCATTTTCAATATTATTTGCGTAAACGAATGGGCGGGGAAAGAATAGGTAAACTTATTTCCCTCGACGGCCAGCTCTTTAACGGCGGGAACATACTGCTGCTGCTTGTCATAACTGTAAACCCCACGAATATCGTCGCTATTGATTTCACTTACCGATGCCTTCGCCAAGAAAACGCCCGAACAACTGGTGATTTCCGTACTAATGGCTTCATCCTTGTGACGGTTCACGGCATTTATTATCACTGAATTCGCTTCCTTCGAATACACCGCCGACACATCTAAATATGGAATGCCCTTGTAAAATTCATCCGTATCGAACGTCTCACAGTCAACAAGTACATCAAGTGACGTGCCCAGGCAATTATTCGAGAACAATTTGAACGTATAAAACAACGCCGTCTTAAATGTCCCTTTCTCCCTGTCCCTTCCCAGCAGCGACGTCAGCAGTGTAAAGTTGGCCATTTTTACCACATCGGCGTGACGAAGAAAAGAATTAAAATACTGTGCGGTCGCCAACGCCGCCAAAAATCCTCTGCCGTGAGGCGCCCATTCGTCGAACGAAATATAAATAGGCTTTTCCATTTTGTGTATGGTCCTGACTGCTTCAATCTGCGCCGCCGGCAAAGTGATTTTCTCTTCCACGTCCATAGCACGCTGTCCCATATATACATAATAATCATCGGAGTACTCCCAGTATCGGTGTATGGAGACATAATCGGCGACATCCCGCAACTCGGTAATTATTTTCAAATTCCAATCGACCCACTTTCCGTACGGGTCATAGTTTGATGAGCCGTTTGCGATAAACGATATATTTTTGTCCGTGTATCTCATTACCTTCGCGGCCTCTTTCGCAATCTTGCAGTAATCCTCGGCGTTCTTATATCCCATTATCCACGGCTCTCCGTCCACCTCGTTTCCCAGACACCAGTACTTGATTTTATACGGCTGCTCGTTTCCGTATTCGGCCCGCAAATCGGCCCAGTAGCTTCCCTTTTCGCAGTTACAATATTCCACCCAGTACCGGGCGTCGTCGAGTGTCCCGGTCCCCAGGTTAATACATATGACATTTTCAGTTCCACAGGCCCTGTTCAGTTTGATCCATTCGTCCGTACCGACGTGGTTGTTTTCGAGTGCCCCCCATGCGAGCTCTTTTCGTACCGGCCGTTTGCCCTTGGGGCCGATGCCGTCCCGCCAGTTGTATCCGGCCACGTAATTTCCACCCGGCCAGCGCATATTCGTTAACTTCAACTCTTTTGCGGCTTCGATATAATCCGTTCTGAAGCCGTCTTCGTTGGCAAGCTCGGAATTCGGGTCGTATAATGTCCCGTACATGGTATTACTCGGTTTCGCATCAGGCATTCCGAAGCGTCTCGGGTCGAACTGGATGGGTTCCATGAACACGCCGTAAATCTTCGGGTCCACCTCGCCGATTTCCCTGTCGATATCGATTTTAATTTTCGCTGCCTGCGCATTTGCAATCACGGCAAGTACGAACAATAATATAAAGAATAACTTTTTCATGATTAACCTCTATTAATAAAAAAAGTTTGTATCTTTTGAGATAGTTAAACGAGTATCTGTTCGAACTTCGCTAAATATTAACCTACTATCTCTGCGTTGTATAGGACAAGTGAATATTTCTTCAACAATTTAAAAATAAGGAGGCTTTTACAATAGCTCCGCTATCCCTAATTTTTCCAGTTGTTTTGTCAGCACGTCAATCCTTCTCGCCAGAAGCATTCGCTGCCTCATTGAACTGGAACATGAGATCAAGACTACACCAAGACAAACAACAAACAGATGTGCGGCCCAGATGTGAGCATCTGTCCGGACAGATACCCGAAACACCATGTCCGCCAGCGATATGAGTACCAAGGCGCCACCAAAGACGTACTCCAGCACCCAGATTAACGCTCTATCTTTGAACATTATAAACGACCTCCCGCAGTTTGATTAGGACCTTAAAATTCTAAAATAATTTCCAAAGACAAGAAATTTAATAGCGACAGTCACACTCTATTATTAGACGGCTTTTTTTGTTATTATCATTCTCCGTATTGACAATGACCACACTGACATCCATTCCAGCTATATGTAAAGCCGCACTTCGGACATCTATCCGCACCATACTTCGGACGTCTATCCGCATCAATTTGAGCTAACAGATACAGGATCCTGTCCTTATTTTCAATACCTTCAACGAATGTCAGTAGTTCCAGGCCACACTTAAGCTCGTCAATCTCCTGTTTAGAAAAAACGGCAGGATTCACATTACTCGTTACGGCTTGTTTGGCTAATAAGATACGCAGGTCTTTGATATTACGTTTTAACTTAGATA
>CAZMZR010000041.1:0-30383 GCA_964570855.1 uncultured Pirellulales bacterium
TTCCGGCCGAAGGCCGGCGAATTGGGTTTGTTTTTTCAAATTACGTCTTCCGTCTTAATATTGGGTTTGTTTTTTCAAATTTGTTTTTCACCTCAAAAAGCAGGTTTTTCTGTAATTTTGCTCCATTCGGCTTCGCTAAGGGCAAGCTTTCAACTTTGAACTTTTAACTTTACACTTTAAACTCTTGATTTGCTATCCCCTACTCCCTATTCTCAATGAACTATTTACCCCTAAGGGGTGAACTACGAACCCTCCATAGTTCGTTACATATTTTACCCAAAAACCGCCGTAATACAAGCAAAATCCCGGTTTTTAAGTAAATTGTCCTTTACTCGATTCTTGATTCTCGATACTTTGTTTATGTAAAGCGAGTAGCCCTGTCATCCTTTGTTTAGCTGGGGCGCTTCGATAATCAAAATTATATATATCTATTGTCTGTTTTTCCTGTATTGCCTACTATTCTCTTGACATTTACACCTCAATCTGATATAAATATGTGTTTGGTAAAGGAGGAATGGTGGCAGAGCTTCTTTAGGTTTCCGCCGATAATTCCTTCTTATTTCAGCAGGTGGGCCTTTAGAGGAGGAGTGTTTATGACAAGAACCTGCACAGGGGTCATCTCATTGTCTGTTGTACTGCTGTTTTGTTCGGGCGCGCTTGCAGTACCAACGCTGGATCAATACCAGGACAACCAGGGCGGCGGGACAGCCCCAAAGAGTACGTACAAGGAAGCCCAGACCTTCACCGCAGGCCTTACCGGCCTGCTGGATTCTATAGAGATGGGCTGCTCTTCGACGGGGGCGACGACGTGGGAAATACGCGAAACCACAACAGCCGGTGCACCGAGCGAGGCGGTTCTGGGCAGCGTCACCGTATCTTCCGACATGTCTATGGGCTGGAACACTATCGACTTCTCCTCGGAAGACATCGCCGTTAACGCTGGCACGATGTATGCCATTGTTACCTACTTCCCTGCAGGTGGCCATGAGTTTTTGTACGTAGAGTTTGACCCGGACTCATACGCGGCCGGTCAGTACTGGGCCCACTATGGCTATGGCTACGACTGGGAAGTAGTTACGAGCTTCGGCGGTGGCGACTTGCAGTTCCAAACCTACGTCGAGCCCAGCATAATACCCGCACCGGGCGCCTTGATTCTCGGTAGTATAGGTGCAAGTCTTGTCGGATACCTCCGCAGACGAAAAACAATTTAATCCAAATATACAACTTAGTGTAAATATAAGCAAACTTCCTGTAATCAGGCGATATTGTCCTTGAGTCGTGACTTGTTATGTGTTGTGTATAATCGTTCTTCCGAGTGATACCTCCACTTCTACTCATGCAAAAAAATATCTCCAAAAACACAAGGGGACACTTTAAGATTCTCTATCCGGTCAGGTTTATAGAAAGTGTGACAGATTGACTTTTACCATACATTTAATGTATAATGTACTTATATTCCCAAAAGGAAGTAAAAATGAGTAAAAGAAACATAACGGTTCTGCCGACCTGCGTGTTTATACTATCATTGCTTTTATTATGCGATAATTGCCTGTACTCGCAAACAACCGGCAATGAACAGGTTTTAGACGCCGGGAGTAGTGAAGATATCGCGGCGGACGCATTAACCGAAAACAGCGAGAACCATGAAGACCCGGAAGATTATATCTGGGACAGCTCCGAAATTATTCAAATAGTATTGAATGAAAACACAATCACCACAAACAGTGCCGGTGTAATTGTTGACGGCAGCAAAGCAACAATTAAATCCTCAGGAACATACAGCATAAACGGCATACTGGCCGACGGACAAATCATCGTGGATTCCGAAGACAAAGAAATTGTAAGGCTTATTCTGAACGGAGCCAATATCAGTTGTTCCTCGAGCGCTCCTGTCTTTATTAAGGATGCGAAAAAAACGATTGTCTTCCTCACAGAGAATACTGAAAATTACGTATCAGACGGAAGGTCGGATATCGACGGCCCGCAAGCAGACGAACCCAATGCAGCAATTTTCAGCAAGGACAACCTCACCATCTGCGGCGACGGTTCACTGACAGTGGATGGAAATGTCAATGATGGTATTGCCGGTAAAAATGGACTTATAATTACCGGCGGCTCTATTTTTATAAATGCATTAGATGACGGCATCCGGGGCAAAGACTATCTTATTGTACGAGATGTAAATATTACTGTGATTTCAGGAGGCGACGGCCTGAAATCCGACAACGATGAAGACGCCGCTATGGGATATATTTCCATCGAGACCGGAATAATAGACGTTAATTCCGGAGGGGATGCCATTACGGCAGAAACAGATGTTATCATCACCGACGGGCAAATCACCCTATATTCGGGCGGCGGCTATAACAACAGTATCGATGAAAGCACCTCAGCCAAAGGAATCAAGGCGGTTGTCGGTTTAATCATTGACGGCGGGAGTTTCATAATTGATTCCGCCGACGACGCCATCCACTCAAACGGGAGCCTGGAAATTAACGGGGGTACTCTTGTCATTTCTTCCGGAGACGACGGCATTCACGCCGAGACCGATCTGGTCGTTAACGGCGGGGACATCAGTATCACAAGATGTTACGAGGGCATCGAAAGCAAAGTTATCACAATCAACAACGGAAATATATACATTATATCAAACGACGACGGCATAAATGCAGAGGAATCTATTTATATCGAGTACGGTATAATAGACATTACAGCCGGTGAAGATGCTGTTACGGCCGGAACAGATGTTATGATCGCCGACGGGCAAATCACTCTATCCACGGGCAGCGGCAGAAGCAGGAACTTTATAGGCACCTCTCCCAAGGGAATCTCTGCAGTTGCCGGTTTAATTATCGACGGCGGAAATTTCATAATCGATACCGTTGACGACGCCGTCCACTCAAATGGAACTCTGGAAATTAACGGAGGTACTTTTGTCATTTCTTCCCGAGACGACGGCATTCACGCCGACGCCGACTTAGTCGTTAACGGCGGGGACATCTCTATTATCGAATCCTACGAGGGCATGGAAAGCGCCGACGCCGATATCACCATAAACGGTGGCAGTATTCATATCGTATCAAGTGATGACGGTATAAACGTCGCAGGAGGCGGTGATAATTTTGGAATGGGAGGATGGAACCGAGGCGGTAATATACCTATGCCCTCCGGTGATTACTACCTCTATATCAACGGCGGCTATATCGCGATTAACGCCGTAGGGGATGGTATCGATTCCAACGGTTCAATTGAGATGACCGACGGTGTGGTCATCGTTAATGGTCCTACATCAAATATGAACGGCGCTCTGGATCATTCTTCGTTCAAAATCACGGGGGGATTTCTCGTAGCGACAGGCAGTTCCGGTATGGCACAGGCACCCGGCACATCTTCAACACAATATTCAATACTGCTGACTTTCAACACGACACTCTCGGCCGGCACCTTAATCTATATTCAAAACAGAGAAAGTAAAGAAATCCTCTGCTTTGCGCCCACAAAAAATTACAGCTCAGTGGCGTTCTCGTCACAGGAACTTACCATGGGCTCCACCTACGATGTTTACTACGGGGGCCTTTCAACCGGTACGGTTTATGACGGTCTGTACGAAGATGGAACATACACACCCGGAACTAAATACACCAGTTTTACCATTTCCAGTATTGTAACGAATGTTATTGATAGCCCACACAACCGGTAATTCAGCTATTACGTTGACGGGTGAAGGAAGATAGACCGGATACAAGTATCAATTGTCCGCCGGCACTTCGTAAAATATTCTGTTTGCTTCAAGTCAATCCAATTCTTAATATATTGGGGTTTTTTCTAATGAGTATGAATTGTTCTAATCTTTTTAATTTGAGGAGCAAATTATGTTCAAAACACATTCGGCCAAAAATATCGGACATGTTTTTATAAGTTTGCTTCTGACAGGCACCTGTTTCGCAACGGTACAGACAAAAATAATTATTAACGCCTCTCAGCCAGGCGTTAAAATCAGCCCGACCATGTACGGCATATTCTTCGAAGATATCAACTTCGGCGCCGACGGAGGACTATACGCCGAGCTGGTAAAAAATCGTGGATTCGAGTTCCCGGAAGAGGCGGTCATGGGCTGGAGCCGGCTGGCGGCCGGCGGCGCCCGCGGCAGCCTGTCGATTCGGGTTCAAGAGCCACTCGAACAGGCCAATCCACACTATTTGCGTATTGAAGTCAGAGATCCCAGCAAGGGATTCGGTGTCAGCAATGAAGGGTTCCGCGGCATGGGGCTTCGCAAAGGACAGGAGTACTGGTTTTCAGTCTATGCCCGGGCCGAGATGGAGACAATGACATTTAAGGTAGAACTTATCGCCCCAGACGGCCGGGTCATAGGCGAGGCACGTTTTGCTGACGTGACCAAGGGCTGGCAGAAGTACCAGTGCCTGATTGTGCCCACGGATACGGAGGCCAGGGCGACATTGAACCTACTGGGTACATGCGTGGGCCTGCTGGATGTGGATATGGTCTCGCTGTTCCCCGCAGACTCCGCGGTATCGAGCACCCTGATGCCCGAGCCGGTCCCCGGTCTGCGAAAGGATATAGTGCAGATGTTAGCGGATATGAAGCCCGGTTTTTTACGTTTCCCCGGCGGCTGCATTGTGGAAGGTCGCGACCTCGGCAACCGCTACCAGTGGAAGAACACCATAGGCCACATCAACCAACGAAAAACCATCATCGGCCGATGGAACACGGAATTCGCCCATCGCCTCACGCCGGACTACTATCAGTCCTTCGGCCTGGGCTTTTATGAATATTTCAAGCTGAGTGAAGATATCGGGGCAGAACCGATGCCCATTATCAACTGCGGCATGGCCTGCCAGTTCAACACCGCGCAATTAGTCCCGATGGATCAGCTCGAACCGTACGTCCAGGATATGCTGGATCTGATCGAATTCGCTAACGGCCCTGCCGACAGCAAGTGGGGCAAAATCAGGGCGGACATGGGCCATCCGGAACCGTTCAATATGAAGATGATAGGCATCGGCAATGAGCAGTGGGGACCGCAGTATATCGAACGCTACAAAGTTTTTGCCGGGGCGATTAAGGCGAAATATCCGGATATGCAACTCATCGCCGCCACCGGCTCGGATGCCACTATTTTCCCCAACGGTCATGCTGAAATCGAATACCTGTGGGAGCAATGGCGGCAGCTCAAGCCCGAGATTGTTGACGAACACTTTTACCGACAGCCGGACTGGTTCCTGGAAAATGTCGGCTGGTATGATAACTATGACCGGAACAGCCCGAAGCTGTTCGTGGGTGAGTATGCCTCCCAGAGTGTGGGCGTCGCCAGTCCCGACAACCGTAACAACCTCAAATGCGCCCTGTACGAGGCGGCGTTTATGACCGGGCTGGAACGAAACGCCGACTTAGTGAGGATGACTTGCTATGCACCGTTGTTCGGCCACGAAGATGCGTGGCAATGGCGCCCTGACCTAATATGGTTCGATAACCTGAACGTGTACGGCTCGGCGAATTACTATGTACAAAAGCTGTTCAGTCTCAATCCCGGCACGAATTTATTAACTACCCAAGTAAACGATGCGCCGATTTTCGATGAAAACAAGAAGGCTTTATCTGTGAGCAGTACTCTGGATAAAAAAGCCGGTGAGGTCATTATCAAGGCGGTCAATGTCACAGCCGAAAAACTTAAGGCGAATATCGAGCTAAAGGGCGCAAAGAAAGTCGGGCCGAAGGGCAAAGCAATAATATTAACTGCAAAAAATCTGACAGATGAAAACTCGCTTCAAGAGCCTAAGAAAATCTATCCGGCGGAAAAATCGGTATCTGTTAATAGTCCGAGTTTTTCGTATGAGTTCCAGCCGTATTCTTTGACCGTGTTGCGGCTCCTGGTGGAATAGTAACATTTCCGTACTCCATCCTATGAGAACTGCGGATTATCGCAGGAATTGATTGTATGCCTTTTCGCGGGCGATTGTGGTGGCCGGACCGTGGCCGGGATATACTTTCGTCTCATCGGGTAAAGTAAAAAGCTTATCTTTTATACCACCAACCAGTTGTGTCATACTGCCGCCGGGAAAATCCGTCCTGCCGACCGAATCGGCAAAAAGCGCATCACCGACAAAAACAACGCCCTGCTCATTCGAGTACAGGCTGATACCGCCGGGCGTATGGCCGGGAGTATGAAGGACCTGCATCTTTATTCCGGCCTGATCGATCACATCCTTATCATCTAAAATAAAATCTGCCGGTTCGGCAGTGTACGCCGCACCGGTCATAGCAGATAGATTGGACATCGGCTCTTCGAGCATTTCGGCGTCGAGCTTATGGATATAAACTTTAATGTTCGGAAAACTGTCACGCAATAGGTTCAGACCCGCGATGTGGTCGATATGGCCGTGAGTAAGAACAATCGCAACCGGATTGAGTTTCTGCTCATGTAAAAAATCTATCAACGGCTCGCAATCGAACCCCGCATCGATAACCAGACAGTCTTCGGCCTGCCCGCTACCCAGCAAAACATAGCAGTTGGTTTCATACGCACCTAATGCAAAGCAATCTATCTTCATTATCATTATCCTTCCTGTCACCGCCTCAACCGAGCCGAGTCGCGGCGGCTAAAGGCATGCAGGATAGCAAAAATCGCATCGCCGGTCAACAGTCCTATGCCCGGCCGTCAGTGTGAATTATTCTTGACCTGTGGGCGTAAGTTTGTTAGTGTGCTCGGATTCTGAACGGTAGCAAACAGCGTCAATACGCTGCATTATGGAGAAACTTATTGAATGAAGTCTTTTAACCGAGTATTCGAGTATATCTGGCCGCAATGGCGGCGGCTTATTGTGATATTTTTCAGTGCGTTAATTATCGGCATCCTGTTTTCACTGAGTTTTATGACAATTATCCCGCTGCTAAAGGTAATGATGGGGGAAGAAGGACTGCACGGCTGGGTTGACAGGAAGCTCTGCGAGGACCGGTACGGCATGACATTCTACATGCCGGACAGAATGACTCTGCTCGATCCGAACAAATCCGATATGGCATATTACCTGCTGGTCACGGGAGTCGAAGAAGACGGTCTTGCTCAAATTACAGGACTGAAGGGGCAGGATACGATTATCGGAGCCGGTAAATATGTAATTGAAGAAGAAACGGATAAAATTCTCTCGACAACACTGCTCGAGGAACTTGCCAAGGCCGGCAGCGACGTGAACATACCCATCCAATATAAGAGATTCAACGAGCAGGGAACATACGACACTCAGATATATACAGGCACATTAAACAGCGGAACCAGGCCGTTCTACGTTAACGGCATCGAATGGATAATGAGCTTCGTCCCCCGCGAGCAGGGCCCGGGCGAAAAAACTCGGGCGATGAGCATCATCATAATTATGATGGCAATCTTCACCGTCATACGTTGTGCCGGAAGATTCTACCAGCAATATCTGGGTGAGAAAGTAGTGCAGACGGCGATTAGCGAACTGCGCCAGGACGTTTTCGCACACATACTGAATATGCCCATAGGATTCTTTGAAAACGAAAGCCCCAGTGACGCTGTAAGCAGATTGATTCGTGACACCGGAGAGCTTTCCACCGGCCTGAAAACCCTGTTCGGCAAGGCCCTTCGAGAACCGTTAGTGGCCGCGGCTTTGATTGCCGGTGCAATGTGGATAGACTTCAAGCTGACGCTGATATTCACGTGCTCGGCTCCTTTTATTGCAGTCGCCATCGGACAGCTCGGCAGGAAGATTAAACGCGCAACGAGGAAATCGCTTATGAACTGGAGCTTGATGCTGGCCAAGCTCAAGGAAACCTTCGGTGCAATCAAAGTTGTTAAGGTTTATAACCAGCAGGAACAAGAGAACACCAGTTTCGACGTAATCAACAAGAAGCTCTTAAAGCAGTTGTTCCGGATAGCCAAGATCGACGCCGGTACAGCACCCATTATGGAAATCCTTGGGATGTTTGCCGGCGGAGCGGCATTACTTTTCGGCGCACACTGGGTGGCAAACCAGGAGATATATCCGAGTGAATTTATCGCCCTTGTCGCCATCCTCGGAGCGGCGGCCGAATCCGTGCGTAAAAGCAGTGACATCTGGAACAGGCTTCAACAGGCCAACGCCGCATCCGAGAGGGTATATACAATTATCGACCGTAAAACCGAAATAGAAAGTCCCGGAGCATTCAAACTGGAAACGTTGAAAAATAAAATCGAATTCAAAGATATCGTTTTTACCTATCCCGGAACAGTGACTCCGGCTTTGAAGCACATCAACCTTACGGTGGAAGCCGGGCGCAATATCGCCCTGGTCGGACCGAACGGCTCCGGCAAAACCACGCTGGCAAATCTAATACCGAGATTCTATGACCCCGATTCCGGCCGGGTTCTGATAGACGGAAAAGACATTCGCGAAGCGACACTATTCAGCCTTCGCAACCAGATCGGAATGGTTACGCAGAATGTGTTGACGTTCAACGACACGATTGCGGCGAATATCGCCTATGGCAAGCTTGGTGCTACCGAAGAAGAAATTATCGCCGCAGCCAAACGTTCATTCGCACACGAATTCATAGAACCGCTGACCAAGGGCTATAACACAATTATCGGCGAAGAAAGCACCGGGCTGAGCGGCGGGCAGATGCAAAGAATTGTAATAGCCAGGGCGATTCTTAAAAATCCGGCGATCCTGATCTTCGATGAAGCAACCAGCCAGGTCGATGCCGAGAGTGAAGCCAAAATTCACAAGGCCATCGAGGAAATCATGCGGGGCAGAACCAGTATTATTATAGCCCACAGGTTCAGCACCGTCATCACAGCCGATGTTATTGTGGTAATGAACGAAGGGCAAATCATCGCTCAGGGCCAGCATGATGAGCTGATGCGCACATGCCGATTGTACCAGAGCCTATACGAAACACAGTTGGTAAAGGCATAATAAAGCCAATAATGGACCGGGAGGCTCCGGACAATAGCTATAATATGTAATTTTTAATATTAATAAGCAGACTCTGCCGATGAAGCTGAATAGGTTTATCGAAAAGTGGAACTGAACTTTACAAATTATCTCAAACTGACCGATTCGTACTGTCATACCCGCGAAGGCGGGTATCCATTTATGGTATCGCAGCAGTGGATTCCTGCTTGCGCAGGAATGACAACACGTGATAGGTTATTGTTAAATATTCACTTATGATGATACTTTACTATCGATAGGTCGGTTTGAGCAAAATATAATTGAACTTTTATTCGCCTTTCTTCGTTTAGAAATTTATTTTAGAGCTATGGGGAATTAAAGCCATGTACGAGCCTTCACGGGAACAAAAAGCACATAACCTTTTTACACGGTTCCAGGGAAACCCGATAATGACATCGGCAAACTGGCCCTATCCGACGAATGCAGTTTTTAACCCTGCGGCGGCCAAACTGAATAACGAAACGCTGCTGTTAGTAAGAGTCGAGGATATGCGTGGTTTTTCACATTTGACGGTGGCCCGCAGTGCCGACGGACTGACAAACTGGGAAATTGACGCCGAGCCTACTCTTATGGCCGACCAAAGCTCCCGGGAAGAAAGGTGGGGTCTGGAAGACCCGCGCATTGTCTGGCTCGAGGAGCAAAAGCAGTTCGCCGTTACCTACGTCTCTTTCAGCGAGGGTGGTCCCGTTGTTTCGCTTGCAATAACCAAAAATTTCAAGACATTCGCCCGCCTGGGCTCTCTTCTGCCCCCCGAGGACAAGGATGCCTGTTTGTTTCCATGCAGGTTCAACGGACGTTTCGCACTGATCCACCGCCCCATCGTCAGGGGCGAAGCCCACATGTGGATAAGTTTTTCGCCGGATTTGAAACACTGGGGCGACCACAGGCCGTTAATAATGACAAGGGCGGCTTATTGGGATTGCCACAGGGTCGGGCTGGCATGTCAGCCCATAGAAACCGAACAGGGCTGGATGTTGTTCTACCATGGAGTCCGCAATACGACCGCCGGAGCAATATACCGCGTCGGGCTGGCCCTTCTGGAGTTGAACTCACCATGGAAAGTCCTGCGCAGAAGCGCTGAATGGATTTTAGGCCCAAGAGCTTCATACGAACGTATCGGCGACGTCGGCGATGTGGTTTTCCCAAACGGCGCCGTCGTTCACAAAGAAACGGACAAGCTTTATCTTTATTACGGTGCAGCCGACAGTACGGTAGCGGTGGCAACGGCTAAATTGAGCGATTGTCTCGATTATCTTATGTCGTGCCCTGAGGATTAATAAGTACACTGATTTCTCGACCGCCGGTGCCGCATGCAAAAACTATAAATCCACTTTAAGGCTCCGGGTACTGAACTTTCTGGAGATGGTCGATTGCAAACTTCGCCCGTACACTTTCCAACAACTGTGCTTTCCTCCGGATTCTCCAGACGAGCACAATAATCGGTTCTCTTTTCCTATCTTTGAAGGTTATTATAATCCTTCCAAAACCCATTAGACGTTCGAGGAAATCGCTTGTATCAATCCGGCTATTATAGTCCTCCCTGCCGATCTGTTCTCCCGACTCGGTCGGGCCATCCTGGAGATTCATATAGTTGGGCGTGATGGTTATATAATAGAACAGCCCCTTGAGCCATGAAATAGAAATCGTAAGCAGCCCTATGATACCAACAAGAAGATAGACTGTGGCATTCATGGATATGGCGATGTTCCTGAACAGCTTCAAAAAACTCATTACACTGCCAAGCAGATGAAGCCACAGCAGGAAAAAGCCGAGGCTAATCAGGGTTATCAGCAGTATCTTTATACTGATATTGTATTCCTCGATAAGAAAATTAAGCAGGAATACCGCGAACCAGACACCGCCGACAAAGGCCGGAGGAATGCCCCGAATACACAACAGCACCGCGGCCAGAAATGATATCGCTATCGTGGGTACGTAGAGTACTTTTGGAGTCCAGTTATAGATAATCAACCAGTCATTAATGTCGGGATCGTCCCTTATTACCTGTTCCATCCTCAACCTGGTTCTGATGGTCTTTCTGAGAATAAGCCACGCCGCTACAACGACAACAACTACACCTGCGGCAATATATAAGGCGATCATTTGATTTGAAAACCATGCAATCTCCGATCTTTTCCGAATCAAATAAACAACAGCCAGGACCAGAGAGGCGGCAACGAGAAGAACAGCCAGAATTATGATTAGCTTTTTCCAGTTTGTAGTCGGAAATTTTCTCTCGCCGCCGGTGTTTTTCTCCCCATTAATATTCTGCTCCGGCATGATGTCTCCTTTCCCATATCGGCCAATATTATTCCTGCGGTACAATCGGCTCCCATTGTACCTTCGCGGCGCCCAGTAAAGTACCGGTTGCATACGCCAGGTCAACCAGCGCTATTTGATACTCGGTCAGCGCCGAAATTTCTGCGCTTTGTGAATTGGCGAAATTTGTCTGTGCCTGAAGCACATCGGTCGATGTCACCAGGCCGAGCTCGAACTGTCGCTTCTCGGCCTCAAACAGCCGACCGTCCAGAACCGAACTTTGTCTGCCGGCTAAAATTCTCTGCCAGTTGGCTTCGAGCTGGTCGATGGCATTGAGCACCTCATATTCTATGACTGCTCTGCGGCTATCGCGGCTTGCCAGTCGCTGCCTGCGCTGGTAAAAAGCCTGACGCAGTTGACTTTTAGCCGATTCATTCCCAAGAGGCACCTGTAACTGCAGGCCGAGACGGTGGTCCTCGAACCTCGTATCGAAAAGCAGATCGTACGAATCGTTCCTGTTGGAACCCAGGCCGTTTATATTATACGTGTAATCCATCGTTACCAAAGGCAATGTCTGGTTTTCCATATAGTCAAGAGTACTAACATCCTGAGCAATTTGCAACTCTAACTCGAGCATTTCCATGCGTTGTTCAACAGCTACCTCAACCAGCCGCTGTTTATCGAGCTGATAACGAACGGGGTCCGGCTCGGTAACCGGTATCAGAACCGTGGCCGTTTCCATCTCCAGGCCCACCTTGTTAAGTACCCGCTTAAGCTCCCGTTCGCGGTCGCGTACATTGTTCTCCGCCACGATGATAGCCTCAAGCTGCTGGGCCAAGCCGGCTTCGGTGCGAATTACCTCAATCTGCGCCACCTCGCCAGCCGCTACAAGACGCCGGGCCTGCTCAAACAGGGCTTTGGCCAAATCATACTGCTGTTTGCGTACATTCAGCTCCCGCCTGGCGGCGTATAATCGCCAGTAAAAACGGTCCACATCGGCTATTATCCGTATAACTTCGAGTTTTGTCCTGGCATCGGTTATCTGCCTGTCATAATCGGCGATTTGAATAGCATAGGTACTAACCCGCCTGCCTGCGTTACGCAGCAGCGGCTGACTTATCGACACGGAAAGATCGGAGCCATAGGAAGGATTGAATATCGAGTAAGCCGAGTCCGTCTCGGTGCGGCTGTCAACCGCATCGAATGATACGGTTCCACCCGTACGCAAAGGAACATCGACGCCATAATTCGTATAGAGATATTCCACGTTCGAGCCGCTGATATCGAGAGTCGAAGCCACAGGTGTGTCGGTCTTCGAATAGGTTGTACTTAAGGAAAATGCCGCCTCGAACTTTGCCTCCTGTTGACTGAGACGTTCGGCGGCTATCACCGGATTAATAAGCTGGACCTTCAGATCGAGATTATTCTCCAGCGTTAACGCCCTGCATTGCTCCAACGCAAGCTCAAGTTCCACCGGCGCCGGGACATTCGCATCCGTTCGATCTGTTTCCTGGTCCTTTGCCTCATGTAAATCAAGTGGCTCTATTTGCCGTAATTTCTCAGGCGTAATCCGTACACCGTTAAAATCTTTACCGCCGTCATATTTCTGGCAGCCGGTCAAGAGGCAGAAGACAGACAACAGAAAACAGACAACAGAAGTCTGATCGTCCTTGGGACTCTTGCCGGAGGATGAGGGACAAGGCACGAATGTCGAGTCGTCCATCGTCTGTTCTCCTCTTATCCATCGTCGTTTTCCTTCTGACTTCCGTCTTCGGTTTTCTCTGTTCTGCCCTCTGTCTTCTGACTTCTGTCTATTCATGTCTAAGTGCCTCAATAGGGTCGAGCCTGGCGGCTTTGATTGCCGGGAACATCCCGAAAAAGATACCAACGGAACCGGCAAAAGCAAATGAAAGCGCTATCGCCCACGCCGGGATGTAGGCCATGTCGAGAACGGTAACGTGAAATGCCGCCTTTACTATGTTGTCAATCGCCGTTATCAATAACTGACCAAAGACAATCCCCACCAGACCACCCATACAGCATAACACAATGGATTCGATCATAAACTGGGTCAGAATTGCGGAATTTTTGGCCCCCACCGCTTTTCTAAGCCCGATTTCCCTGGTCCGCTCCGATACGGAGACCAGCATGATATTCATAATACCCACACCCCCGACCAGCAGGGAAATACCGACGATACCCCCGGCGACCAGCGTCACTATAACGGTAATTTCATTGAAAGTTTGCAGTTCATTCTGCAGCGACTGAACCTCAAAAGTATCGGGTTCGCCGGGTTTTATATGACGTGTCCGACGAAGGAAGAAGCGTATCTCGGCCAGGGCATCATCGGAAACATCTGCGGATCTGCTTTCAGCAAGGGCCCAGATGGACGGATACCTCTGCATTTTTAGCCCGACCTTGAACGGGATAAATATCTCGGAACGTTCCTGGTCACCGCCGCCGAATATGTTTTCCGGGCGAGGTTCTACCACACCGACAATATAGAATGTATCGTAACCAACCAGAACGGATTGGCCGATGCAATCACGGTCAAGATGAAGGTCGTTACGCAGCTTGGGATCAATTAAACAAACCTGCCGCACCTGCATTTCATCAATAACAGAAAGCGGCCTTCCAATCGTAACCGGTCGGCTGTCGATCTGATGGCAGGCAGGCTCTACTCCGCGGACCGTTACATTTTCGGATGACTTATCACGATGGCTGACCGTGTATCTTCCAACCCATGTCTGACGACCAAACCTTGCCACCGAGGGACAATGTTCGAGAAGATTCTCAAATTGCTCGGGCTGAAACCGAATAGACCACCACGAAGCATGCTGCAAAGGCCCCCTGTCGGGGCGCCTGGCTGAAATAAATATTGTGTTGGTCCCCAAAGATTCGACCTGTGTGAGTATTTTCGCTTTCAGGCCGCTGAGAGCGGCGATGACCGCAGTAACCGATGCGACGCCTATGATAATCCCAAGGGTGGTAAGCATGGACCTGGTCTTGTTGGCCCATATCTGACTGAGTGCAAGATATACACTCTGATACAAAAGCCGGAAGAACATGATTGGTACACGAATCAGGAACCTCATGACGGAGCCTCCTTTGATTTTTTACCTGTTACGTGCCTGCTCCCGTTGTATTCCTTTGTTGACTGGTCGCTATTAATAAGTCCGTCTTTCATGCTGATGATTCTTTTTGCATGGTGGGCCACATCATCTTCATGTGTCACCATAATAATCGTCTGGCCTTCGGAATGAAGCTGGTCAAACAATTTGAGTATATCTTCGCTTGTTTTGCTGTCGAGATTGCCTGTCGGCTCGTCGGCCAGCAGAATGCTCGGATTGCAGACAAGAGCACGGGCGATAGCGACTCTTTGCTTTTCACCGCCTGAGAGCTGATTCGGTTTGTGTTTAACGCGATCGCTTAATCCGACTCGCTGCAGGGCTTTCTTTGCTCGGTTCTTTCGGGAAACCCAGCCATCTCGTGAATAAATAAGCGGCATCTCAACGTTTTTGAGTGCGGTCAACTGACCGAGTAATTCGAAAGACTGAAAAACAAATCCGATCCGTTCGTTTCTAACGTGAGCCAGGGCCGCATCGGACATCTTCGTGGTGTCATAGCCGTCAAGCTCATAGTATCCCGAAGTGGCCCGATCAAGACAGCCCAGGACGTTCATAAGCGTGCTTTTGCCGGAACCCGAATGTCCCATCACGGCAATATATTCGTTCTCGTGCAGTTTCAGGTCGATTCCATCAAGCGCGTGGATGTGTTCGACGCCGACCTTGTATATCCGCTTGACGGCCTGCAACTTTATTATTACTTTACCAGCTTGTTTTGCCATTACCAGAGTTATTTTACATCGGTCTTAGCTTCGAGATTGTTAGGGTCACTCTTGGCTTCGACGTCGTTGCTGTCCTTTGTTTTTTCCGTTTCACGCTCATCTTTGATCGTCTTATCGTGCTTTAGATTTTCGAGCACTTTATACGGTCCGACTACTATCTTGTCGCCTTCGTTAATCCCGGATAGTATCACGGTATGCGTCAGGTTGCTGGGGCCGATCTTAACGGGTGTTACCACGGCCTTTCCGTCGATATAACAATAGACCACAGGCGTATATGTTTTCTCCTTATCCACCTCCGGGCATTCGTCCCGAATCTTCAAGGGCAGATCATCAATGGCCCTGCCCAACACGGCCTGGCTCGGCACTGTGATTACATTTTCATGTTTGAGCGTCTCTATATCGACATGTGCCGTAAGGCCGGAATACAACTTTTGCACATCGCCCTCAAGCAGTATCTCGGTCCTGAAGTATTTCGTCGAGGTTGATGACAACCTGTGTGTTAAGGCAATAGAATCAACCACACCATTGAACTTGTCGTCGGGAAAGGTCTGGACATAAACCGTAGCTTTTTGGCCGACCGCCATTTTACCTACGTCGGTTTCATCCACCTGGGCGACAAGCAGCATAGTAGATAAATCCGCCACCTCAATAATTACGGTTCCCGGATTATTCATTGTCCCCGTCATTACCATTTCCCCCACCTCGGCATTGAGCCGCGTCACTACACCGTCTATAGGTGAGCTTATGGTCGTATGACTAAGAGCCTCACGGGCCTGGGCAATCCCGGCGTCGGCAACCTCAAGATTGTGCTGCAATACCACCAGATTCAATTCCGCCGATTCGAGCTGGTGCACGGACGAATCGTATTGCGACTGGAACTCATCAACCTTCAGCTTGGTCTGGTCGAACGTCGCCTGGCTTATGTCCTTGGATCCCAGCAATTCCCTCTGGCGGTCCAAATCGCGCTGGGCCTGTTTGAGAGAAGCTTCAAGCCCCTTAAGACCTGCCTGCTGACCGTTAATTCTGGCTTTTTCGACTTGTGACTGGGCGGCCTGAGCGGCACGGCCGGCCTCGGCCGAAGTTAGCCTGCTTTCCAGGTCCTTCGAATCCAGGCGTATCAGGACCGATGCCGGTACGGGAGGATTCGCATTCGGATCTCCACAAGTGACAACATCTCCCTCATCATAGGGCAGTTTGATAATCCGTGCCGATACTTTTGCACTTATTTCCACGTTCGTCTTGGGTTCTATTTCGCCGGGGGCACTGACAATCTCTATCAGTTCCCCGTACTGAACCTCTTCGATTTGCACGACTGTGGCGTTGTTTGATTTGCTTTTTCCGGCCTTTAAGACCATGCCGAGTCCAAAGACAGCCACAAGAGTGACGACTACTGTGATAATAATTACCCGGGATTTCTTCACACTATCCCCTTTCCCGTTATATTTTGGGTTCATAAAACATGAATATTATCAATTATATACATATAGACGTTGCAACCCCTAAAAAGTTGCGCATTTTCGAAAAAAAATGCTTAGATATTGAATCATTTCAGAAGTGTACGCCAGTATTATCAAATATGTCCTCATTTCAGGAAGAAAGATTGTAATTCGAGATTATTTATGGATTTATGATAAACAAATAAGCTGCATTTCGGAATAAATTATACATATCATCTTATCCTTATCGTACCATCTGCGGTTATTGACATTTATTACCCTATGATATTCTCTACAGTGATATTCACGTCATTCGCAGCAAATCCCGGATTTCAGTTTACCAGTGCCTTGTTTACAGGCAATATTTAACGAGTGTAATTATGCTGGCCAAATGTTACCGTTTTGTGACGATTTTGAAATTTATAGATATTTTTCGCTGTTTTTCGGATTTTTCAGTGTTTTTTTGGCCCCAGAGCCGCTTTTTCGAGAGACAGAATCTACTTATTCGGCATCAGCAAATAACGGCGTTTCAGATTGCGGCGTATGCCGACTTTCTATCTCAAACGGCTGGCCTCGGCCGCAACCGGTTACAAAAAAAACAATTATCGCAACAACAAACAGCATTATTATCTTTTTCATAATATCTCCTTAAACCCACCCCCTTATAATCGATTTTCCCTGCATTCACAGTGATTCATATAGTTTCATTTTCTTTTGGGAAAAGAATTCTAACTTCCAGTTTGCCCGGTGTCTATTGAAAATTAAGTGAAATAGTATCGCTCGAACCGGCTGTTGCGCAGGAACAGATAAAAACCGGTACGTATAATAAGAGACCGCGAGATATCAAAGCAGAAATTCGGACAGTTGCACAGCGCACTGCCGGAACTTATCGGCGGGCAATGTCACCGTCTGCCATTTGGGACTTCTGCGTTTCATAAAACGGCGATAATCATCGAGTTTAATACAGAAAAACAGATACCTGTTTGAATCGAACTCGAAAACATCCCTGCCGTTAAAATCCACGTCGATATTTTCTATCCTGTAGGCAAATACAAATACCGCCCTGTAATCCTCTCCGAAAATCTGCTGCCATTTCGTCAGGCCATCGACGTCCTCGGCCGTCACCCAGCATTCGAGGCCGGCTAAATTGGCCAGAGATGTCCCCCTGAAAGTTCTGCCCTTTACTTCGGCAATTACGATTTGCCCGCCGGGAGGATACAAAAGGAAATCAAAACTCTTGATGTCTGTATGCCCAAATGTCGCTCTTTTATGCTCATCGACTGCAACGTATTCTATGCAGTTGTCAGTCAGCCAGTTTTCGAAGGCCCGTTCGTAATGATTGGGAAAAGTTTCCTTCATTCGATTCGAGCCTCCCTTTCATTAAAAAGGCCGCACTTGTAAGTGCAGTATAAAGACTGTTAATTCTGTCTGAACAACAGCGGAATAAATTCATTCAGATACCGCCTCCATAACGCCCACTCATGAGAGCCGTCGGTAATTCTGCTTATGTGTTCGATTTTCTTTGATTCAAGTTGCTCAATAAAATTTCGGTTACCCTGAAAAAGGGAATCATCCCTGCCGCACCCGATCCATAACAGCTCAAGCTCTTTGTTTATTTTATCAGGCTCAGCGAGTAATTGATCGTATTTCCGGCCCACCAATGCCGAGCTAAAGGCGCCTACCCATCCGAATAATTCCAGGTTACTCAGTCCTATTGTCAATGCCTGGGCGCCACCCATGGATAAGCCCGATATCGCCCTGTCCTTTTTATCCGTGCTGACGCGGTATTTCTCTTGTACGAAGGGAATCACATCCTTGATTAAATCCTTCTCGAACTCATCCCAGTTCCCAAAATTCTTAGATCCCGCAGTATTCGGCGTATGACCGTAAGGCATTACAATAACAAGCGGCAAGGCTTTTTTGCCCGCTATCAAATTATCCGCAATAATATTTGCGCGACCCACATCGGTCCATTTATCCTCAATATCCCCAAGTCCGTGCAGAAGATAAAGGACGGGATATTTTGTATCCTTGCTTGTTTCATATCCGGGTGGTGTGTAGATATAAAGCCCCCGCGTAATACCGAGCGACTTCGAGTAATATCTGTGTACGTGGATTGTACCGTGAGGGACTTTTTGCTCCTGGAAAAACATCGGCTCGTCGCCGTGAATTTCAACGAGATTCTTTGCCGTGCTCTGCCATAATTTAAGCCAGGGATTGGACGGGTCGGCAACTTCCAGACCGTCAACTATGAAAATATACTCATAAATTTCCGGCTCGGCCGGACCGAGAGTTATGCTCCACAAGCCGTTGGGGTCTTTTTGCATCGGTTGATTTTTCTCTTCGAACCGGACATTAATTTCCACTTTTTCCGCTTCGGGAGCCAACAGTCGGAATGTCACTCTACGGTCGTTGTGAACTTCGGGGGATTTGATGTCCGGCCCGCCAAAACCGGCGTCTAAAGGTGACACTGTAAAAGTTAACATAAAGAAGAATACCCTCATATAATGGATCTTAATAATTCTCATTTTCCTTACCTTACAAATAAATTATTCTTTCAAATTACTTACTCAAACTTACCAAGTTATAATAAAGCATCGGCATAAATGAATATTTAACAGCTACCTATCACGGATTGTCATTCCTGCGCAAGCAGGAATCCACTGCTGCTATACTATAAATGGATACCCGCCTTCGCGGGTATGACAGTTCGAGTCGGTCAGTTAGAGTCACTTAATATTATATATGTCATTTCGACCGTAACGAGCACCGAATTATCGGTGCGAATGAAGCGGAGAAATCTATTCAAAACAGATTTCTCGACTCCATCCGTCTTTGGCGGATTCCGCTCGAAATGACAGTGTTATCTCATCTTCTTCAAAATATTTTCACGGAACTCAATCCGAAGTCAGTCCAGAGAAAAATTTATCAACATTTACAGTGTTCTGTTCGCCCGAAACCATATCCTTTACAACAAGCTTATTGTCCTTAAATTCCTCGCCGATGATAATACATTTTACGGCGTTACTTTCCGAGGCCTGTTTTAGTTGTTTTCCTAACTTAGCGGATTTATAACTGAAATTCGCAGAAAAACCGTTTGAACGCAATTTCATAGCCAAGCGAATGGCATCTTCTTCGATCTGTTCATCTATATCTACGTACGCAACAAAGAAATCAAGCGAAGGTTTGGGAAGCTTTTTCTCAAGAAGTACTTTATCCCGAAGCAATATCTCCAAAACACAATCACCCATCCCCATCCCTGTAGCGGGAATTAACGGGCCGCCGAAATCTTTAAGCAGGTTATCGTACCTGCCCCCGCCACCAATCGCACGAAGCTCATCGGCTTTATCGTAAATCTCAAATACAATTCCAGTATAATAGGCCAATCCTCGAACTATACCTGGATCAAATATATAATAGTCACCTACTCCCATACCATAAAGTAATCTCATTAATTCTATTATTTCAGATGTCTCTTGACGTCCATATCTATTTTCAACCTGCTTAATGTTCTCACATCCCATAAATTCTTTGACTTCATTTGCTATTTTGGATTGAGGAAGCAGGTCACTGAGCATCTTTTCAAATGTATCGACCGGTAATCTATTCCTTTTATCTAATAAAGAATATAACGGCATAAGACTCTCATCAGGAACACCAATGACGGTCATAATAGCCTTCAACATTTTTCTGCTGGATACTTTCACAACTATATCGTCAGAGGTCAAACCCGCTTCCCGCAGGTAATCTACCGTCGTGAATATCACTTCAGCATCAGCTAAAACGCTATCTTCTCCTATGATATCGATATTCCACTGGAAGAATTCCCGAAGCCGGCCCTTCTGGGGGCGCTCGGCGCGGAACAATCTCGGCACAGAGAACCATTTGATGGGTTTGGGCAGCGAATTAATCCGCTGGTTGACCATTCTTGCAAGCGTCGGCGTCATCTCCGGCCGCAGCGCCAGCTCTCGTCCGCCGCGGTCGGTCAGGGAAAAAAGCTGCTCTGCAATCTCGTCGCCGCTTTTTATCTGAAACATCTTTAGATACTCAAATATCGGCCCGTCGTATTCCTCGAAGCCGTTTCGCAGCGACACCTTCTTCCAGCCGTCGATAATCCAGTTCCGAACGGCCATTTGGTCCGGGTAAAAATCCCTTGTTCCTTTTACAGGTTGTATCTTCATTTTTATTTCTTCTTGCTCTTTTTCCTGTTCTTTTTCTTCTCGCTGATGTTATTGCCGAATTTAATCTTTATATACTCTTCCATCTGCCTATCATCTGTAAAGTGCAGCTCGTAATCGTACTTGCCCTCGACAAAATCACAATCCGAGTGACGGTATCCCCTGCAAATCCTCGGTCTTTTATCGTATATCCGGCAACGATGGTCTTTCTCGGATAAATGTTTGCATTTGTTCTTTATATTAATATACCAATCGCCGTCCTCGACGAACACGGTAACATCCTTATGGCACAGAAACCACCTTATATCATCGTAATCACCCTTGTCTTCCGGTGTCTCAATCGGCAGCGCAAAATACCTGCAGCACATGCCCGTACACCGGTCACACTGTCCTTTTTTAACCATTCAAAAACAACTCCAATTACACTATCTTTATTTCAGGCAACGGCAAAACACTATACGTGATTAGCCATACATCGTCAAGAAGAGCAAAATGGCATAATAATCGCAAATTGCCTGTATTTCCACTGTTAATTAGAGTATAATGAAATGAGCTCAACTATCGTTCTTATCCGGTTATAACAGAAAAAAACATATGGAAATACTACCATTAAGAAGAACGCACAGAAAGGCGTCCCCAAGGGAGAGCAGAAATTGCGCAAGCAACACGGTTTTACTTTAATAGAGCTTCTGGTCGTCATTGCCATTCTTGCTTTATTGTTGTCTATATTAATGCCGGCGTTGCAACGGGTCAAAAAATTAGCAAAAGCCGTCGTCTGCCAGAATAATCTGCACCAGTGGGCCGTAGCCTTCGGGATGTATGCAGGTCAAAATAACGGCGATTTCTGGAGCGGTGATATTATCAGGGACGGATGGGATCAGTATTCCTGGGTCGCCCCGCTTCGGCCGTACTACAGTAACGAGGCAAAAATGCTTTTATGCCCAACGGCCAAGAAGCCGAGAAACGAGGGGGCCAGGGACCCTTTTGCCGCCTGGGGACCTGAATGGATAGCCGGGGGCCTGCCAGGTAGCTATGGAATGAACAACTGGGTCAGTAATCCGGCGCCGGATGTGGAATTTATACATAATCGAGAAGCAACCAAAGATAACTGGCGGAATGCCTATATCGAAGGCGCCTCGAACATACCGCTGTTTCTGGATTGCGCGTTTATCGAGGGCAAACCATACGATTTCGATACACCCCCGGAATATGACGGCGATATATCGGAATACCAAGTCAGTGCTTTACAAATGAAGCGTTTCTGTATGAATCGTCACGATGGGTATATAAACGGCCTTTTTCTTGACCTGACTATCAGGAAAATCGGACTCAAGGAACTATGGACCCTTAAATGGCATCGAAGCTTCGATACGAACAACCTGTGGACGAGAGCCGGTGATGTCCAGGCCGAAGACTGGCCCGAATGGATGAGAGGATTTAAGGATTATTGAGATACCACACATTGTTTTTCAATACTTAGAAGATATTATTACTTTTCTATTAAAAAACAACCATTACGAAAAAATCTTATAGTTTGAGAATAAAACACATCCACTGATAAAAGTAGGCTCTACATATCAAAGGAAAATTCATATACATCCCCCACTTTCGCCAATTTCACCAAAAGCCAACAACTTTGCACCTTATAAACAATAGAAATGTCAGGAAAAAGTGTTTTTATGATTATAATCGAACAAATGTAAAGTATAGTTTATTTTGAACTGCAGGTTTGCAGCGGTTTTAAGAATCGGTTATAATCGCGCTCTTATGAAAATGAAACTCCTGAGACATATAACCAACTTAAGGTCCGGAACATGTTGAAATATAAAATACGACTTTTTACTTTTGCTTTAATAATCACATCGGCAGCTTTATTAAGCGCCTCGGAAAATACGTGGTATCTGGACAAAGAGCAAAACTGGAAAACGGTCTCTGAGCAGAGCCAGGACAAACTGCTGATTGCGGTAGCCGAGGCAAAAAAGCTGGTCAATACCGGGCAAACAAAAGCCGCTCGAGAAGCATTTGAGATAATCAAAGAAGACTTCTCTAAAACCGCCGGACGCGACCTGGATTCTTTTATCAAGGCCGAGCTGCTCTTATCGCAAAGAAAATTAGCCAAATCAGCCAGAACTTACGACAAACTGCTCACAAAATTTCCACAAACCAAATTTCGTGAAATGGCCCTGGACAGGATGTTTTCGATAGGCACAGCGTATTTAGGCGGCCAGAAAAGGCGATTTCTCGGTGTATTCGAGTTCTCAGGATATGCCGAGGGTATTAAGATAATGGAAAAAGTTACCGACCGGGTCGGTATTGACTCAGCGATGGGGATAGAAGCGGCGCTCGTAATCGCCCGAAATTACGAACAAAGGAAAAAATTCCACGAAGCGTATCTCAAATGGTGGGAAATATCACTGGAATGGCAGACAGGCCAGATCGGCAGAGACGCCCTGCTCGGAATGGCCCAGTCAAAACAAGCCATATACAACAAAAATCCCGAATATAAAAGACCTTATTACGACGCTTCATGTCTCAGAAGTGCAAAGAGTTACTACGAAAGATTTAAACTTCTATACTCCGAAGATGCCAAGGCATTAGGCGTCGATAATATACTGAAAGAAATATCCGAGCAATTAGCCTTCAAAGAATATATAATCGGCCAATATTATAAAAAGACCGGCAACAAACAATCGGCGAATCTTTATTTTAACGAGGTCGTAAGTGATTGGCCGGATAGCGACGCTGCAAAAATAGCAAAGGAAATGCTCGGTAATCATCCCACAAGTGATTAAATGAAAAAAATAAATATAAGACATACTTATAAATCTTCGAATCATAAGTACACTAATCCCGGGGCACTTTTACTTTTATACTCTTTTGCCCTTGGTCTCCTTAGCCTGACCTTTTGCGGATGTTCGGCTCTGAGCGGTTATTCCAACGAATCGCTTTTTCCCAAAAATGTGAAAAGCGTTTGCCTGGAAATGTTCGACAATCAGACCTTCCGGCGGGGGATTGAATACGAGCTTTCCGATGCTCTCTCGAAACGCATCGAGGCGGAAACACCATATAAAATAGTCACCAACCGGAACCGCGCCGATACCATAATCAGCGGCCAAATAGTTTCGATAGGGGAAACGGCCCTGAGCATCGAACGCGAAACCGGCCGTATTCTGGAAAAAGAAGTGGAGCTGCAGGCGGTGGTAAACTGGAAAAATCTAAATACGGGAGAACTGCTCATTAACAACCAAACGGTTAGCTCCTCAGCAAGTTATTCCGAATACCAAATGCAGGATTTTAAGTACGGTTCGTCTCTTGCGGCAAACAAACTGGCAAGAAATATCGTAGAACTGATGGAAAGAAAGTGGTAATATCACAAATCTGATTAAGAAATGCCGAATATGACAGATAAGCAAAATAAAAGGTCGTCTTTGCCACCCAATGATCCTCAAAGAAAACCGGGTCAAAAGCCCCCCCTGCCCCGCTATAAACGCGGACCCTACAGTTACATTGTTATTTTCATTCTGATACTCGTCTTATGGACTATTGTTCAGCAGTTGCAGCAATCCGACGATATCACCTGGAGTCAATTCGAAGAATATCTCGATAAAGGTCAGGTTGAAAGCGTCGAAATCGGCGACACCGAGATAACAGGCAAGTTTAAGGCCGATATCCCCGGCAGGGATACAAACATGCCGAATTCCTTTACGGTAGATTACAAACAAGAACTGGTGCGCGAACGGCTCGTTGAAATGCTGGACGAAAGCGGCATAGGATATAAATTCGCCAAGCAGCACCTCTGGTTCTATATGCTGTTAAACTGGCTGCTTCCCCTTTTGTTATTAGTAGGATTCTTCTATTTTTTCTTTGCAAGGAGTCTTCGCGGCGGGGCCGGCGGAATGCTGATGTCCTTCGGTCGAAGCAAACATAGATTACATGGAAAAGACCGGGTCCAAGTGACTTTTGCCGATGTGGCCGGTGTCGAGGAGGCAAAGGAAGAAGTCGCCGAGATAATCGAATTTTTGAAAAATCCAAAGAAATTCCAGCGTCTCGGCGGGCGCATTCCCCGAGGTGTTCTGCTCGTCGGCCCACCCGGCTGCGGAAAAACACTTCTTGCAAAAGCCATAGCCGGCCAGGCCGATGTCCCCTTCTTCAGTATATCCGGAAGTGATTTCGTCGAGATGTTTGTCGGGGTCGGGGCGTCGCGCGTTCGTGACCTGTTCAAACAGGCGAAAGAGAACTCGCCCTGCATCATCTTCCTCGACGAAGTCGATGCCATCGGACGAAAACGCGGCGCCGGTTTTGTCGGCGGCGGACATGACGAACGAGAACAAACACTCAATGCTATTTTGGTCGAGATGGACGGCTTCGACACCAACGACCAGGTCATAGTGATAGCGGCGACCAACCGCGCCGATATCCTGGACCATGCACTCACACGCCCCGGACGATTCGACAGGCAGATATTTGTGCCGCTGCCCGATTTAAAAGGGCGGGTCGATATTCTGAAAGTGCACGTCAAGAAAGTAAAATTGGCTCCAAACATAAGTCTCGAAAGACTGGCGCGAGGGACTCCCATGTTCAGCGGAGCGGACCTGGCGGCAATTATCAATGAAGCTGCTTTGGCGGCGACTATGGCCAATAAAGACTCCGTGGAAATGGCGGACCTGGAAGAAGCACGGGACAAGGTCCGATGGGGAAGAGCGAAAAAGAGCAGGGTTATAGACAAAAAAGAAAGGGAAATCACCGCCTTTCACGAGGCGGGCCATACGCTGGTCCAGTCCATGCTCAAAGATGCGGACCCGCTGCATAAGGTCAGCATCATTCCGCGCGGGCCTATGGGCGGAGCGACTTTCGCCCTGCCGGAAAAAGACAGGACAATATTCACAAAAAGATATTGTATGGCGCTCTTACAGGTCTGTTTCGGAGGTCGAATCGCAGAAGAAATATTCTGCGACGACATCTCAAGCGGTGCACAAAACGACATTCAGCAGGCCACTACTATTGCAAAGCAAATGGTTTTGGCCTGGGGGATGAGCGGCGAGCTTGGCTTAATAAATTATAGTCAGGACACGGGCCTCAAAGAAATGATATACATGATGCCGGCCGAGAAGGAGTATTCGGAAAAAACGGCCGAATCAATCGATATCGAAGTAAAGAAGATTACCGATGAGGCGTATAAAAAAGCAAAAGAGCTTATAGAAGAAAACAAGGATAGTCTCGAACAAATTGCCAACGCCCTGCTGAAATACGAAACTCTCGATGCCGAAGATGTGCAATTGATTTTGGATGGCGGCTCTCTGGATAAACCTACGGTTGCCGATTTACTGGCTGCCGAGCAGGCCAAAAGCCAGCCGTCGAAACCCGAGCAGCAACAGGAACAGTCGGCCGATTAATATTACTTCTGTCTAAATTATTTCCGAGTAATCATGCGGGAAGAAACTTTATCAAAATCAAAAAGTGCGATTCTCGCAGGCGCAGTATGGATTGTCGGTATTTTTATATCAGCTTCTTTGGCCCCGGGACAGGAGACAACCGAACCAAACTCAAAAGATGTTGTCACTTCCGGCGCGGAGCTGGCAAGATATGAGCAGCAATTTTCATCAGCACGCATCGAGCCCGCCTGCATAGGTCAGGATACCGGCATAGCAGTGGTATTCGACGGGACCGACGAACTTCATTATTACGCAAGAACGGAAACCGCCCCCTCTCCTGAAAACAAATTGACAGTCTTGGCAGAGTCCGAAGATTTCGACTTCGGCCAAACGATTTATCCGAAATGGAGCACATTTACAGATCCATCCGGCAAAAAAGTGGATGTCTATGCCGGCAAATTCACCGTATTTATCCCAATCCAAGAAATTAAAGACCCTGTAAAAACCACCGGTGACGTAGATGTCACCATATCCGGCCAGGTCTGTACGAGCACGATCTGCCTGCTGCCGTTCAAAAAGACACTTCGTACCGATATTGATTGGGATACGAGAAATTCATGGACACAGATTAATCTTGAAACACCCGCCCCACAGGACAAATTGGTTCAAAAGATAACCAAGCCGGCATGGTTTGCCCTGATTCTGGCTTTTATTGCGGGTCTGGCCCTGAATATTATGCCCTGTGTCTGGCCGGTGCTGCCCCTTATCGTGATGCGAATTGTCTCTCAGGCCAGGCAAAACCGCGGCGTATCCGCCGCGATGGGACTTGCTTTCTGCCTGGGGATATTATTGTTCTTTGCCCTTCTTGCCGGTGCAAACATCGTTTTGAAGGTTTTTTATGGAACTGTCCTGCAATGGGGCGACCAGTTTCGCAATCCGACTTTCGTCGCCGTCATGTCGCTACTGCTTGTCCTGTTAGCGTTATTTATGTTCGGGACCTTCTCGATTACCGTACCGGCCGTCATCTCCGGCAAGCAAACCTCCGGCAAAGGATACCTCGCTTCGATAGGGATGGGATTTTTAGCAGCGATACTGAGCACGCCCTGCAGTTTCGGTATTTTAGCCGCCGCCTTCGCATGGGCACAGTCTCAGCCACTGGCCTCGGCCACGACTGCAATAATGGCCATAGGAATCGGCATGGCCTTACCTTACGCCGTTCTGACTTCGATACCGGGACTATTGAACCGCCTGCCCAAACCCGGACGATGGATGGAGTTATTCAAGCAGGCTATCGGTTTCGTCCTGCTGATTATTGCGGTAAAACTTATTATCGCCCTGCCCGAGGCCCGCACAGGCGGGGTTTTATATTTCGCCGTAGTGCTCGCTTTCTGTGTATGGATGTGGGGAACGTGGGTCAGCTTCGGCACAAAACCAGCGAAAAAATGGCTTGTCCGGATTTCGGCGATAGCCCTGGCCTTAATTGCGGGCTGGACGTTCCTGCCTGCTTCGGCCGATGAGCTGATTGACTGGCAAAGTTACGATGACCAATCAATCCAAACGGCTCTCAAAGAAAACCGCCCCGTCCTTATCAAATTCACCGCCGACTGGTGCCTGAGCTGCCAGACGGTCGAAAGAACCGTCTATGCCAACAAAGACATCGCCGAGCTGATCAAGCAAAAAAACGTCCTGGCAATCAAAGCCGACACGACGGAAAAGGATTTTGAGGCGACAATAGCCCTGCAGAAAACCTATAACGAACCGGGTGTGCCGGTAAGCATGCTCTTTATACCCGGCAACAAAGAACCGCTCAGATGGCGAGGTATCCTCTTCGCCAAAGACCTGAAAAAACAACTGGAAAAGTTGCAAGTGCCAAAAGTGAACTAAAGTTAAAAGTGACTAAAGTGCATTAAAGTGACAGGTTGCCTTAATAGAGTTTTGTAGGGTGGCGGCTCTGCCCCACCAATTCCATGTCATTGCGAGACTTCGTAGCTTTCCAGCCTTCGTAGCCGAGGCTACTTCGGCGGAGTAGGCTAGCGGAGAAGTCGCGGTAATCTTCCATTAAACTATCAAGAACATTGAATAAATCTAAATACTTTTCCCCTCATTATGTCCCTTTCAATTTAATTACTCCGCTTACAAAAATGATTCATTTATATTTGTAATATTTTTCAAATACGAATAAAAGTTATGCCATGTTAAATATATCTATTATTGATTATCGCAAATTACGGAACCTGTTTTTCCTGCCTATAATTTTATCTATGGATCCTTTAGTACATTCTCGATTAAATCAAGAAACGCCGCCAATGTTTTCTTCTACTCCTAATGGGTGACTGTCCATAGTTTCTCCTATTCAGATTTCACTAATCGAAAACCAATTCCTGTACCTCTGCTAATTGGCGGATCACCTCCTGCGCGATAGGCAGACCGGCATCTCCATGCCGGATCATACCAACCACCACCTCGATTTATTTTACGGGTTCCCTGATCAGGTCCTTTCGGATTCACTTTATCATTTATGTCGTACTCACCATACCAATCACTGCACCATTCCCAGATATTACCGTGCATATCATATAATCCAAAGGCATTGGGTGGAAAACTACCGACCGGCAATACTTCCCCTCTGTTTTCACTTTTATCACAATTTGTATATGGTTCTTTCCCATTGAAATTAGCCTGTTCAGAAGTCAAGCAATCTCCTGTATTAAAAGGGGTGGTTGTATTTGCCCGGGCTGCATATTCCCACTCTGCCTCTGTTGGCAACCTACACCCCATCCATTCTGCAAATGCTTTGGCATCGTACCAGGTTACATTGGATACCGGCATTTTTCCACGGACATTACTTCTATCCCATGGTTTTTGTCTCCCTGTTGTTTCACAAAATAAATCATATTGCTCAAAGGTTACAGGATATTTACTCATTTTAAAGGCACTTAGAGTAACTTGATGTTGTATCTCATCATCTGCTCTTCCCTTCTCAGAGGAAGGACTTCCCATCGTGAATGTTCCACCTGGTATATCTACGAATTCAATAATGGGTTTATTTATTGAAGAATCTCTATTTCTGGTGTTATTTTCATCATTTATTGTTTTAGGAACAAATGATTTTGTAATTTGAATTTGAGAATTATTATTGTAAATGTCTTTAAGTTCTGAAAGACTTTTTGAATCTAGTAATGTCATTAATTCGCTTATCCTGTTAATTAATCTTATTTGTTCTTCCGATAATTGCCTTTCATTTTCAAATGCCGGTTCCATTATCGGTGCATATTGAAAGTGCGGATATTCAGTTCCCAATATTGATGCTAAATCATGGCATAATGTTACTGTTATCATAAACAATCCAGTATATTTACCCATCATACCATATAATTTTGGATCTATTTCGTTGTGCTGCATCTTTAACCAGACATCGTTGCTAAAATCAAAATTATCATAACTGAAATCAACCATATCCGCACTTGGATCCACAAGCATCCAACGTTTGTCTTTTTCATTCCATACTTCACAGATGACGTGGTTCGAATGAAAACCAGGTATTAAATAGGGGGAAAATCCATAACGAACCCTGGCCGGAATACCACGATATTTCAGTATTGATGCCAGTAAGATTGCATTATCCCGGCAAATCAGTACTAATCGATCTTCAGGTTTCCGATCTTTCACTAAACCCGAAGAATCATAGGATAGAAGCCCCGCCAAAGCCGATTTAACCGTCGGGTACTTTAATGATTCATTCCATCTTTCTTTAGGGATTTGTTCCCGATACATATCCAGTTCCCACCCATAATTTATAAATTGTGATCTAATTAAACTACAAAGCTCCGGTAATGAATCAGGAAGATTTTCGTACAAATATTTATATTCTCCCGGATCGGTAAATGAGCTATACTGACGATAGAAATCTAAAATAGAATTATCGGTTTGCTTAGTTTCAATTGGATCAGTAGCTACAGATTCTGGGTTGGACTGGTCTTTGGATGCAAAAGCTTGTGATGTAAATACATACACAAGGGTGACAAATGTGAACACAGATACGTTTTTCAATGTTTTCATTCTGTACTCCTTTCAAATAGACCTTCGACTGACGATTGAATATGCCTCTTTAGTCGAAAGGCGTGTCAGAATATTTCATATGAGTAGAAAAATTTTGTGCCGAACATATAATAATTGTCAAATCTGACCGATATACACTGTCACTCGTTTTGATAGTTTCCGTACGATATATCCCAGATAATAGGCCGTAATCAAGGAAAAATCAATCTATTCTCTGAACGATGATCGTATATTGCCCGGCCTAAAGTGGAATAGCA
>CAZMZR010000042.1:0-29779 GCA_964570855.1 uncultured Pirellulales bacterium
CATATTCCCGGCTCATAGTCGTAAACACTTAACGGCGTTTCAACCGGATGCAACGGGGATTCGAACCAACTGCCAAGCTCGATGCCGGCTTTAGCTGCCTGTTGAAGGGCTTCGGCTTTGCGGACTATTCTAACCGGATATCTGACCATAACCGGCTCGCTGGTGGAACTATCATATTCTCGTGAAGACCATCCTTTTGACTCTAAAAAATGGTCGTAAAGCTGAGCCAGCTCTTTACGGTGTCGAATATTGTCACTTATTTTATCGAGCTGTCTCAAACCTGAGCGGGCCTGTACATTACTGATGGATTTGAAAAAATCATCCGCCATAACCGGCACAAATTCACTCGTACTCGACGAACCTACAACAGCCCCTTTTTTTGTGAGGTACCTGAACAGGTTCTGTGCAAGTGCGGTTGTTCGCGGATAGATAAACAACCTATAGGTAACCAACTGCGCCCAAAGCATAAATACTTCACCGACTGAAGGTCGGCACATTTGAGTTTCCCGCAGCGATTCAATCTCTCCGGCCAGTTGGTCATCGTTTGTAATTACAATCCCGCCCAGCCCCGTTGTGTATGGTTTGTTCCATTGCGATGAAAAATACGCGGCCGTGCCGAGTGTTCCGACCAATTTGCCTTTATACTTTGAGCCGAGAGCGAGACAGCAGTCTTCGATAACACAAATGCCGTGCTCTTCGGCAATTTCCATAATTGAATCCATATCACACGGATAGCCGTATGTGTGCTGGGCGATAATCATCTTTGTTTGTGGTGTAATTTTGTCTTTTAACAAATTGACATCGATATTAAACGTTGCCGGTTCGATATCCACATAGACAGGTTTCGCCCCGATGTATTTAATGGGATTGACATTCATAACACAGGTGTAGCCCGGCAGGATAATTTCATCTCCGGGCCCGATTCCCATCGCTTTTAATATCGCATATAACGCAACTCTGCCCTTCCAAAACGCAAAGGCATTTGAGATGTCGAAAAAATCGGCAAATTTACGTTCGTATTTTTTAATAAGCTCGTTCATTACCAATCAGCTATCTCGACATTTGTATTTCTTCAGCCTTTTTCATATCCCGGTTTTTAAGTACTGAAAATCTGATTACACCCCAAAAAGACCCCAGACCATAGGCAAAGTGCAAAATCATAAAAACCAGAGGCGCAATCGGTGCAAACCGCCATTCGGATTTGCGCCCGACATCAAAAGCACCAACGATAAGTCCCAACACATACAAAATAATTTCAGTTACTAATAAAATCCAAAACGGCGTCCACAAAAATCCTGCTACACCCAACAGCAGAATAGACAGAACAAAAAGCAACGGCACCAACTGCCTGGGCGTGGCCGGTCTTTTATGCTTCTGAAAAGTTCGTATCCGCCAGAAGCCGTATTGAAAATATTGCCTCCACAAATTGCTCAACGAGGTCCTCGAAAAATATGTGCTTCGGATGGATTTGGACATACATATCTTACCGCCTGCAAGAATTATTCGCAGATTGAATTCATCATCCTGATTCCGCACCAATTCCTCGTCGAAGTAACCGATTTTATCCACCACCCACTTATGGTGCATTCCAAAGGCAAGTGTATCGACCCAGCCGTCATAATCACCCGTTCTGAACCGTGCATTACCGACGCCGATCGGCGAACGCATCGCCGAGGCTATTGCCCCGCCTATATAGTTATCTGCAACAGTTTCAATATATCCCCCTGCAACCCAGGCGTCCGGATGTTCTCTCAGGCATTGAACGGATTTACCAATGAAGTCTTCGGGAACTCTCGCATGGCCGTCAATGCGAACAAATACGTCTCCTCTGGCCGCTTTTATACCTATATTCATTGCAGGCGGTACTATTCGGCGAGGATTATCCAGCAATTTTACTCGGGAATCGGCCTGAGATAATCTCTCGACTATCTCTCTTGTGCCGTCATCGCTCATGCCGTCAACGACCAGAATCTCCATATTCCCCGCCGGATATTCATTATTCAGGATGCTTTGCACCGCCTGCTCGATGAAATCCGCTTCGTTACGAACCGGCATGATAACACTTACAAAAAGCAACTCCTGCACATCGCTTCTTTCACACTTATTCAGCGGTACAGATAAATCAACGGCAAACTTCGTACTTGTTCCCGAGGCGCCGGTCTCATACCAGCGATGTTTTTTATAGAATGCAATGGCACGAGAATTATCGCCGACCACGGAAAGCGTCAAACGATTGTAACCTTTCACAGCGCAGGCTTTTTGGAAGGACTCGATAAGCCTGTCCGCTATGCCGGTGCCCATCCATTCCGGCAGCACACAGATCGACAACAAATTACCGCATTTGCCACAGTATTCTTGTGCCTTGTCGTTATCATTTGAAAAAGGTGCCTGTTTTAAACGCAGCTTTTTAAGCAGTTCTTCGATAAGCACCGTACGTACGAGAGAATCAGTAATAAACTTCCAGAAAACAATATGAGGATAACGCAGCAGTGCAAATCGAAGAAACTGTTCCCGAATGTCAGGCTCTCCCCCCACCGCAAAACCAACCACTCGGCCTGCAGCGTTAGCGGCGATATAACAAACCCCGTCGCGATGCGTGACAAAGAAATTATAAAGGCTGCAAAGCCAGCTAAAGCCCATCCGAGTCATAAAGCGACCGGGAAAAGCGGCGATATGACAATCGGCCATCCAGGCAACATCGCCTCGCCGAGCCTCTACTACGGAAATCTTTTGTTTTTTTTCTGAATTCATATGATCAGCTGTCTTAGCTTTTTCTCTCCTTGTGCTGTTCTTCAAGCAATGATAACACTTTCGCGGCCGATTGTTCGCGGTTGAAATGTTCTACCGCGACCCTGCGTGCATTCTGTCCCATTTGTTGTAACCGATCTCTGTGCGAATGAAAATACAATACTTTATCAACAAACTTATCGATATCGAACTGATCACAGCCGAAGCCGGCATTATTGTCTTCCAGTATTTTCCTTTGCCAGCCGGAATAATTCAACAGTACCGGCTTACCGGCACTCAACGAATCGAAAAACTTGTTTGCGGAATTATTTTCCAAAACAGGATAATTGGCAAAGACAACCATTGAAACATCACACGCCGCAACAAGCCCGGCCAACTCCGTCTTCGGTCTCGAATTCAATATTTCGATATTCGTTAGCCCAAGCCGCTTAATCCTTTCGACAAGAACGCTTTTACGGTTTCCGTCTCCTGCCAGTATAAAGTAAATATCGGGATTATCTTTTAATTTTTCAGCGGTGTCTATTACAAAATCCAGACCATTTGTTTTGCCCATCGCGCCGAAATGCAACATGACAAGCTTGCCGGACCAGCCGTGACTTTCTCGGATATCCGAGCCATCGATATCCGGCCGAAAAACATCAACGTCACAGCTATTTGGTATTACTGTCACGGATTTTTCTTTTTTCAGTACCTTTTTTATTCCATCGGCCATTCCCGGCGAAAGTGCCACAATTGCAGAGCTGTGTTTGTAGATGGTCTTTTCCAGCCACAAAAGCAATCTAATCATAATCCTGTTTTTAATGATTCCTAATTCGATAGGTATTTCAGGCCACTGGTCACGCACTTCAAAAACAAACGGAACACGTTTGAACCACTTCAGGATTATCGCCGGGATACCGACAGTTAACGGCGTGCTCGTTGCGTAAATAATATCTATATTTTTTGTCCGCAGACCGGCATAAATGCTGAGAAGGCAAAAAGATAGAAATGATACGATTCTGCGAAGATACGATTGTTTGTTGCTGTATCCGGTCCCGACAACAATGACATTAATTCCTTCTATATCCAGCTTGTAATAAAGTTTCTTTGCCGAATCAAGACCGCCTATATCATAATGGCCGGTTATCAGTGTCACCATATACCCGGCTTTTACCCATCGACGTGCGAATTCAAAAGAACGCGTACCCGTACTGCCGTCAGGCGTGGCGAAATGTTGGTGAATATAGAGTATGTGCATAACTATTTTTTATTTCGTGCTCATCAGGCCTTACGAACCAGGTCCTTATAAACTAACTCAAGGCGTTTCATGTTTTTATTCCTGTCCGCTTTTTCCACAACGTTTGACCTGTTTATCGATCGGGCTTTTTCTGCAATATCAGGCTCGTCGAGCAATTGTAAGATACAATTTGTCAAATCACCGGCGTCACCTACTTTATGCAAAAAACCATCAACGCCGTTTTTTAACCATGCAGAGTTGGCTTTTATGTCCGAGACAACCGGAAACAAACCCGTCGCCAAAGCCTCCAGCAGTGACAGGCTTGTCCCGTCCCACAGCGAGGCTGAAAGATACACATCGTGTCGCCCAAGCAACTCCGGCAGTTCGTCATTACGCAATCTCCCCGCGAAGCTCACGCTGTTATCCAATCCGAGGTCTTTAACCTGTCTTTTCAACCGGCCGAGTAACGAACCTCCGCCGAAAAAAATCATCTCAAACTCAATCCCTTTGTCTCTGAGCATTGCAAGAGCCTGAAGTATTGTGCCGTGGTCAAATACCTTTTCCAGCCGCCTGGTGCAGACCATTTTCAACGGGCGGGACTTATCGATTTTGGCCCTCCGGACAAAAGAAAACCTGTCAGTATCAATACCAGGAGTGAAAATTTCGATTTTATCCTTATTGATACCGAGGCTTAAAACCATATCGCTAAGGTCCTGCGAGACCATATTAACACAATCGGCGAACCTGAATATCCTCTTCAATAACGGCCTCCATATCACGGACTTAATCCCGGTCGTCAAGTCGCTTCCATGTACCGTTACAACCGCAGGATGAAAACCGCAGACCAATGCAGTAAGTCCCGCACTTGTGGCGTAGTGTGCATGAACAATATCAGGCCTTAGTCGTTTGACCAGCTTTCTTGCACGAAGCATACTGACCGGATATTTCCACTTCCCTTGTGTCTCGGAGTATTTGACGCCAAGCCCGAGGTTGTAAACAGGTACCGAGCGCTCCGGGCCGGGAGACAAACTTATAAAATGGACGTCGTGACCGGCCTGCTTGAAATAATCAAGGTACGGTCCGATGTGTGTGAATGTCCCAACGGAGATAAAACAAATTCGCATCGCTTACTCTATTGACCGCAATTTCCAGTTCTGTATTTGACTACTTTTGCCGGATTGCCGCAGACTATGGCGTATTCCGGAACATCTTTAGTGACCACCGAAGCGGCGCCTATAACGGCCCCTTTGCCGATGCAAACACCGGGCAGAATAATGACCCTTGTCCCCATCCATACGTCATCGCCTATTGTCACCGGCTGCTGCGGCTTATGTCCCTGCTCCAGCATCGGGATATCCAGCCGGTCATATTTATGGTTTATGGTCAGGATGATAACCTCCGGTCCCATCATCACATCGTCACCTATTTTAATCGGCCCGCAAGCCTGGCAATTAACTCCTATACCAGAGTTGTCACCGATTTCGATTTGTGAGCCGTCGCCGAAATACGCGCCCTTTTCAATATTTATATTCCTGCCGGCCCACCTGAACAAAGCCTTTGTAATCCAGCGTCTCAAAGGTCTTGCCCATCCGCCGAACCTGCTGTCGGAAGCCGGTAAATGCCGCGCAAAACAATAATAAGCAATAAGTCGTAATATCCTTGTCAATTTCATCGTAATACCGCTGCCTTAAAGTCGCGGCTCTGTGTTTGAAAATTATTTCTTAATCGCAATTGCCTTTTCATAGCTGCGTATAGTCAATTCGGCAATATTTTTCCAACTGTATTTTTTTTCAAGCTCGGTTGTGTAACAAGATTGAAACTTTCCAGGATTATTCAGAACATTTATAACAGCCCCGGCAAGTGCTTCCGGCATGTCAGGCTCGACAACCAAACCGACTTTATCCGCAGAGACAAGCTCCCCCATTGCTCCGACATTGCTGACAACAACAGGTTTCTTATGTGCATAGGCGCGAAGCAATACTCCACTTTGCGCCTCAAATTCGTTATAGGGAAGCACAACAAGATCAGATGCACTCATAAAGCAATCCACGTCTTCATCCGGGATGAATTCGATAACGGCCCGAACATTCTCCGAGAGGTTCAGCCTCTGAATTATTTCCGAGTACGGCTCGAAACTCATGCCGCGAGGAAGTGCACCGGCGATGATCAGCAAAGTCCCGGGGTCATCAAAGCAAACATCTTTTAAGGCCTTAATAAGAACATCCAATCCCTTATTGGGACGGATATTCCCGAAAAAGAGCAGTACCCGGCGGTCCGAAGGCAGTCTTAATTTCTTTCGCGCCGCGGCTTTATCGGGAGGATTATACAAGGGCATCATAATACCATGCGGCACAACCGTAATACGATCACCGGAGAGGCCCCAGTGGTCAACCAATTGCCTTTTGCCGTTCTCATAATGGACTATCAGGCAATGTGGAATCTGAAGACTTCGCTTAAAAAATGAATCCCTGCTGACAAAACGGTCATAATGGGATTTTACATCGTGGACGGTTAAAACCAGGGGCATTTTCTTTGCCAAAGGCTTCAGAAAGAACTGGTCCAGCAACGGCATACCGGCACCCTGAAAATGGACCACATCGAAATGTCCCTCAATTGCAAACCGGTTTCGTCTGAGGCTGTTCAGCGAGCTTCGGTAAATCCGATCCGCCGCCCAATGCAATCGCGACCGCCCCCCCTGCTGCCGGGTAAATTCCGACAGGCGCTTCTCAACGTTGTACGGTACGTGTTTATCCGGCCATGCCGAACTGGTCAATACGGTGACATCGGCGCCGACTTCGCTCAAACCTTTGCACAAAGAATCGGCGTATGCGTACATGCCGCTTCTGCCGCAATGTTCGACCATTAACACACGCATTTGTTGTCTTTTAGACATGAATCAGGCAAAATGAACAGCAGGTAATTATTGACCGTAAATCCGAACCAGAGCTACGAGAATCCATCCCAAAACCTGTTTTGTGGCGAGATCGAGCGAAAAGTTCGTGGTCAAGGCTGGAGGTGGAAAAGGTTCGGAGGCGTACTGAAGTACGTCGAGAACCTTTTTTACCGACAATGCAGATCCACGGACTTTGCAGCCGGTCGCAGTCGAAAGAGGTTTTGGGATGGATTCTAATAATAGCCCCACGCAAGTTCGGGTTCCATTTCCTCTTCTTCCGGCATAAATACCGGTTCCTCGGAAAGACTCAGATAGATGTCCTGCCAGTTCGCCGTAATAGCAAAAAAACATATCAACAACGAAGCTGCACGATAATGTGAAAGGATCGGATGGAAGAAACCGTCCGCAGCCAAAGCTATCAATAGCAGGAAACTCGTTATACCGAAATATTCCAAATATGGAATATTGCTCCTGGCCAGCCTGAAACTTCGCCAGAGGCAGGCAAAGAATAAAATCATTACAGTTATTAATCCTATCACACCGCATCTGTCGAGCCATCCGAGATACTCAGAGTGGTAAAAAGCAACCAACGGTGTCACGCCCTTTGGCGCCGGGTGCATCGCTCCGACGCCTCTGCCCGTTAACAGGAAATAAGGCTCTTTCTTGAAGCTCGAACCTATTGTCTCGTATTCTATACCTCTCCATCCCCGCCGCCACTGGTAATACGTCGGTACGGAATAATCGCCATGTCCGTCATCGGCCCGGAACCTTGCGAGGAAGTCAAAGCCCACCAGAGATGCGGCGTACATAGAGAAAATACCTACAAAAAAGTACAGGATCGAATTTTTTATCCTGCCCCTCATAAAAATCAAGGAAGCCAGAAAAAGTATGGCCAGGGCGCCATAAGTCGATCTTGTTTCGCTCAATATCACTCCGCCCAAACCAATCATCAGCAATAAAACAGAGACTAAAAAGTAACCGACCCTACCGACCAACCTGCCTATCGCCATACTTATCAACACAAGATACAGCAACGGGATAAGAGCACGGGTGCCCCTCTCTCCGACCAGTCCGCCTATCTCAACAATTCTGTCGGTTTCTGCGACCGGCGCCGAGTAAATACCGAATCGAATGAAAATATGAAACACGAACATAACCAGCAGCATAACAACACAGAATTTCAAAAACCCTTTAACACGGGAATAATCCGTGAAGTATTTAAGTGCAAAGATGCCGGCTGCGGCGAAGTGTACAACCCTCGAATGTGTCAGAGCGTCACGGGGAAATAAAAGCATACCCTGCGCAAGTGATACGGCACTTAACAAAACAAGAATGACTATGCACTTTTTAATCACGCCGGATTGAAACTGTTTCTCTCGATGTATGAAAAGTGCTGCAAACAGTGTCAGCCAGGCCAGGAAATCCGCCGGTGCCCAAGTCAAAGGCAGGCCCAGATTACCGGCCTGATTGATGTAACCGGCAAAAATACTATTAAATGTTGCAGCAATCAGGAATATGTAAAATACCCACTTAGGCTTCAGGAAAACCAGAGGCACACAAAATGCGATGATTATAACGCATAATACTGCAATTAATGTCGCCATAGGATTACCTTTATGCAAACGTCCGAATAAACCTCAGTGTGCAAAAATACACTAAATCAATATCGGAAATAATAGGCCGCCGTTACAGGTCAAAAAACATGAATTCCAGTGATTTTTCCCGTCATCCCTTTGTTTTTCACGCTATGACTGTATTTTTATCTTCGATTGTTCAACCGGATCAAAGAAAGTCATCGATCATGCGCTTAAAATCTCTCCCGAGCTGTTCGTACATCTTCGAGGCAACTTCCCGTTGCTTTTGACTGATTTGATCCAGGTTATTGTTAATCCGCTCGAACATTTTTATCAGCTTTTCGGCATTAAGCTGTGCATCGACAATGCAATAATCTTCGAGTCCGAACTGAGCCATGAAGTCTTCCGTCTTTTTGTGGTATGCAACCGCGAGCAAAGGTGTTGCCGCCACTAAGGAAAATATCTGCGAGTGGGTTTTGTGCCCCACGAACATTTTGCATTGTGCGATTGCATTGATATGGTCAACAGTCCCCGGAAAACCTTCCACAACCCCGCAGTTCTTTTTTTTGCGAACCTTCTTTATAATATCTTCGATACAGGGCCTGTCCGCTCCCTGCATTTCCATCGGGAAAAAGCGTACTTTATAGCCGTGATTTTCAACGGCGTGGTCTATCAACGCAGCGAAGGTTCGGACATAATGCTCCCAAGCCGAGGGAGTTTGTTTATTTCCCGTCCAAACGGAAACTCCCATCACGTTCGGCCGTTCGCCGGGCCGGGTACGGGATTTTACAACATCATACAATCCGAAAACAGATTCGGGCGTCTTTGATACATGCTCCAGTGACACTCCGAGTTTTCGTATTTCCTGCTGCGAAGCTTCATCACGGATAAATATTTGTTCGGCGTTCGAGAGGATTTTGCGAATCATCGGCTCGCTTGCCGGTGACTTGAAATCGAACGTGCCGACAGATTGCGACCAAAGCAGGAGCGGCTTGCCGTAAAGCAAGACCACTGCCATCTCGAAAATTTGCGGTGTCCTTATGCTGCCGGCGATTATTGTCGTTAAATGATGCCCGCCGGTACCGATGACAAGATCGGCCTTTTCAACCGCCTCTAAAAACTCCTTATTAACGAGAAACCGCAAATACCACGGACGTTTGCCTGCAATCAGGGCGTTACGAACCAACGGAAAATGAATCCGCCGATGCAGTTTCACCTTCCAGAACAAATGGAACACTTTGCCGACAAAACTGACATTTTTTTTACGGGAAACATCCCACCCCCACGGAATTACATTCACGTCCATATCCGGAAAATCCGGCTTATCCCGCCAATACTCCGGATTGCTCGCCGATACCGTGACCCGGCCGATACCGTTTGACTTCAGCTCTCTGAGCACGAAGTACAGCACGGCCCTGTCACCTTTGTTGGTAGAGCACTGATTAATAACAAGGACATTCATGCAGCATGTTCCCTTCTACCGGCAAGGCGTTTTCTTAATATATCAAGCAGTTCCGCCGCTTCAGTCCGTAAGGAAATAAATGTGAAAATTATTAATACGATCAATCCGGACGCCAAAAACAGTATCGACCAGTGGACGCTGTCTTTGGGTATAAAACTATATAACACCCACAACGCTCCGATTGAAACCAAAGTCGCCGCTATCGGACCAAGCAGACTGCCTTTGAAGTACTCATAGGGACTAATTAAAGATTTGTAGAGGCCATAAAAAGGCAACCATAATCCCATATAAGCCCACAAGGCAATCACAAGAGCTATCGCCGGCGCCATAGGAATAGAAACAAAACCGCCTCGTAAAAGAATCAGCTCCATAACAATGGCACTGACTGCGGCCGTTATCGCTGCTATGGTCATACTTCGCAGATGGCCCATACCAACCAGTGACGGAAGCCATATTCCGAAGAATCCGCGTGCGACTTCGGATATTATTAATACCCGCATCACCAGAATCATCTCCGGCACAATAGCGTCTTTGAGCCAAAAAACAAAAATTTCCCTTGCATAAACAAAAAGCAGGATAACCATAACACAGGTCAGGACACAACTAATGTGAGTTCCTTTCCTGACGACTGATTTCATTTTTTCGATATGCCCGCCTGCATAAAGACTCGTTACGACAGGGAGAAAAACGTTTTGCGCCCCCGCCAATAGCCCCCTGATAAAATTGGGTATCCTTGTGGCAATATCGTAAACGGCGACATCATGTGCACTGCCGACCTTACCAACCAATAACGCCAGGGTACTATACATGAAAATCATACTACCCGAACGCCCGGTCGCATGACCTGTGAACCGAAAAAGCTCCCGAATTGTTTCCTTTCTGACATCCCGTACATTGATTCTAAAACCCGGAATCGACTTATGGGAAACGATGTACATCAATACCAGAGATATTACCGCGGCAATCCCGAACGCCAACTGCACGGCAATAATACTCTTCCAGACAAAAAGTATCCCGATAGTTAAAACCGCCCGAAGCAGATTAGAAACAATAGAAACCACATTAACACGTGTATCGAACTGGTAGCCCCTCAAAGAGCCGCTGAAAGTTGCTTCGATCATCCTCAGAGCCAGTGTAGCACCGACCAGTATACAGGTCATCTGCGCCTCACCGGCCAATTCATCGGTAATAGCTGTGAATATCCCGGAAATAAAAAACGATAGAAGAACCGCCGCCACTACGGTTATGACCGCTAAAGACAACAGGATTACGAAAGAAGCCGATACAAACCGGTTCAACTGTTTGGAATCGTTACGGTAAAAAGCCACGAATCGGTTTGTTGACAACGAAAAAGCACTCTCGAAAATCATCGGGTAACGCAAACCCGAAGAGAGCAAAGCCCATACCCCGAAGCTGTCAACACCAAGATTGCGCAGGATAATCCGAACCAGTACAAGCACAACCGCCGCATTTATAAACATGCCGGCCCAGTTCGAGCCTGCATTCATTAAGACTTTCTTTCGAAGTGACATAGTAAATCCAAAAGCCTCTATTTACACACTTTTAATTCCACGCATTCAGGCGCTATCATCTAACGGGCGTTTTCCAGCCAGTTTTCGGCAAATAAAATAAGATCCCACACATCAACAAAGCCGTCGATACTGTTATTGATGTCACAGTCGGGATTCCATTGAGCATCGCCCGACCCGGTCAACCAGGCCGATGCGAATACGGCAAGGTCTGTTAAATCGATATCTCCGTCGGAATTGAAGTCACCCGGACATACACCAGGCTCAAAGATATACGCAGCACCGGAGTCGAGTCCGTTCTTATCGTCCCAGCTCGCCCCAACCAATACAGTCCTGCCCGCCGCCGCCACAGACCAGCCGAAGTGGTCCCCGTATGCAGCATCGGAACAGGCAAGTCTGAATTTCGGTTCCCACTCCAATCCGTTAAAACTATAAACATAAGCTAAGCCGGGCCCATCTGTAGTCCCCCAGTGCCCATCGGGCGCTCCTACCACTATAGTATCATCGGAAACATCTACGGCCCAGCCATATTGATCACGACAACCGCCGTCAGGAAATTGCAGCTTGGCCCGTTCAACCCAGCTTGTGCCGTCAAAGCCGAAGACATACGCCGAGCCGGAATTACAATACAGATCATTCGGCTCCGCATCATCGTCACCGTATGCGCCGATGACCGCCGTCTGGCCTGAGATTGCAACATGATGACCAAAGTGGTCGCCGTGTGATGCATCCGAGGCAACGAGTTTTTGCTCTTCGTTCCATTGCCGGCCGTCGAAGCTAAAAACATATGCCGAACCGGCGGTATAACCTGTAGTATCTATTCCGGGCGCTCCAATTAACGCCGTATTACCATCATCGGATATTGCCACGGCGTTTGCGAACGTGGCCAGCTCTACGCCGTCGGATGCCAGCAGTTTCGCCTGCTGAATCCAGTCGAAGCCGTCAAAAAGGAATATATAGGCGGCACCGGATTTAGAACCGTTATCGTTCGCTTTACACGCCCCTATCAAAACGGTATTGCTGTCAGCGGATATTGCCACATCAAAACCGAACTCCTCCCAGTAATAACCAATACCGTCGGCCAGCAGCTTTGCCCGTTCAACCCAGTTAGCTCCATCGTAACGGAAGACATACGCCGAGCCGGTCCAGTCGCCGGCGTCCTTGTCACCGTTGGCACCGACCACGATAGTATCTTCGGAGATTGCCACGGACCAGCCGAACCAGTCGTCCTCCCGGCCGTCGGATGCAAGTAATTTGGCTTCCTGTATCCAGTTGCCGCTCTCAAGATGATACACATACACTGAACCGGAATTAGAACCATTATCATCGTCACGGTATGCCCCGACGACCATTCTGGCGGCGGACATATCAACTCGAAAGCCGAAGTAGTCACCTACCATGGTGTCACTACCTATAAGCTCCGCCGATTCATATATTCGGCACTGCGCCCCGGCGGGGCTCAATCCGATAGAATATGTCGCAATAATGGAAGCGACAATAAAAACAGGAATAGAATTTCGATTGAACATCACAAGAATCAATTCACTTGGTTTGTCAATTTTAACAATGTATCCGACAGGATTTCTCTGGCATTATAAACAATGTCACTGTCGGTCTGATTACTTAAAACTCTATCTACCTGACCATCGAGAACCTGTTGTGCCGTCTTAGCCGCCTGCGGATTCTTTGCCCGAATTTTATTAATTTGTCGCTGCAACTCATATAGATACTGATAATCTTCGACGCCCTCTCGCCATGCTTCCCATCGCCTTGATGGAACGATGTTCTCTCCGAGTTCAGGTACGGGACTCGCTTTGGCTCCGTAAACAACACCGGAAAAACCGTGAGGTCGAAGAGTGTCATTCCAGGGAACCGCACCGGGTTCAAAATCAAGCCCATAGTAGTAAATCCAGAAGCCCGCTCCCGTCTGGCCCCGCTTAAACACACGCCACGGCAACAGGCGATAATACGAATAAGGCTCCATGGCCTTCATAGGCCTGAGACATTCATAAGCCCAGAGCTCCTTTCCAAAGCTCTTTATCGTCTCGAACCAATCGGGATAACGAACACAGTGACTATCCTGAAGGCACCATACATCTATCAGCTCGCGAAATCGCTTAAATTCTTTCGGGCCTTTGCCAAAGGAGTTCGCATACAATCTGATCTTCGGATCTATCTGTTTAATGAATTTGGCCAACTCGTAATAGTCATCGGCAATGCTTTCATCATACGGATACAACACAAACCTGTCATAACCCACGCCCCGGCCTCTCAAATGCGCGACCAAATTCCTCAACCATGATGAAAAAACCTCCTTCCAGGCCGGTGTCATCCACTGAACATTGCCGAACCGGCCGAAATCCTTTCCCGCAATGCTAAAGTTCAAACCAATCAGGTATGTCTGAGCATATTTATGCTGCACAAGGACTTCGTCTAATCGTGTATAATCCGGCTCTCTCATCATGCCCGGTGGGTCGGAAGCAAATCTTAGAAAAGGTAAATCCTGCGCGGGGATGACATAAACATCGGTATAATGACTGCGAAGGTCCTCGGCCATCTCTGCTGCAGAAGCAACCTGATAATATGACCAGTTACATGTCTTGAGGGCTATTTTATCAGGGAAGTTGTTCTCGCTAACTTCTATGACTATCGGGACGGATTCGGCCGGAAGCATTTTACCTTCCGCCGTTGTTGCCGAGACAGTAACATTGCCCCCGTATTTGCCGGATGACAATTGCGGATTGAATATTGTCAACCATATTTGTGTAAGCTCACCCGGGGCCAAATTAAACGGATGTTTGTTTTGTAAAACAAGAGCATCGGCTATCGAACCAATCCGGCTCCCTTTTACATATACCGCCCTTCTGATTGTGAATGTTTTATCGCTCCCGATTTCCTGCCTGGCAGGACCAGACAGGCCGGAAACAGAGACGGTCATTTTCATCGTTTCATCGGAGCAATTTATAATATTAAGCGCCGCCGATTCGTATTCGCCCTTCCACATTTGAACGGCAATCCCCCCGGGACTCTCACGCAGGAGCACTTCCTTTTCGAATACAATCTCCATAGGATTTGCCGGCAGGCACACGAACGGCTTTTTATACATTACCCGGTATATCCCGGCTCGAATCTTCCCTGCCTGGCTTTTTACATCCAGAATCCGGTCGGTAGAATATATCGCATCCGTCGGGAAGTTGATTTCCTGCGAGGGCATTTCCAGTCCGGAAAGTTTCGACATTTGCGTTTGTCCCGAAAACCGCAACCGGGTCTCTTCAAGGGCTTTAGATGTGACGGCAAGACTTTTCTGTAACTGCAAATAATCATCAATCCTTTTTAACAAATCCTCGTACGTTGTGAATACTTCCAGATTATCACGCAGCTTATGATTTCCCAAAGCGGAAAGAGGTTCACCGAATACCTCCACTTCATCGAGGAACAAAGTCAGACCATTCGGCCTCATTACCAGCTTGACATATCTTCCCGAGGTATTGATATTATCGACAGTTAGTTCACGTGGTACACCTCGATAGCCAAATCCACGGACACTTGCCAATTCTTCACTACTTACCAACCCGGCAAATTTATACTGCCGCCCGTCATCGCTTAAAAGCACAGCGGCAAATTCGGGAAATTCGACAGAGGCGACACCTCCGCCCACTGTATTTATCCGCACCCGGTCAATGGCAAATATCCCGGCAAGGTCAATAATTATCTCAACAACCGGTTCGGGCGTGCGCCAGCCCACGGTGCTTTTATTTGTCCATTGGCTGCCGTAGCTTCTGCCGTCGGTAAGCTGGACCGAATCCGAACCGTCCGTGCATAAAGAGTAATTCGGCTTGGGCGAAAAAGTATAGCTCTTGTGCAACGCCAGATTTTCCAGCGCGTCAGTCGGGCGGCAGTGACATAAAAATAAAAATAGAACGAGAATCCGTTTAGACATGATTGCTGTTGTTTATGCCGGTTTATGCTTTAAATACCAGTCTATTGTTGCTTTAAGACCTTTGTCAAAGTCGGTTTTAGCTTCGAAGCCGAAATATTTTTTCGCTCTTGAGACATCCAGCCTACGTCTCGGCTGTCCATCCGGTTTGGAAGTGTCCCAGCGAATTTCACCGCTAAAGCCGGTAAACCCGACAATCTTCTCGATAAGGTCTTTGATAGTTATTTCAAAACCGGCGCCGATATTGACCGGTTCGGAGCCGTTGTAAAGTTCCGTTGCCAAAAGGATCCCTTCGGCGGCATCAGCGGCGTAAATAAACTCGCGCGAAGCACTGCCCGTCCCCCAGCAGTCAATATGGTCCGCCCCGCCGTCGATTGCATCGACGCATTTCTTTATCAACGCAGGTATTACGTGACTGCTGGCGGGATTAAAATTGTCACCCGGGCCGTACAGATTAACGGGAAGCAGAAATATCGAGTTAAAACCGTATTCGGCGCGATAAGACTGCGACTGGACCAGCAGCATTTTTTTAGCCAAGCCGTACGGTGCGTTGGTTTCTTCCGGGTAGCCGTCCCAAATGTTTTCTTCACTGAACGGCACCGGCGTAAATTTCGGATACGCACAAACAGTTCCAATCGCCACGAATTTTTCGAGATTTCGCAGCCTGCCCTGTTCTATGAGCTGAACACCCATCATTAAATTCTTATAGAAAAATTCGCCCGGATGTTCGCGATTCGCACCGATACCTCCGACCACCGCAGCCAAATGAATAACAATATCCGGCTTCATATCTTCGTACATGCGTTTTATATCGTCGATGTTGACCAGGTCATAGTCTTCGATCTTCGGCACGATAATATTCTTACAACCCTGTTTTTGCAGTCCCTTTGTGACGTACCTACCCAGGAAACCGGCGCCGCCGGTAACTACGACACGTCTGTTCTGAAAAAAAGCATTCATTGCCGTTCCTTTATCGTTACGATTTTTATTTTCTCTCCCGCTATCTTTCGTGCTCTTCGATAATCTTTTCACGCTCGGCGATTTTCATATCTGCATCGGTCATAATCCGCGCCAGCTCCTGAAAGCTCACCTTCGGCTCCCATTTGAGAATCTTCCTCGCCTTGCTCGAATCGCCCTGCAGGAAGTCAACTTCGCTGGGCCTGAAGTATCGCTTGTCGATATCAACGTACTGTTGCCAGTCCATATCGAGATACCGAAAGACTTCTTCCACAAATTCCCTGACAGAGTGACTCTCGCCCGTGGCGATAACATAATCGTCGGGCTTATCGTGCTGGAGCATTAGCCACATCGCTTCGACATAGTCACCGGCATAACCCCAGTCTCGTTTTGCATCCATGTTGCCCAGGTAGAGTTTGTCCTGCAAACCCAGTTTAATTCTCGTTACGGCCCTGGTAATCTTCCTGGTGACAAACGTCTCGCCGCGTCTCGGCGATTCGTGATTAAACAAAATCCCGTTGCATGCAAACAGGTTATATGCTTCCCGATAGTTCACCGTCTGCCAAAAGCTGTAAACCTTGGCACAACCATAGGGACTTCGCGGATAAAACGGCGTCTTTTCCGTTTGTGGTGTTTCTACTACTTTGCCGTACATTTCACTGCTGGAGGCCTGGTAAAATTTAACCGGCTTATGACACGAACGAATCGCCTCAAGCAATCTCAGTGTCCCGAGCGCATCGGTATTGACAGTATAAATCGGCATGTCGAAACTCACTCGTACGTGACTCTGTGCCCCGAGGTTATACACTTCGTCCGGCTGTATATCGTTGATCATTGTCGAGAGATTGCCGCCGTCGGTCAAATCGCCATAAATCAATCTAAGTTTTGTTTCCTCGTGTGGGTCCTTGTACAAATGGTCTATCCTGCCGGTATGGAACGAAGAACTTCGGCGAATCAAACCCCAAACCTGGTAACCTTTTTCCAGAAGCAGTTCCACAAGATATGAGCCGTCCTGACCTGTAATACCGGTAATCAATGCCTTTTTCATAATTTCCTCTCCTTGGTAACAGAAAATTTCGGTATCATGTTACTGTTCCGGGCCTGTGGCTTTCGATAATCACCCGCAGCGTTTCGTCCAGGCTTGTTTTTGGCCGCCAGCCTATTGCCTCTTTGATTCGCTCCAGAGACGGTACGCGACGCATCATATCCTCAATCGGCCTTCCATAAGCGACCTCAATGGGTATATATTGCTTGATACTTTTACTGCCCGTCATTTCGATAATTCTATCAGCAAGCTCCTCGATTGATATCTCTTCGTTGGAACCGATATTATATACCGAACCGGCCGCCTGCTCGCAATTCATCAGGTCGATAACCGCATCGATAAGATCGCCGACATAAGAAAAACAGCGGGTTTGTTCGCCGGTGCCGTATATCGTAAGCGGCTCATTGTTAAGTGCGCTTTGTACGAACCGGGGCACCACCATTCCGTACCGGCCGGTTTGTCTCGGCCCGACAGTATTGAAGAACCTGCCTATTACGACACTCAAACCATACTGCTGGTAAAAAGCCAGGCCCAGAAATTCGTCTATCGCTTTACTGCAGGCATAAGACCACCGTGACATACTCGTACTGCCGAGCACAATATCGTCGTCCTCCTGAAAGGGGACAGCCTCGTTTTTGCCGTACACCTCGCTCGTCGAGGCAATCAGAATCTTTTTGCCGAATTTATTGGCCATATCCAGCACTACTTCCGTGCCGCCGATATTCGTTTCTATCGTATGAACCGGGTCCTCGGCAATCAGCTTTACACCTACGGCGGCGGCCAGATGATAAATCACATCGCTTTTTTCAACCAGGGGCTCCATCAGTTCCGCATTTCTGATGTCACCTTCGGTGAACTCGAATCCGAGACGCTCTTTAATATCATCGATATTTATCAAACTGCCCGTGCTGAGATTATCGATAACAGCAACCTCATCGCCGTCATTTAGAATCCGTTCCGCAAGATGAGAACCGATAAAACCCGCACCGCCTGTAATTAATATTTTCATACCAATCCTATTAAGTAATTATATCCACAAAGCATAATATCAGCTATAGAATTATCAAGACAAAAGAATACTTAAAGACAAGCCGATCTGTTTAGACTCCGTCCCCGTGGGCTGCACGAATACCTTAAACAGCCTTGCTTATATTTACAACATCTCCGTTGAATCCAATTCTTTCCAGTCGTACCGGTACCATTGCAATTGGCTCTCGGTTGGTACTCACATCTATCAGGTGAGGGCGGACCGACAGTACGACTATAGCATAAGTATCGTCAAATAAAGAACATAGCTTTAGTCGAGATAGAGCTTTGGCACGCCGAATTCTTATGTTCCTATATTGTGTTTGATATCCGATATCAGGTTTGCTCCGGATAACAAAAAACACCCCAAAGCCCGATAAGTTCGTGGTTTATAATTCGTTTTCGCTCTCTACGAATCAAAAGTGTGTTAAACATCGTATGTATAATTGCATAATTGTATATGATTAATCCTCGTGCAGGTGTTATTTTCTTATGATTTACCCCCATAATACGAGCAACAGGTCCTGTCGTTTTCCCAGACTGTAACACCGTGAAGCAATACACTATCGAACCTCCCAACGAGCTTGTTCCATGCGAAACTCGTTATATTTTCGACAGTGGGATTAGCCTCTTTGAAACAATCGACGTCAAGATTCAAATTCTTATGATCAACTATTTTTATAAGCTCGTTGTCCACAACCTTCTCGAAATCACAAATGGAAAAGTTATTTACACCGTCCGGAACCTTAATCGTTACCTCGATGATGTAATTGTGTCCGTGCCCCGTGGGATTTGCACATTTCCCGAAAACCTCTAAATTCTTCTCCCCGGAAAAATCTTTGTTCCATAGCGTGTGCGTTGCTGCGAACTCGAATTTCTCACAAAAATAAAACATTTCAAAATCCTTCGAATCTATGGCTACTGTCCTTGATGGATTCAACTTCAAACTCAATTTACTCAATCGGGCCGTCCCGAATTTGTCACTCAATCGATTCCAGGCCGAGCCTAACAGCTCTGTTATCGTCGAGAAAGTAATATGCCTGGCACCTCGAAAATCTTTCTTTATCCGCTCTACAAAAACCGGCACCGCAAACAAGCGAACATTTTTATCGATATCAGTCACATTGACGATAAAACCCGTAGCCGGCTCAACGTCGCCGACAATTTCAACGGATAATTCCAGAAATAACGCCAATCCTTCACCCGCCGGCCGGGACACATACGAATTAGCACCTTCAGGCTCCTCCGACAAAAAGGGATTAATCGAAAAACGTACTCCCCTGGTGAGTCTATGCATAACAAATCCTTTTTACATTCTACTTATGCATCAGGCTCAGAACTTCACTTCGACTTCTCGGATCTTTTTTGAATATTCCGCGAAGCGCAGATGTCACCATCATCGAGCCGGGTTTTTTAATGCCGCGAATTGTCATACAGCTATGCGAAGCCTCCAACACAACCGTGACACCAAGCGGCTTGAGTTTAGTCATAAGAAAATCGGCAATCTGATACGTCAGTCTTTCCTGGGTCTGCAATCGCCGGGCGAAACAATCCACAATACGAGCCAGCTTACTGACTCCGAGCACCATCCCAGTCGGCAAATAAGCGACATGAGCCATACCGATAAAAGGCATCAAATGATGCTCGCAGATGCTGTAGAAAGGAATATCGCGCAGTAAAACAATTTCATCGTAATTTTCAGTAAAGACACTGCGAAGATGCAATTCCGGTTTCTCCCGCATCCCGCTTAAAAGCTCGGTGTACATCCTCCCGACCCGCTCCGGCGTTCGCTTCAAACCTTCGCGTTCGATGTCTTCACCGACGGCCAAAAGTATTTCCCTGACCGCCTTTTCGATTCTTTTCGTATCCACTTTTTTATATGTTTTCTTCGCCGGCATCTTTCTCAATTACCCTTTACTTTTTCCCGTCCACCAGATTAATAAGATAAGTTGTCAATAACCTGACTCCGAAACCGCTCGAGCCTACCGAGGAACTTTCCGACGCATTCTGAATCAGGTCCACTCCGGCGATATCCAGATGCGCCCATTTTGCATCACCTATAAACTGCCTTAAAAATGCCGCCGCCGTGCAGGCCCCGCCCCACCTGCTGCCGATATTTTTCAAATCGGCGATTTTACTTTTCATCTCCTCGGCATATTCTTCCCCGCTCGGCATGGGCCAGACCTTCTCGCCGCTGTCTTCCGAAGCCTTCTGCAATTGTTTTATCAACTGTTCATCGTTACCCATCAGCCCGGCCATATATTTACCGAGAGCAACCATACAGGCCCCAGTCAATGTGGCTATATCAATAATAATATCGCATTTCTGCTTGTGGGCATAGGCAAGAGCGTCACAAAGTATTATCCTGCCTTCGGCGTCGGTGTTCTGAATTTCCACTGTTTTTCCGCTGAACGTATTGATAATGTCACCGGGCCGATAGCTCGACCCGCTGGGCAGGTTCTCCGCCGACGGAATTATCCCGTACACCCTGACGGGAAGTCCCAGCTCCGAAATTGCCTTCATTGTCCCTAAGACGGAAATTCCGCCTGTTTTATCCAGCTTCATCTCGTCCATATTCGCCGCAGGTTTTATGCTTAAACCGCCGGAGTCAAAGGTTATCGCTTTGCCCACCAGTCCAATCACAGGAAGCTTGTTCGCGGCTTTACCGGCCGGGCTATATTTCAGAACGATTAATCTCGGCTCATGCTGTGAACCCGAACCGACGGCAAGAACACCGTTCATACCTTTGGCTGTCAGTTGCTTTTTATCGAAAACCGTGCAGCTTAATCCCTTCGAGCCGCGAACCATTTCCTTCGCGGCGGCCGCTAACTTGGCCGGATATATTACATTGCCCGGCCGGTTCGCCAACGCGCGTGCGTAACTTTGCGCCCCGCCGATGACCGCACCGACGGCAAGGCCTTTTTTCAATTGTCTTAGTTTTTCGGAATCAGGCTCAATCAGTTCGACCTTAAGCGAGCCTAATCGCCCGTCTTTACTTTCGGTAACGAACTCATCATAGATAAAACTGCCAAAATATGCCCCTTCGCCGCAGGCATGACCGGCCGCAGATAAATCGAAACGTTTGCCGAAAGCATTATGCAAAGCAAGACCGACGGATTTGGCTTTTATCTCAACGGACTTTTTCGCCGCATTCGCCACCGCCCTGCGAATCGTATCGAGTGTCGCTTTTTCCTTTTCGCCGAGCCCCACAAGCAGAATCCGTTTAGCGCCGATTTTATCATTGCCATATACGATTGCACTGGTTTTATCGTTTCCTTTGAAATCGCCCAACTTAATCAGCCGCTCTATTGCACCGCCGAGTTTCTTATTGAGTTGCGCATTCAATGTATCCAGCTTCTTTGCATCAGAAAATATACCAACAACGAGAACATCCGTTTTACAATCGCTGAAATTAATCTTCCGTGCAGTCAATTTTACGTCAATAATCTTCTTCATTTTTCGCCTCTATCGCTTTCAATCCTTATTTTTCACTTCGACTTGCTTTGGCCCTGTGTCGCAGATAGCTTTCAATAAATCCGTCGAGGTCGCCATCCAGCACGGCCTCGACATTGCCGACCTGGTAATCGGTTCGATGGTCCTTGATCATCTGATACGGCTGGAGGACATAGCTTCGTATCTGGTTGCCCCAGGCGATTTCACCCTTCTGGCCGTATAACCTGGCAATCTCTGCATCGCGTTTTTGTTGCTCGAGCATATACAATTTCGCCTTGAGCATCTTCATCGCCTGCGCCCTGTTTTTATGCTGGCTCCTTTCGTTCTGACACTGCACAACCACTCCGGTCGGCTCGTGCGTAATGCGTACCGCCGAGCTGGTTTTATTGACGTGCTGACCGCCGGCTCCGCTGGCGCGATAAAAATCAATCCTGATATCGTCCTCATCGATTTCAATATCGATATCGTCATCGAATACAGGAATACAGTCCACCGCGGCGAAGCTCGTATGTCGGCGTTTATTCGCATCGAACGGACTTATTCTGACAAGACGGTGCACACCGGTCTCGCACGAAAGCTTGCCGAATGCAAAAGGTCCGTTGACCTGCAGCGTAATCGAACGAATCCCGGCCTCTTCGCCAGGGGTGATATCAAGCTCCTGAAACTTGTATTTGTGCGTCTCGAAATACCGTGTATACATCCGCAGCAGAATATTCACCCAATCGCAGCTTTCCGTACCGCCGGCACCGGCGTGGATACTGAAAAAGCAACTCTTCACATCTTCGGGCCTTGACAGCAGGCCGGCCAACTCCACCTGTTCGCATTTTTTAATAAGTACGCCCAAGTGGTTCTCCAACTGGCTCAATTCGTCTTTATCGTCAACAGAGACCGCCAGCTCATACAACTCACTAATGCCCTCAACCTCTCGCTGCAATTCTTCCACCGGCTCAATGACGGATTTGAGCCCGCTCAACTGGGAAACAACAGACTGGGCCGCCTCCGGATTGTCCCAGAAGCCCGTTTTAGACATCTGTGACTCAAGCTTCTGCATCCGGGTCTTTTTATCGATTAAGTCAAAGCCAGTCCCGGATGTTTTCCACCCGGGCCGACAGTTCCGTTATCGTCGTTTTGATTTCTGCTACTTCCATAATGACAATGAGTAAAAAGTAACTAAATTGAACTAAAGTGAGCTAAAGTTCTAATTCTAACTTTAGGCACTTTACATTTCAGGCATTTTTAACTTTTAAGCTCTTCTTATACCACAGACATAATAGATATGCAACCCCCCCTTTAGTTCTGAAAAATATTAGATAATCAGCGAATTAGAGGATTAGTGAATTGAAATTATCATAACAGGGAGTCCCGAAATATCGAGACTCCCCGTTGATAACTAAAAGTATTGTTTTCCAACTGCCCTGTCATTTACGGCCAGCTACTTTTTCTTCTGCTCTGCAGAAGCTTTGGCCAGCGCCCTGCTGTAGGTCTTCTTAAACTTCGGGTAGATATCATACATTGCGCGCAGCGCTTTATTATAGTTATCCTTTTCGGAATGCTTTACGTACATAAAAACGGCAAGGTCGTCGAGTGAGTTGGATGATATATTCGATGTTCTTCGAATTCCCTCCATACCTCCCGCTGCTTCAAGAGCCAGTTTTTCCCCGGCTTTTTCACCGACCTTTTTGCCAATGTCTGCCGCTCCACCCAATACTTTTGCGCCAGCCATCCACCCGGCCCGTTTTCCGGCTTCGGCGCCAAGGACTTTGGAAATTACCTGTGCAGACCAGTCGGCCAGGGTGCCGTCCTGCCGATAGGGACACATATATTCGCCGCTGTTGTCGAGAAGCACTTCGGGAGCGGTTAGCTGGCTTGCCGGGGCAATACCTGTTGAGCAGCCCGATGTACACATCAGTGAAATACTTACCATTGACAGAATCCAGAAACCCACTATTGTCTTTTTCATTTATAAATCTCCATTAAAAATTCCAAAACCTTGTTCCTCAAGCTCGCGCTTTTATTTTTATGCACGACCTGAAACCGCGAAGAACTTAGTATTTACCGTCCCCTTTGTCAAATGTAAAAAATACCCGGAGGATAAACGAATTAGCAAATTAGTAGATTAGTTCATTAGACATGTTAAAATCACTGCCTATTTGACTATTTACTCCACAGATTCATTCGGTAAGTTTTGTCCGCCATTGGGCGGCTTTGTCCGGCTTGTTCCAGGCTTCATAAAGCTCGATTAAATGCTTGATTGATTCTTGTGTGTGCGGATGCTGCGGACCCAGTTTTTCCATTCTGCCCTCTGCTGCTTCGCGCAGCAGCGGTTCCGCCTCAGCGTACCAAGCTTGCTTGATATACAGCACAGCCAGTTCATGCATGGACTCTAATGTTGCCGGATGATCCGGGCCGAGCTTTTCTCGCTGGCCTTGAATAACATCACTCAGGATCTTCTCCGCCTCGGCGTGTCGGCCTTGCTCCCGGCGGAGTACGCCGAGCTTGCTCTGCGTTGCCAGTAATACGGGATGGTTGTCATCCAGCCTGTTCTGCATGTTTCTCAGTGCCTCGCCGAATAGCAATTCTGCATTTTCATAATCACCTTGTTTCGTGCGCAACACAGCCAGGGCAACCTTGATGTCCTCCGTGGCCATGTGTTCCTCGCCGAGTTCCCTCTGAGCCCCTTCAAATGCCTTTTCGAGCAGAGGTGCCGCCTCACCAAGGTTTCCTTGAAGAGTGTGCAGGTCGCCAAGCTCATTCATGAGATTCCAGTATGTCGGGTCCTGAAAGCTTTCACTTGTGCGCAGGAGATCCTCATATATTTGTCTGGCCTCATCGTAACGTCCTTGATCTTTGAGCAGACCAGCGATTCTCCCTACATACAACAGTTCTCTCCAGTGCCCCTTGTCCCACCATGGATGAAGGGGTGCCTCACGAACATAAGGCTCAACCTCATCGTACCGACCCAGCAGTTGGCACACGCTGCCAAGGTGGCTCTTGGCGGCATAATATAAAGGGCCAAGTCCCCCTCTTCCCTGCTCATAGCGCTCCTCCAGTGATTTCACCAACTCTCTGAATGTTTCCTCGGCCTCCTGGTATTTCCCCATTTGTACATATAACAAACCAAGCCAGTTCATAGTAGCATAAGGGTTTCCTTCGGGCTCGCGTCGCTGTATTTCAAGGGCGCGTTTCAGTAGTGACAAGGCCTTATTATAGTCACCGAATTGGAACGTATATATGTCACCAAATTTACGCCGCATATCTGCTTCAAGGAGAGGGTAATCTGCAAATTGGGTCCTAAGCTTTTCAGTTGCGGCGTCGAATACCTTGCGTATATTTCCAGGCTTGAAGTTCTCACCGGCAAACGGTACGAGGATGTCGTTGTTCAGAAACTGTGCCATCGCTCTATTCTGGGCAAGAGCATTGGCCTGCTGGGCACGAGCGTTGGCCTGACCCAGCGCGAAGACCACGGATACGATAGTTCCAATGACGGATACGACCAGAACGGCGGCAACACCGCCGATAAGAATCTTATTTCGTCGTACGAATTTCTTGAGCCGATATACATCGCTCGGCGGGCCTGCTATTAGCGGCCTTCCTTTTAAATAATTCTCAATATCATCAGCAAGCTCGGCGGCCGAACGATAGCGCTCGGTGCGTTCCTTCCGCATCGCTTTGAGTGGAATCCATTCGAGCTCTCTGTGCAGGCATTTGGCTAATGTTGTGACTTGTGTCCGGCGTCTTTCAGCGACTTCTTTAGCCTCTTCGCCTAACTTGGTTAATCGAGTGCTCGGCGTCTTTGGATTTGTTTCGCGAATCATCTTTCGGGCGTGCTCAATGCCACTTTTACGAAGTTCTTTTGAATCGAACGGCAGGACGCCGGTCAGCAGTACATACAGCAGCACACCCAATGAGTAAATGTCCGAACGTATGTCGATGTCCTCACTTGCCATGTCCGCCTGTTCCGGGCTCATATATTCCGGCGTGCCGAATAATCTGCCCTGTTCGGTAATAAGTGTCCGCTCAGTCAGAGGCTGAGTAAGAGCCTTGGCAACACCAAAATCGATAATTTTGGGTACTGCCTGGTCATCCGTTTGTGAGACTAAAATATTCGATGGCTTGATATCACGATGAATAATTCCCTTCTGATGGGCATGATAAACGGCATGACAGATCTGTATAAACAATTTTAACCTGTCATCGATAGTGAGCTTCTGTTGGTCGCAATGCTCGGTAATGGCCAATCCCTCGACATATTCCATGACGAAATATGGTCGGCAGGACTCTGTTGTTCCTGCATCATATACATGAGCGATATTGGGGTGGTCCAATAGGGCCAATGCCTGACGCTCTGCCTCGAAGCGAGCAATCACACGCGCCGAATCCATGCCCGGCTTGATTACTTTTAGAGCTACTCGACGTCTAATCGGTTCTTCCTGTTCGGCTAAATAAACAATCCCCATCCCGCCTTCGGCCAAAACGCGGAGTAGCTTATATCGGCCAATCCGGCCGCCAGGCCTTTCCAGAAAATGCTCCCACGAAGCCGTAGCAGAAATATCTTTATCAGACTCCTCCATACCCATCGCCAGAAGCCGATCCATTCCTTCAGGTTCTGCACCAAATGACGTTTTGTCATTCATAATCAAATTCTTCAAAAAATATCGTAGATGATAACTTCCGTTATTTAATCCGTAAGATTTTTGGAATCTTGCATGTTTTTTGAAAAAAATTTGATAATTTCTCCCAGTTCCTCGCTTATCAGAGCTTCAGATGTGACCGTATTACGCAGATTCTTCTTGAGTGCCGTTTGAAAACGCCTTTTAACGGTTGTAATCATACTTGAGACCTTGAGTTCATCTTCGATTCCATATTTAGAACAGATTTCCTTTATCGATAACGGCCTGGTGCCCTCTAAGTTGGGTTTTACAATCCGTTCATTAAAAACATGCCAATGAATCGCCATGTCCTGCTTGAGATAAGCTGATTCCACTTCCGAGAGTGTCTGGTCCAGAAGCATTGATTTCCAGGCGTAGTTGAAACAAACATCCGGACTTACATCTGTCATAATCTGCGGCAGTTCCGGCGGCTCGGCGATATCGAGAGATACGATTTTTTCCCTGGGGATGCGTTTTTGGGCCGTTTCCCTGCGCGACTGGTCTATCAGATATTGATTCAGTGAATGTAAAAGGAATGTGCGAAAACGCCCCTTGCATTGGTCGGCCTGCATCACCAGGTCCCGATTCAAGACCACTTCATGAAAAAAACCCTGTGTCAGGTCCTTGGCCTGCTCATTATCGTAGCCCTTGCGGCGTAGATAACAGTAAACCGGCTTCCAATATCTTTCTAAGAGCATTCCGATGAGCGCGCGGTCTTTGTCCTGCTCTGTTTGGACATCCTCAATAAGAGACCAGTGTGTGGTAAGAAATGTTTGTGCCTGTCCCCCCATCGTTGTATGGTCATAATCTGCCATTTCGTATATCTCGAAATTTACGACAGCTCCAAAGACATAATCCGCTCCTGAACAGAGGCAATCATAACATAATTAAAAATATTTACAAGAGTTAAATTCAGGCTTTCAGGGAACTTATGCCGTGTGGATTAAAAAAAAGCCATCTATTCTGCATTATTTGAAATTTTTTGCGGTTTTTATTGCAGAGACGTTTGGCGAACGAGCATTTGTGGAAATCTGAAAAGTCTGGTTTTAGCAATGGTAAATATTTATAGCGAGGTCTGCGGTTATAAGGGAAGAAAGGAAGGTATGTTATGAGATGGTTAAATTGTGACAGAATGAGGTTGTTAGTTGTATTTGTGGCCGCGATAGTGCTTGGCGGCGGGAGCGCGAAGGCAGACTTCGTCATTTGCGATCCCGCGTGCATGGATAAAGTCATAAACAACCCAGATAATACCAATGTACAGGGGCTCAGCCTCCTCCATGATGGTTTGAAGTTGTATTTTTCTGCCGAACAAGATGTTGGATATTGGGGCCATGACATCTGGGTTGCTACGCGTGAATCTATAGGCGCTCCATGGGGCCAGGCCATAAAGTTAGGATTAAATGTAAACTGGCCCGGACCGGACATAAATCCGACTATCTCATCAGACGACCTGGAACTCTACTTTGAGCGAAAGGTGAATAATGAATGGTGTTTGATGCGGTCAACGCGCGCCTCAAAGGATGATCCCTGGGATCCCGCCAGTGAATTCACCGAACTTGGCGATGCCTGGGACCTTGACTTTGCTCCCGATGGGCTAACTGTGTACTTTACCGCATTGGGTGAGCAAGGCAGCGAGGATATATGGATGGCGACACGTGAGGCAGTGGACACCTCGTGGGGCGAACCAGTGAATCTCGGATCGAATATAAACGATACTGGTGACCAGTTCAATCCAAGCATCTCGAATGATGGCTTGGCAATTTTCTTTTGCAATGCGAGCGAGGGAAATATATCTGTGGCCACCCGAGCAACCGAGGATGATGAATGGGGAACACCGATTTTGCTCGGATCCCCCGTAAATTGTGACAGGACATGTAACTATAATCCGGAGATATCACCGGATGGTTCGACTCTGTATTTTGATAGCGACCGTTCCAGTGTATATAGTGGCTATGATATTTGGCAGGTATCAATAAAACCTATTTTTGATTTCGATGGTAATGGAGTTGTAAGTTTAGAAGATCTTTTAATCCTCGTTGAAAATTGGAGCCAGGATGAGCCTTTGTGTGATATCGGCCCGATGCCCTGGGGTGACGGTGTGGTGGATATAGAGGACTTGAAAGTCTTTATCAAATACTGGGAGCAGGAGAATATACCGCAAACTACTGAAAACGGGGAATAAAAGAAAGGAAGGTTTATTATGAAATGGTCAAATTGTACAAAAATCAGGTTAGTGGTAGTTGTATTTGTGGTCACTATTGTGCTTGGTATTGGGAGCGCTCATGGGGATATTATCATGAGCGAACCGATCAATGTTGGTCCATTGATCAATGACTCTGGTAATGTGCAAGAGTGTGACTTCTCATCGGACGGCCTAAAGCTGTACTTTTGTGGCAGTGGAGGTATACGTGTAGCGACGCGAGAATCAACAGAAAGCGACTGGAGCGAGCGAGGCCCGGTCATTATAACTGGGGTCGATCCCGCGATATCGCCAGATGACCTGGAGCTTTATTTTGATATATGGGGCGATTGGTACCTACGGGTAGCAACTCGCCCATCAAAAGATGAGCCTTGGGGTAATCCGGTTAAGATTGGGCCACCGGTTGGTTCGTATGATGCCTATACTGCCGACATCTCGGCAGATGGGCTTTCGCTATACTTTGCTTCTTATGAGCGGCCCGGCGGATATGGTGAAGACGATATATGGGTGGCAACGCGGGCTACAATAAACGATGAGTGGGGCGAACCGGTGAATCTCGGGCCGAACGTTAATAGTTCCGGCTCAGATCTGTGTCCAAGTATCTCATCCGACGGCCTAACACTCGTTTTTAACCGAGGACCCTGGGGCGGTATATGGGCATCAACGCGGAAATTGATCGATGATGATTGGGTACCTGCCGTGAAACTCAACATTAACAGTCCGTACTATTTCTATGGGCCGGCGCTCTCGCCCGATGGCTCGACCATTTACTTCGATGCCGCTGCTGCCTGGGGTGGATATGGGGATGACGACATATGGCAGGTGACATTTACTCCCATTATTGACTTCAACAGCGATGGAATTGTAGACATCAATGATCTGGTAATACTAATCGAAAACTGGGGTCAAGAAGAACTGTTATGTGATATTGCACCATTGCCTCTGGGCGATGGTTTTGTGGACATTAAGGACTTGGAAGTCTTCATGGAATATTGGGAAAAGGAAAATATGCCGGAAGATACAGAAGCAGTCGAGTGATAGTTGCTAAAAATCCTGATTCGACATCTACACCATAAACCTCATATATTCG
>CAZMZR010000043.1:0-28666 GCA_964570855.1 uncultured Pirellulales bacterium
TTCTGTCTTCTGGTATTAAATTGGGTTTGTTTTTTCAAATTTGTTTAGCCGCCGCTACCATGAATACGGTCAACCTTTGTGATTTTGCCCCATTAGGATTCGCTCAGAGCCTGCCCTGAACAACGTTGAAGGGGTAAACTTTTAACTTTACACTTTGAACTTTTGATTTGCTATCCCCTACTCCCTATTCTCAATGAACTATTTACCCCTAAGGGGTGAACTACGAACCCTCCATAGTTCGTTACATATTTTACCCAAAAACCGCCGTAATACAAGCAAAATCCCCGTTTTCAGTGAAAAATGACGTTTACTTTTGACTTTATTTTGTCATGCTGTCCTTGAGATGCGCCTTAATAATAGCCGTCAGTTATTGGTATTTCAGGATCAATTTTTTAGAAGCAGTGTGGGAAATCCGGGTTAGTCTGAGGAGGCGATAGTAGATAAGGAGCCTGTCCAATAGATCACGTCGGTTAGCAGTGCAGGCCAGTCGTCCCATTGCCATAACGCCAGGTGACCCGGGTCCGATACACCGAGAGTGGTCCCATAGAACACGGCAACCCGGCCCTGTCCATAAGAACCCGTAACCAGCACCGGCTCCGATCCCGCAAACATCTGCACCTCGGCCCCCGGCCTCAGTTCCACCAGATGTCGCCAGTAAACCTCGGGCTGCTGCGCTGACAGGCTCTCTTCGAACCGGCTCATCAGCGGCGTTGACGCAGCCGTCAGTACCAGCGGACTGGTCGCCTGCTGCAGGTCCCGTACCGGGGGCTCACTGACACTGGCAGTACATCCTCCACATAGGTGCCGGACAGAAATCCCTGCCCAAAGGCATAAGGCCCGCCCAGAAGCAACAGACCGCCTCCGGCCGCCACATAGTCACGCAGCGCACGCCGTGCCTCCAGACTCAACAGGCCGACATCAATATCTGCCAGGACAGCCACATCGTACGGGGCAAGGCCCTCAATGGTCTGCGGGAAATCGTCCATTATCTCCCAATCCCGCCACCATAACTCCCGGACACGCGTCTCAGTCCCCCATACGTCAGATAATCGATAGGTATTCCAGGTAAACCCGTTGACAACCAGGACATCCAAACCGGAGGCGCCGCCGATTTGGACCGAAGGAGGCTCAGGCGGACTTGGGTCGAGCATGGCGTCAGTGTATGCCTCCTCCTGCTTGACCAAGATGTAGTCCATTAGGAATCGGCTATCTGCCGGATCATTAGTTTCTGTTTTGCCAATGATATGAATGTAAGTACACTCCGACAGCTCGAACGACAAATCATAGTCGTGGTAGACGCCGTCTGCGATTAACGTCCGCTCTGAAGGCAATCCCTGTGCCAACACCCAATCAGAGGTTCCATAGTCTGTATAGTTAGACTCTCCAGAGAACGAGAGGGACAGGTTCATACGCATAGTCTGGGTTTGAGAAGGCATATTTGTGTCCTCTATTTTGATTCGCATCTTGGCCACATAGCAACCGGGGGGGAAAGGTCCCATCCAACTCCGTCCGATGCTGGCCCATGTCTCATTACTATCGCGGACCTGTGCCATGCCATTGCCTGCCTCCGGATCCAGGATTCCATGAGCCGACACATTGTTATATCCGGCATCGGTTTCATACAGCCATGACCTGTGTCCAGCCGACTCGTCTGACGTCAACGGTCCACCCATCACTGGATAAGAGGTCTGTCGTCCTGCCTCCACCTCTGCGGGATCGGGTGTTTCAGTGAACTGTGCGCCGGGCGAGGGCAGTACAAAGGTCCCGGAGAATTCGAACACAACGATGCTCCACACCTCTACCTTGGGAACGGTCACCTGTGCCGTTTCGCAGTCCAGTGTGATCGCCAGTGTCGTTGACTGATCACTCTGCCACGGATCCAGCAGTATTGCCTTCGTCACGGCCTGGCCCTCGGGAATCTCTACTCTCACCACCACGTCCGATACCGGAGTAGGCAACAGATCGTCAACAACGTTAATCTGGTCGTTCTTCTGCGGATTCAGCAGATGCACGATCACCTGACGGCTGGTTTCATCCACCACCCGTTGTTTGACCCAGTTGCGCCAGAGCAGCGGAACATCGGCGATCACGTCCACGTCACCGTCTGAGACCGGCTTCATCTGCGTGTCCCACACTATCGAGGACCACCGAGTAAGGAACCGGCCCCAGCTTGGGCAGCCTGGTGCGATGTAATGTGCCCCATAGATGGGGTGCACTCCGCATATTGTGCCCACGGCGAACTTGTAAAGTCGGTCAATCGGGTTCAGCCTGTCTAAGGCGTAAACGAAGTAGTAACTGCCACCCAGGGCATGAACACCTCGCGCCGCAGCTTCCTCGGCGGTTGCATACTCCGACCAGAACTTGTATTTATCCTCATCTCGTGGGCCATAGCTCCAATAGTTTATTCCTTCCTGAACGTACGCTCCGCCACCGGCCATAGACTCGCGGAACTCGTGCTCGAGGGAGAGCATCGGACCTGTGGCAGGCAGCCAAAGCTGATTCCCCAAGCTGAGTCCCCAGTTAAAGCCAAAAAGGAAGTCAGGATTTTCCTCCAACATCGCCTGCTTGAGTCGCTGCATGTTGGCTGTGGAGAGGGCATCGTTACCTGCAGTCCAATGCCCGTCGAATCGCACCCCGTCCCAGCCGAAATCCTGCATGGAGGCTATCAGTTCGTTGATCCCCCACTCCAGTACCGTGGATTGACGCAAATCGGGAAAGAGACGCCAGGTATCGGCGGCGAACTGCAAGCGCCCGACCGAATCCATGTGGAGATCGGTGTCATTCCAGTGGGCCAGGTCCCAGGCGTCAAAGCCCTCACTCAGGGGAGTGCCCCCCGGAGCGGCATAGAACCATTCCGGGTGCTGTCGCAGCAGTTCCCAGCCTGAGGGCCCCTTGGCTGATCCTTGGGCGTAAGTGATGGCTTTGATACCGTGCGGTTTCAAAGCTGCGATGAACTCACGAATACGATTAGCATTCTCCCATCGCGCAGACTGACCACTGATCCACTCCTCTGCTTCCGGCGTCAGGTCACCCCAGTTGTCCGGAGCCCAAAACATTTTCTCCCACCAGTTAGAGTAGTTTGTACGGCATCGCTCTACATCGGAAGCAATGGTCTCGGCATCGGCATAGCCAGAACTCGATGTGATCACTAATCCGGTAGTCCCCCCAAGGCCCACCTGGAAAACGTTATCGCTCACGCCAAAGACATCGCTGACTTCGTCCAGTATTTGTTCACCCTGAATCAAGCGGACCCGTGCCTCGCATCCATACTGAAGCGTCCGGCCCGTGAACGGCAGGGCCACCTCCAGGGTCTGACCGGCTCGTACCGTGATGGGTGTCCCAGGCTGGGGATCGGCCCGGTCCAGTTCCTGGATGAGGGTAAGCTCCAGCGTTGCACTGACCTCCTGATCCATGAAGTTCTGGACCGTGACATCCACGAAACCAGACTCGCCGGGTTCATACAGGATCTTACGGGGGCGGACTTTAGTCAGGGCCAGTCCCTCATCCAGGCACTCCAGGGATAGGCCGTATACTCGAACTGTTGTCAGTTCACCCGCTGTATTATTCCGGTACTGGATGATGCCGTCGATGTCCCCAGTCGGCACGGATACGTCCATTGACAGCGAGTAAACGGAGTTGTCCCGTGGCAGATCAGGTCCGGTGACCTCGCAAGTGAACGGGGTGTGGACCGGTGCCGCATAGGAGGCGACGATAAACTCGATGCGGGCCCCACCCGTCCCAAATGGTTTGGTACGAAGAAGGAACGTGGCACGGTAGCGCCCGCCCTCCAGGAACAGGGGATTGGCCCATGCCAGAGGACCGTAGTCGTTGGAAGTCGGTATGTCGGCATAAGAGCCATAACTATCACTCCCGAACACTGCATCGGCTGGTAGTCCCAGCGCATCGGGTCCAATGAAATAATCCTTTCCATATCCCAGTCTGTTGATCCCTACAAGGAACATCCCTATCAGCACTAATGAGAGTCTTGATCGCATTTTTCCTCCTCCAGATTGTGTTGGTCAGGCAATGACATATAGGAAGCACCAGGAGTAGACAGCTGGACCTCATTGCTATCAGACCGATAGGAAATTGAATTTCCACCTATATATGATTATATCACATGTGAGTAGAGCAATTCAAGGGTGAAATCACTCAAACGGGGGGGGTCTCATAAGATTCTCCGCAGTAAATCCTTGTGTAGCCATGTGAAAGCAAGACTATATTGTCACCGCAGAAGCCATATAAAATACCTAAAAACTTTCGATTAGCTTTGCAAGGTATAATGGTTCGTATATCTTTTAAATAGTGACATGCAATCGGCGAAAGGTATTTTATAATATCGATGATTTGCCGAAATTAGTATTAAAGGTATTTTTGCGGGGATCAGACTTATCGAGGTTCCTGTAAAGAAACTTCAAGTGCCTTGGAAAATTCTGTCTTTTTATCATTGATTGAGTTTTGAGAGTTTGCCTGATCTTCTTTTTTCAACGGCAGGTCCTTTTCTTTCTCGTCGACGGTTATAGTGCTCATTTGAGCTTGTCCGGGCAGCTCTCTCATCATCCCCAGCCATGCCATCTTAAAAGCCTCTTCCATAGAAATCGGCGTTTCTGCAATACGCTCGTTCGCTATGGTTACATCAGAGATGGCACTGAATACTTTGTGACCTTTCCTTGTATCCCAGATTTCCATCCCCAGCATTCCGTTGATGATTTGTGTGTGGAGAAATTTTACGCCGACCACTGAAAGCCTTCCCGTGCTCCAGCGTCTGATGTCCAATAGACAGGGTAGAATAATATAGTCGGCCCCGATTTCGTTTGCCAGGAACTCAAGGTCCGACTTTCTGAACATACCATTTTGTTGATAGAATTCTCTCATCTCCGCTTGTTTCTGGCACAGGTCCTTTTCATTTAATATGTTAGTAAAATCGGTAAACGAGAGGACCTCAATTCCCTCGGTGGATATGCTAATCTCATCCGGCTTTTTCCCCAAACCAAGGAACGCCAAAGATAATGAGTCATCACCGTGGATCAAGTCTTCCTTTACGGCTCGCGCCAAAGAATCAGAGACTGAATTTCTGTGTTGTTCCTGGCCAGTACTTGTTTCAGCCAATAGAATGAAAATCTTTCCTTTTAATTTCTCGGTTAACTTGTATTCTTCGGAAACAGGGGAGACCCTGACTGTCTGAGCTTGTTGTTCTAAAGTTCTCGAACAACCATATAGAGGCAGCAAAACTATAAAAAGCAGCATTAATTTGAAACCCGATTTGGAATTTAGCTTTTTCATTTTCTATCATCTCTCTCTTGAATTTTGGTATTATTACCCGCTATTAATTAATCTCTGGAATAGATACTATCTTATTGATTTCCCTGGAAGTTTTTTACCTCCCCCAAAAACGCAGATGAGTAAATCAAATAAAACTACAGATTAATTTGAAAAGTCAATAGAAGCGATTTCAAGGAACTGCTCCGCTTATACCACCCCGCCGTGATCTGTATAAACGTTAATATATCATATTGTTTCATGAAAGTCAAGAAAATTATGTGAAAGACGCCGCCTGTTCGCTCAACTTTAATAAACTTCCATAATAAAGCGTCACTATGCTGGGTGTTTACGGAGAATTCTATATGATTATCGGGCTGTTCAACATTGAAAAAGTAACAAACGTAAGAAAAAAACTCGATTGTTCATTATTTATAACAACCTGAATTATCATGGTGAACCTGTCAGTGGAAGTGATGCGATTTCATCACACACTACAAAGTCACGGTTATTAAAAAGGCAGAATTCAGCCATGGTACTCCGTTGTGGATGCAGTCCTCGATTCCGAAGAGGAGGATACGCCGATATAATCCGGTATTGGTATGGGAATTTATGCCTAAACTCTCATGCCGGATACGGTCGCTTCGAATACAAGGATATCGTCAACGACTCCCTGAACGGCTATTGTGACAAGTGATGTGCGTTTTTTCCGTTTGTATTTCTTGACAATGCCCAGCAAATACAATCTTTTACCCGGTTCAATTAGTGAACGGAACTTCGCGGACTCTATTCCCGCAAAGCCGATAAATCCCGGTTCCTGATAAATCTGTTTCATATAGAAACTTGCGAGCTGAGCGGCCGCCTCGACCATTATCACAGCCGGCATCAGGGGCCTGCCCGGGATGTGGCCTCTTATCCAGAATTCATTCTCTGTTACGTCTTTGTAACCTAAAATCAGGTTTTTTTCCTTGTCGTACCAGATGATGCCGTCGAGCTGCTGCATCTCGTATCTTTGCGGATTGGCCTTGCAAATCGCTTCATTATCGAATACAGGCTTTATCTTGAGGTCGATTTGCGATAAATCGAAAAATAAAGGAGGTGGCATTATGAACCTTTATAAAAAATCCAAGCTCACGCATTGTGTATTGGGACACTGTTCTTTATACACAATGTTCCGATACGCAATACTTCAGGTAAGTTCCGCCATGCTTAAATTAAGATATAAGCCGGCGTTTGAGATAGTTGCGAAAATTCAGTCGGTCGATCTGATTTCGAGCACACGATTGCGAACAAATTGAGAAGCCTGCTTGATTTTCTGCATCTGCTTGCGAACTCGTGTTCCTGCGGCCTTATTTCCGCCCTCGGCTTTACCTATATCAGCTTCAATTTCCGCAACCAGTATTTTGAGGTCTTCGTATTCTTGCATTAGAATAATCTCCTTTGCCAGTTTATAACTATTATTATAGCAGATTAAAACGCCCAAGAAAACTAACTGGGCGGGAATACTTTGTCAAAGAAAAAAGCCCTTTTTTTGTAAAAAAACAATATTTTTTATCTATATTATGGGTATAATTTTTTGGTTAATTCTGCAATTCTCTGACCGCGTCGTATGCATTGTTTCTCAACACGCTGGTCGGGCTTGCCGATAGAAACCGGTCCATAGTGGTCGCCGCGAGGGTCGCCCTGTACAATCATTCCACTGATGAGCATAGCCTCAATTATTCCCATTATTGTGGTTTCGTTTCCCCCGCCGATGTTTGCTGAGCTGGAAAATGCCGCCCCGATTTTACCGTCGAGCTGGCCGTGCCGGCTTACAAGGTCATCGATTAAGCTCTTAATCGGCCCGGCCATATGGCCGTAATACGTCGGCGAGCCAATAACTATCGCATCGTAACTAAAGATATCTTCAGAAGTTATATCGCTGACAGATTTGCATTCTGTCGGTAAATCGGCTTGGTTCATAGATTTGGCTATTATCTCTGCCATTTCTTTGGTGTTACCGCTTCGCGAATAATAAACAACTATTGCCTTTGACATGTCAACTCCTTTATTTTCAGCGTAATTTCCACGGGTAATTGAGGTTTTCTCTGTTTGGTATCCTCTTGTAAATGATTTTTATGGATAATTCTCACAAAGCCTGTTGTGAACTCATCTTCGCAGGTATCCAAGCTTATCCGGCAGTGGAACGTTATTACCGAATTTATCCTCTCCATATCCGGATTCCGCCAGGAACTTAATATCGTTTAACACCCGCTTATCACCTTCAAATATTGCGGTAATGTGAGATTCCACGTCGATTTTACCTATTGCAAGCAGTCTGGCCATCTCGTCGATGACCTTCTCAGACAACATTCCCTGCTTTCGAGCCGGTTCTTCCGGCAGTTTCAACGGCTGCTCGTACATGATTAATTTACCACGTCCGGCCATAGTTAGCACAATACTGAGGACAATGGTATTCAAGTCAATATCGCCGGTTTCCTCCTGGATGAGATTAAGACGAACGATTTCTTCTTTTAACCAGAGCCGTTTTTGTGCGTTTATCTTCTCGTTGGCCCGGAAAAAATCGAACGGCACGCGGGCGTTGTAAACTTCGTTATCTAAATACATCCCAACTTCACTTCCATAGTGCCGCACAATCTTTGCAACCAGTCCGGATGGGCGAACGTGAAAGCCGCGATACTGAGGTATGGGTATCTCAATACGGATAACTTCTGCGTAACGCTTGAGCATTTCCTGGCAGAGATGTACTGCACAATCTATAAACAAACTTATATGAGTGATTGAATAGTTCATTAGAATTGCTAATAATTCGACGTCTTTCACCAAAGGCTTCAATCTTGTCCGGGAATTACATGTTTGCTTTTTCATGTGTCGTTCGTAATGATGTGTAAACAATGTGGCGGTTCTCAGAAGATGCATGATAACGCTTATGTGACCTCTGAGGACGGGTAAATCCACATCCAGCTCCGCCGCTTCGGTACCTGAGACGTATGTGTCATATAGTGATTGAAGGTTATGGAATTGAAGCTGGAGACTTCTGAGCTTTTCCTCGCTGACAGAATCCATAAGGTAGGAAGCATATTCTTCCGGCTTGGCCCGGCCGGCCGCACAGACCTCTTTACTATCGGCTGCTAAAATTAAAAAAGCTGTTGCAAGAGAAGTTACCATCTCCGAGACGACTTCAATTTTACGCCTTTCGCAGGTATGTGGGAGTTGTCCGACGGGAAGCTCTTCGGAGAAGGAAATATCATCATGATTTTGCTGGGGTATATCCAGACCGAGTTGTTTGGCCTGAGCAAGCAGCATATTTGCCGCCTTTAAAAGAACACCTGATGTGAAATCAAGCGTCTTTTCCGTTGCTTCGACAAAATCCTTTCCGGTGGGCAGGAGATGATAACCGGGCAGAACGTACCGGATGTGAAGAAGTTCATAACTTACATTGGAATAACCTTTTATTGCTGCCGTCATAGCCCTGAAACCGCACCATATGCAATTATAGCCGGCCCCATAGGAGTCAAGAAGCTCCTCTATTTGAGTGGATTGTGAGAGTAATTCACCGAGGAGCGGTCGTGTAAGAATTTCTTTAGTTGATTTACTCTTTAATAGCAAGTCGACGATTAAAAGTAATTTTTTACCGCGTTCTGTGATGAGTTTCTTAAAGTCTTTTTCAGCGATAATTACTACAGCCATGTAACATACCCCATTAGGAACGATTCGGTGTTATTGTTTGTCCTTTTCTTTGAGCGGTATTATTTCCGGCTCACTGAAATCTTTCGGTATCTTAAAGTCGAAGATTTTCCTGTCTATTTTTTTATTTATCTTCGGCTTGATGAATTTTATCTCGTAAAAATCTTTTTCAGTTGTTTCGGCGAGTACTTTTGCCGGAAGATTCAATTTTTTATCTATCCAGAAATCGATGTATGTATAGTCGTCTTTGTAAACCGAATTCGGCTTAACATCCAGATGAACTTGAATAAAATCCTGAGACTCTTTAGTTTTTTGCTCGACCAGCGATACATCGAACTGTTCTTTCAGATTTTCAATTTTTGTAAATCCGATTATAGGTAAATTCCTGCTGGCCAGCTCGAAGACATCCACCGGCTTGTCGGGTTTGGCCGGCCCGGCTAATTGAACGAGCTTTAGTTCTTTTATCTGATAGTCGATGCACACAAGCCATGTGCCTTCGAATTTTTCGCCGGGATATTTCAGTGAAGACCCGTCGAGAACGATATATTGTTCGAGGTACTTATGCTCCGGTTCCTCGTCCTGTTTTCGCGTCAGAAAATTTACTCTCAGCCTGGATTTATTTCCTTCTTTGATATAATACAGAAAGCCTTTCCTGGTGTCCTGGGAATCGAATAACGATGGTTGAACGAATTTATACTCAATTTGACCCTCGTACGACTCAAGCTCGAGGGTACTTTTATTCAATTGTTCCAGGACCGTATCGACAGGATCGTCTTTTTTCTGTTCAGTAATCGCGTTTGTTTTTGAACCGGAGGCACAACCGCTGCCCACCGCCCATAACAGGATTAAGGTTGCTCTGATTATCATCTTAATATTCATTCGTCGGATTCCCCTTTCTCCACACGCTTTTTTATATTTTCAATAATGTCGAGTATTCCGCTTATGTTTTCAATACAAAAATCCGCGTGCTCTGCAAATTCATCGGACCGGTTGTAATTTGTCAGAAGCACGGCAACAGCACCCGCGGCCTTTGCACACAGCAGATCGAACAGATAATCTCCCACCAGTAAAGTTTCCTGTGGTTTTATACCGAATTGCCGGCACAAATGCAGGACACCGAAAGCATCCGGTTTGACCGGCCCGTCTTCCCGGCCGACAACAGCATCGAATTCGAGGTTGTGTTTGCGAGCAATCGCAAAGGCGTTGTTTCGTCTGTTGCGCGTCAAGACTCCGATATGAATTCCCGCCGAACGAAGTGTCAATAACGTTTCTTTTGCACCGGCGTTAAGTTCCGATTCGGCCACGGCCTTTTGTTCATGATAATTGAGTATCTTCTCGACTTTCCTGCGCTGTTGGGGTGTCATTTTCTCCATTGCTTCAAGAACAGGCCCGGAATTTCTATCTAATCCCATTTCCTCCCGGATAGCATCGAAATCGAAATAAGGTCTGGTTATTGTACCATCCAAATCAAATATTACGGCTTTAATTGGCATATAATATTATCCAAAGATTCCATATACGTAATTTAATATGTGAAACAGCTTCTCCTCTCGATGAGGTTTTATGCTTTCTTTTTCAGCAGCTCGATAAAATATCGGCCCGCCTGGCTCATTATCTTTCCTTTACGAACGATAATACCCGTTGGCCTGATAAAACGTTCATTGGAAAAGTTTATCGCTTTTATTGTACCATCGCTAAGTTCCTGAAGTATTGAACTTTGAGGTAATATACTTATACCTGAATTTATCTCCACCGCCCGCTTGACGGTTTCAATGTTGTCGAATTCCATCACCGGACGAACACTGATATTATATCGCTCCAGAATACTATCTATCCATATACGTGTCGGGACGTCTTTTTCAAAAGCGATAAATCGTTCAAACTGTAATTTATGGATATCAATCTGAGATTCGTATGCCAATGGGTGTTTCGGACTGCATGCAAGGACCAGAAGCTCGTCTTCGAAATCATATACTTCGAGTCTTTTATCTCTTTTTGGAACGGCGACAAGGCCGATATCGACATCGCCGGCTAAAACAAGCTCGTAGATTCTATTGGCACTAAAGTATTCTATATGGACGTTAACGTTTGGATAGCTGACCATGAACTTTTTGACATAATCGGGCAGGGTATGCATGCCGATGCTGAATATCGCCGCCACATTGATTCTGCTTACAAAGGTTTTCTGCAACATTCTCAACTCATTTTTGAGTAGTTCATGCCTGTCGAGCATATCTTTAGCGGCCTGGTAGAACAGTTGTCCGGCCTTTGTGAGTTCGATGGGTCTTTTCTTGCGGTTAATTAACTGGCACTTATGAGTAAGCTCAAGCTGGGCTAACTGCTGTGATACTGCGGATTGACTTATAAGATTCTTTTCTGCAGTCTTCGAGAAACTGCGGAAATCTGCCAGGTCGCAGAATAACTTCAGCATTTCTATGTGCATTATAAGATACCCTAATAAATTCTATTAATATTTATACGTTGTATTATAAACATATAAGAATGTATGCTATACATTCTATCAACTTGATGTTAAGAACGCAATTAGCTGAATGTGTTATTAATTTGGCTTATAGTAAAAGCCAAAGTAAATATGAATTACGACTCTTATAGGAGACTCGTCAAATGGCAGCAAAAACCATTATCCAGGGGGTTTATGAGGAAGTTCTTAAACGCAATCCGGGTGAGGCGGAATTTCATCAGGCGGTAAAGGAAGTTCTCGACTCTTTGGAACCGGTTCTGGATAATCATCCCGAGTATGTCGATGCTAAGATACTTGACAGGGTTGTAGAGCCGGAAAGGCAGATAATGTTCCGAGTACCATGGCTGGATGACAAGGGTAACATCCAGGTCAACCGTGGTTTTCGGTTCGAATTCAACAGCGCGCTTGGCCCATATAAAGGAGGGCTTAGATTCCACCCCACAGTCAACGCAGGCATCCTGAAGTTTCTTGGATTCGAACAGATTTTCAAAAATTCTCTGACGACTCTGCCCATGGGCGGCGGTAAGGGGGGTTCGGATTTTGATCCCAAGGGCAAAAGTGATAACGAAGTTATGCGTTTCTGCCAGAGCTTCATGACCGAATTATTCCGTCATATCGGCCCGAATACGGATGTCCCCGCCGGTGATATCGGCGTCGGCGGACGTGAGATTGGTTACATGTTCGGCCAATACAAGCGCCTTCGTAATGAGTTTACCGGTGTTTTAACCGGAAAGGCGTTAAACTGGGGCGGTTCGCTGATACGTCCGGAAGCAACCGGATACGGCTGTGTGTATTTCGCCGAGGAAATGCTTAAGACCAAAGGCGAAAGCTTCAAAGGTAAAATCTGTACGGTATCAGGTTCGGGAAATGTTGCCCAGTACACAGTTGAAAAACTCAATCAGCTCGGGGCGAAAGCTGTAACCCTGTCTGATTCCAACGGCACAATTTATGACCCGAACGGAATTGATGCCGAGAAGCTCGCCTTTATTCTGGAACTAAAGAACGTCCGACGCGGCCGCATTAGAGAATATGCGGAAAAATATAAGGTCCAGTACCTTGACGGCAAGCGGCCCTGGGGTATTAAATGCGATTGCGCCTTCCCCAGTGCGACCCAGAATGAGATTAATGAAGAAGATGCTAAAATATTGCTCAAGAACGGCTGTATGCTTGTTGCAGAGGGCGCCAACATGCCAAGTACCCCGGAAGCAATTGAACAGTATCTCGAAAAGAAAATACTTTACGGACCGGCCAAGGCTGCGAATGCCGGCGGTGTTGCTACATCAGGTCTGGAAATGTCGCAGAACGCCATGATGATGTCATGGTCTCGTGAAGAAGTGGACAAGAAATTGCATAATATAATGATTGCTATCCACAAGCAGTGCTATGATGCGGCCGAGGAATACGGAGAACCCGGCAATCTTGTGATGGGTGCGAATATTGCAGGATTCGTGAAAGTGGCTGACGCCATGCTCGACCAGGGAGTTGTGTAATATTAACCCGGCGGGGTAATTAATTCAGTAAGTTGTGAAAACTAATCGTGCAGGCGGTATAGTTTTTGCAACATTGTTTATTGATGTGTTTTATGTTCGAAGAAAAAGGGCAGAACCTGTTTGTCTAAAAGGTTCTGCCCTTTTATAATAATTTGATGCGGACAAGTAAATAATGTCCTCTTTGATAATCATAACAATAGATATGAGAGATTAGATTATGCCTGGGTGGGCAAGTACGGGAATTGACAGTCTTGATGTTGTAGTTACCGGCTTAAAAAAAGGCGACAACGTCGTCTGGCAGGTAGATAGTATCGACGATTTTGTCGCTTTTGTTACACCTTACGTTGAACGGGCGAAGCAGCAGGCCCGCCAGGTGGTGTATGTTCGATTTGCCGATCACAAGCCTCTTGTAAAAACCGGTGACGGCATAATAATGTACAAACTCGATGCCGTTAGCGGTTTTGAGACATTCACCACACAGGTTCATGAGATAATCGCCAGGCAGGGAAAAGAGGCCTATTATGTCTTCGACTGCCTTTCCTATTTGCTGGACGCATGGGCTACGGACCTTATGATCGGCAATTTTTTCATGGTTACCTGCCCTTATTTATTCGAGCTGGATACGATTGCGTATTTTGCTCTTTTACGTAATCGTCACTCATTCAAGACAATAGCCCGTATTCGGGAGACCACACAGCTTCTGCTCGATTTGTACAACGTCGAAGGCAGGTATTGCCTGCACCCGCTGAAGGTCTGGAAACGCTACTCGCCGACGATGTTCCTTCCTCACCTGCAGCAGGATGGGGAATTTGTACCGATTACAAGCAGCGTCGATGCCACCAAACTCCTCGCATATATCTCCGAACGGGGGGTACAGCCCGCCGAGAGAGTCCTGGATTACTGGGACAAGCTGTTTTCACAGGCGACGGAAATGGCTCAGATGTGGGATGTATCGGAACAGGAAAAACAACAGGCGCTGGATCGGCTTTGCAGAATCATGATCGGCCGGGACGAGAGAATGCTGGCACTGGTCAAGCAATATTTCACACTCGAAGATTTGCAGCTTATTAAAAGCAGGTTGATAGGTACCGGATTCATCGGCGGAAAAGCTGTTGGAATGCTTCTTGCCAATAAGATCGTTTCGCAGGAGCAGTTTGATTTGAAAAGGCATCTTGAACCGCATGATTCGTTCTATGTCGGCTCGGATGTCTTCTATACGTATCTTGTGGAGAACGGCTGCTGGAAGCTGCGAGTCGAGCAAAAAACCAAAGATGGGTATTTCAAAGCGGCGGCCGAGCTGCGGGAGAAATTATTGACAGGCCGGTTTCCCGATCAGATTCGAGAACAGTTTCAGGAGATGATCGAGTATTTCGGGCAGTCGCCTATTATCGTTCGCTCAAGCTCCCTGCTGGAAGATGCATTCGGCAATGCCTTTGCAGGCAAGTACGAAAGTCTGTTTTGTGTCAACCAGGGCGATCCGGAAGAACGATATGCCAACTTCGAAGAAGCGGTGCGAATGGTTTATGCCAGTACGATGAGTGAAGGGGCCCTTACTTATCGTCTCCAGAGGGGACTGGACCAGCGGGATGAGCAGATGGCCCTGCTGGTTCAGCGTGTCTCAGGCTCGTATCGAAACAGTTACTTTTTTCCGGACCTGGCCGGTGTGGGGATGTCACACAATGCTTTTGTCTGGAACCCCGACCTCGATCCCAAAGCGGGAATGCTTCGCCTGGTCTTCGGGCTGGGTACAAGAGCGGTCAACCGGGTAGAGGATGATTATCCGAGAATAATTGCTCTCGATCAGCCTCTGGTCAGGCCGGTTTCCGGAATGGATGACATTCGAAAATACTCGCAGCATCATGTGGACCTGCTTGACACGGGGCAGAACGCATTGAGAACGGTTCCATTTCGGCGGCTTTTGGAAGAAAAATTTGATATTCATCTGGATATGGTTGCTGTCAGGGATTATCAAATGGCAAGACAGGCCAGGCAGAAAGGCGTGACCGGCGTTGAATATTGGCTGCTTACGTTTGAGAAACTTTTAACCGAGACGACTTTCATTGAGATTATGCGGAATATTCTCAGAATTCTTGAAGATAGCTATCAATATCCTGTTGATATCGAATACACGGTGAATTTCACACAGGATAACAAACCCCTGATTAACCTGCTGCAGTGTCGTCCTCTTCAGACCAGAGGCGAAAAAGGGCAGGTACAAATGCCTGAGCATCCGGAAGCAGAGAAGATTTTATTCCAGTGTGAAGGTTATTTTATGGGAGGCAACATTTTACAGGATATCAAACAGATTATCTACGTTGAGCCGCAGGCTTATATCGATTTACCTCTTTCGGGCAAGTACGACATCGCCAGACTGGTCGGCGAGCTAAACAGGCGAATAACAGATAGAGACGCCGAGCCGACGATCCTTTTAGGTCCGGGCAGATGGGGAACGAGCACGCCGAGTCTGGGAGTTCCTGTCGGTTTTCATGAAATAAACAATGTCACCGTACTTGCCGAGATAGCCTACGAAGGAGCAAACTTAATCCCGGAGTTGTCATTTGGAACCCACTTCTTCCAGGACCTGGTGGAATCGGACATCTTTTATGTTGCCTTGTTTCCGGGAAAAGCCTTCACGATTTTCAACATCGCCAAGCTCGACAGAATGCCGAACGAACTGGCAGAAGTGTTGCCCCAAAGCGACAAATATGTCGACGTGGTAAAACTTTACAGACTCAAGGATCAGAAGTTGCGTATTATCAGCGACTTAACATCTCAGCAAGTCATTTGCCTCGATGTCTGATTGATTGAATGGCAGGTTTATAAAGTTATAGTTTTGCAGATGTTATACTACTAAAGGAGTAACTCCAAAGTGGTATTATGATTGCCTGCTATATCTTTGTTGATGTATAAATAAAAAAATATTAAAATTTGAGAAATACGTAGTTTCCACAATTGACAGAAAGACTAAATGTTGTCAATATATCCCCGATTGGAAACTTGGTGCCTCAATGGAGGAGGACCACACCTATAATTCGAATGGATATCTGCATGTGATCATACTTTTGGTTTTCTGTGCGCGGGTGTGGACCTTCATAATTATTTTTCGGGTGGGGAGGTGCTTTGTTGGCAGGAGAAGGGATTTATATAGGAGCAGGGATAAATGGAGTTGATTATACGGAGAAGGGACAAAGGATTGTATATGTTGCTCTCGCTTCCTGGAGCGACGGCTGCATCTGTGCAGACTGTGTACGGATACAGTGCATATCAGCTTTTCATAGTCGGACATTCCCGGTGCCTAATCCACACGAGCGGCGGTTTTCCTTTCGGAACCGAGCAGTCAACTATTTTCTCTCTTGAGTTTGTCCCGGAAAATCTGTCCCGTGGCCCGCCTGAGTCGGCACAAAAACTGTTTATTTAATATTTGACAGGACAGTCATATAAAAAAATGTTGTAAGGAGGCGGGGGAATGAAAAAGTCAGGGATAATTTTTATGATAGTTTTTTTAACCGCCGGTCCCGCCGGTGCTGCTGTGGATCTCATGTTCATTGTGGATGAATCAGGTTCTATGTTCGGTGAGCATACATGGATTGGTAACATGGTGACATCTTTGGATTCGGAATTGATATCTGCAGGCGAGACCGGTAACTGGTACGCCCTCGTCGGTTTTGGAGCCGGTTTTTCGGATGGCGGCCCGGCAGCTCGGAAGCATTTGGTAGGCTGCGGCAGTTGGGGTACGGCGGCAAAGCTGTCTGCCGCTACCAAAGGACTTGTAACGTCCGGTTGCTTCGAGGACGGCTGGGAAGCGATGGTTTTTGGGTTGAAAAACTATTACTTTCACAACGATGCCGTAACCAACATGATATTGATTACCGATGAAGACAGGGATTCTATAAATCCGCAACTCACTTATGATTACGTGCTATCGAAGCTGACCGCCAGAAATGTGATGTTGAACGTTATTGTCGATTGTGGTTTCCATGACGGCACGGGTGCTGTGGCGCTCGGCGTTGATGCGGATGGTACTGCTTATTTGCCGGACGGCTTGGGTGGTTATACCATCAGCTCCGGGGGCATAATGGTTTCGCCGTACTATAACACTGATGTTTGTTATGTCGAACTTGCCTGGGTCACCGGCGGTACGGCCTGGGACATAGAGCTGCTTCGCGAAGGCGGACTGCTCGCCGAATCGTTCACCGCAGCTTTCATTGATGCTAAAGTCTCGGAAATCGTAGGCACCCCGGCGCCAGGCGCCTTTTTACTGGGCAGTATCGGCATTGGTGTTATCGGATGGCTTAAAAGGCGTAAAATTCTTTGAAGTACATACTGAACTTATAGAAAATAAGTTGTAGATACGACTGTTTCCGGTTAATCGGCAAATGTGAATTTTTGTTTGCTCTGCTTTTTGAGCATCACCTGGAAAAACCATCAGTAAAAATATTGCCATAATTTCAGGATGCAGTTACAATCCTGTCTGATGGACAAGGATGTAAATATAGATAAAGTGGTTCGTCAACATCTTGAGATGGATCAGTTTTTCTCCGGCTTTACCATGAAAGGCAAAGCCCAGGAGACCTCGCAACAGCGAACACAACGGCAGGCCGATACTATGACTGTCACCGAGAAGACAAAAGAGCTGGGAAAAATCGCCGAGCAAACTCGTCAATGCCGTCAGTGTGACTTAGGCTCTCTGCGAACCAACGCAGTGCCTGGCGAAGGCAGTCCGAACGCCCGTATCATGTTTATCGGCGAAGCGCCCGGAGCCGACGAAGATGCGCAGGGCAGACCTTTCGTCGGCAGGGCGGGCCAGCTTTTGGATAAGATTATCGCCGCCTGTAATCTCAAACGAAGTGACGTCTATATCGGTAATATCCTCAAATGCCGACCGCCGGAGAACCGTGACCCCCGAGCTGAGGAAATCATAAGCTGTCTGCCTTATCTACAAAGGCAGATTGAAATTATCGAGCCGGAAATAATTGTCGCTCTCGGAGCCCACGCAGCAAGAACACTTCTGGATACGACCAAGTCGATAGGGCAGTTGCGCGGTCATTTCGAGGAATACTACGCAGGCATCGGCCGGCCACCCATCAAACTAATGGCCACATATCATCCCGCCTATCTTTTACGGAGTTACTCGCCGGAGAACCGAAGAAGGGTCTGGGAGGATATGAAGAAGGTACTCGCCGAGCTCGACCTTCCGGTCCCTCAGTAAATCTCTTTCCGAAATCAGACCTGAAATCTTAATTGAGCAGCTTAAAAAGTATAAGAAGCCCCTGTTGAAGGAGGAAAGGCGGAAGAACAGGGGCTTGAAAGGACTGTAAGTTCCAAACTTACATCCATATATATAGGCGATTGTGAGCGGATAATATTGATTGTTTTTTTAATAATTTCTTCTATACCCCGGTTTTTATATTAAGAAAGCCCTTGTTTTGCGGAGGAGAGGGTGAGAACAAAACAAGGGCTAAAGATTAAGAAGTATATTTTTATCCTTCTTCGATCGATCATCCAAAGGCTATAGATAAGTGCCGGCAGCGATACCGGATGTAACGATTTTTCTGCATATAGCAGATATTCGGCGTATAACGACGATTCTTCAGGAAATTAGTGAACGAATTGGGTATATATAGACGAATTACGGTTGTTTACTTTTAATGTAACTTTATGTAAGTTATGCCGTTTCAGTCGCTAACACGATACCAATAGGGTTCGATACGTTGACAACAAGACCCGTACTCCGGGTTCGGAGGTGTATCGTCTGACGAATAATACCACGCAGAATATTTAAGAGGGAATCCGCCGCCATAGAAAAATAAAGCTTCAAATTTACCTGGATAAAATCCCTGGGTATGAATTCCGTATATATAGTTGGATATTTCATCAGGTATTTCAATTTCTCCTTCGAAAGTATTTAGAAACGATTTTTTATCATCCAGATTTTTAATGAAATGTTCCATTGACGGTTTGCATTTTTTAAATAACCTGGTGTTCAAAAAAACACCGGCATACATTGACACGAAAAAGATAACTATTATCGAAAACAACGGCAGAAACCGCAAAGAGGAAGATTTTTTATGGCTAAGTAATCTCCGTATGAACGAATATATCGAATAGATTAACGCGTATAACATAAAAGGAGTTACAATCAGTAATCCCAATTGTAAGGTCGATGAAGGTTTTCGAATGGATAATGTCATTATTATACCGGTCAGGGACGTTATCAGGATACTGATGTATGTATTTATTTTCATAATGTTATAAAACAGTTGGATTTTCCTGCATATTACAATTCAGGGCGTGAAAGAAAGAATTTTTTAATCTTAGTAGTCTTCGAAAGACCGTATCCATTTTGGCCAGGCGTCACTTTGAACGTCACCGGCTTTTGTCCGGGGCCCGGCCGTCTTAAAAGTTAAAATTACTGCTTGAGTATTTCCTTGAGGCGGTCGAATTCGCCGGTCTTCATGTGGTAGCTGTGCTCCTTGTCCGGATATTCGCTTTGGTGGACCTGTTTGCTGTACGCCTTGAATGCTTTGGTTGTCCGGTCGGCGAGGTTATCGTAGCTCTTTGCGAACTTGGGACTACGTCCCTGCGTCGTGCCGAGAATATCCGGCGCAATTAAAACCTGCCCGTCGCAGCCGGGTCCGGAGCCGCAGCTAATGACCGGCACTTCGCTGCGCTGCGTGATAATTTCCGCCACCTCTGCGGCGGTCCCTTCCAGCAGCAGCGAACCTGCCCCGGCTTCAACCATTTGCTTAGCCAGCGATATAAGTTGCGCCGCCATTTCCGCCGTCGTGGCCTCGGCCTTGAATCTGCCTGTCTTGCTGATGTATTGCGGCTTTATACCGATGTGTGCCATGACCGCTATGCCGGCGTCGCTTACCTTTTTGATCACATCCAGTTGCGCGCTGTTCGCCTCGATTTTCACCATCTGCGCCCCCGATTGGGTAACGAATCGGCCGGCGTTTTTAACCGCCTCCGCTGTTGTCACCTGGTAAGATAAAAATGGCATATCGGCGACCAGAAAGACGTTCGGCGCCCCTCGCCGGACCGCTGCGGTTATGGTTACCATGAAATCCATAGTCGCCGCCAGCGTGGAATCGAAGCCAAGCACGAGCTGGGCGGCGGAATCGCCTACGATTATCATTTCAATATCGCTCTGTGAAACAAGCAGGGCGGTTGTGTAATCGTAACAGCTTATCGCGGCTATCTTGCGTCTCTGTTGTTTGGCTTCCAGCAAATCTACTATTGTGATATTGGAGCTCATGTTATTGCTTTACTATTTTAATATTCGCCGAATCTGTATCCAACACGACTTTATACGAAAGAAGTAACAGCCACTCCGTTAAAATATATGAGAACAAGTGTGTTTTTTCAAGCGTAAAGTATATGGATTCCGAGTTGGAATCGGGTGCTTTTTTGGAAAATTAATAAAACTGACTTTTTTTGCCATTAAATGCTTGATTGCTGTTTTAAAAAAAGTATTTTTAGTAAAACTTGTTTTTTTCTTAAAGAAAAACTTGCTCTTTATTCGATTTCTTATATAGAAGAAACATTCGGTTGAGATAAAGAGTTTATAGAGCTATTATCAGCTTTTCATCACCCTCCTCCGAAGCCAGATTCTGTTTATTAGAATCTGGCTTTTTTAAAACCCGCAAGTGTTAAATTCGGCTACTCTTGGCTGTGTCACTCAGGTTAAAATAGGGCAAATAAAAAGGGTCGGTATAATATTCTGAATATAATGAGATAGATATGCCTACCATAAACCGACCAGTTGGGATGGATATATTAAGCAGTAGCATAGAATCAGGAAGAAATTTTTTTGGCCGAGACAACGCGGTCGTTGTTGTGGAAGTCTTTTTCAATTTTTATTTCGGTAAAAATTCCGGTTTGTTCGAGCATTTCTTGAATCGCTGATCCCTGGGCATAGCCGATTTCCAGAATTAAAGCGGCGTCGGATTTCAGGAAACGGTCAACTTTTTCAATGATTCTGCGATAAATATCCATGCCGTCATCTCCGGCCAGCAGTGCCAGGAGAGGTTCGTAATCCTTTACGTTTTTATCGAGCTTTTCATATTCGCTACTGCTTACATAAGGCGGATTGCAGACAATCAAATCGAATTTACCGACGTCTAATTGGGGAATAATCGGATCGAATAAATCTCCGGAAAGCAGTGTGATTTTGTCCTGTAGCCGGTGCTTTTCGACATTTATTGCGGCCACGGCAAGGGCGGCGTCGCAGATATCCGTTGCGATTATGCGGGCGCTCGGATAATTTTTTGCGATTGCTGCTGCGATGCATCCGCTGCCGGTGCATAAATCGCATACAAATTGGATGCTGCTGCGGGTTCGCAGGAATTCGACGGCCCTCTGGACGAGTAACTCGGTCTCCGGCCGGGGAATCATGCAGTCCGGCGTGACATTTATTTCCATCGAATAGAATTCGGTCTTGCCGACGAGATAGGCAATCGGCTCGTGCCCGCCGGCACGTTTGACAAGCTCGCGGAGTCTGCTTAGCTGCTGTTCTGGGACGGGTTTATTGTATTGTGTGTATAATTCGATTCGCTTTAGTCCCAGTACATGAGAGAGCAGCAGTTCGGCGCTTAGCCTCGGCGAATCGACACTTTTTTCGGCCAGGTATTGTGTCACCCAGTTAAGCAGCTTTTGTATCGTCCAGGTTTCCATGAAATGGTTATATCAAATATAGACTTTGTCCATCATTCTCGGGAATGGGATGCACTGCCGGATGTGTTTTTGGTTGGTCAGCCAGGCGACGGTCCTTTCGATACCCAGTCCAAACCCGCCGTGTGGCACCGAGCCGTATTTTCGCAGGTCGAGATACCATTCGTAATTTTCAATATCGAGTCCCTGTTCTTTGATTCGCGCGACAAGCCGGTCGTAATCGTCCTCCCTGACCGAGCCGCCGATTATTTCGCCGAAGCCCGCCGGGGCGAGCGTATCGAAATTCAAAACGACCTGTTCGTTGTCCCTGTCTGTTTTCATATAGAAAGCCTTGGCCTGCTTCGGATAGTGGGTGACAAAGACCGGTTTATCGTGCATCTGCGAGATGATGGTCTCGTCCGAGCCGCCGAGGTCCTTGCCCCAGGTAAATTCGGCGGCCAATTGGGCGTGTTTGGGATTATTTTCAATCTTCGTCTCCATCTCGGCGAGGTCGGCGTGCAATTCAATCAGCTCGGCGGCGTTCTTGTCCCTTTGCCACTGCTTGATTTGACCGGCCTGCTGTTTGTCAAGCTCGGCTATTCGCGTTTCCATCTGCTTTTTTTGTTCCTGCATATCCTGTAACTGCCGGGCGAGGAAATCTTTGGCCTTTTCACTTGTTAAAATTTCAACGCACTGTGTATAGGTCAGTCTGTAGAAGGGCGGCGTGATTTTCTCTAATGATGCGATGTCGGCCCCAAGCGTTTCAAGCTGGGATCTATTGTCCTTCAGGACCCGTGCGACTATACTGGAGACGAAATTCTCGGCAAGTTCGAGCAGGCCGTCAAGATCGATAAAGGCCACTTCCGGCTCGACCATCCAGAATTCCGTCAGGTGCCTTCGAGTCTTGCTCTTTTCGGCGCGGAAGGTCGGCCCGAAGCAATAGACCCTGCCGAAGCTCATCGCCGCCGATTCCAGGTGCAACTGGCCTGTCTGGGTCAGGTGCAGGGGGCTGCCGAAATAATCGACCTCGAAGAGCGACTGCTGTTCCTCGCCGGCGATAGCGGTGAAGATGGGAGTATCGATAAGGGTAAAGCCGTTGTCGTTGAAGAATCTGCGAACGGCGTCGATGACCGTGTGCCGGACTTTGCCGATGCACCATTGCAGGTGCGAGCGAAGGTGCAGGTGACGGTTTTTGAGCAGGAAATCTATGCCGTGCGATTTAGGCGTAATGGGGTAGCCTTCCGCCGGGCAGATGACTTTCGCATCGGTGACAGCCAGCTCATGGCCGCCGACGCTTCGTTCATCGGCCCGCACCGTACCGGTAACGGTCAGGGACGATTCCTGCCCGAGATGCCTGAGCTGCTCGAAAAGCTCGTCGGGGACTTTGCCTTTTTCGACGATGCACTGGCATAATCCCGTACCGTCTCGAAGGACTAAAAACTGGATTTTGCCGCTCGCCCGACTGTTGTACAGCCATCCGGCTAAAGTAACTTCCCCGTTTTCATGTTGTGATAAAGAATTGATTGTTGTGTAATTGTTACTCATTGTTGTTTATCCATAATTTTCTATGTTGTCATGCTGAGCCGTAAGGCGAAGCATCTGGCTATCGTTACCGGAGATTCTTCACCTTCGGTTCTCCATATGGAGTCCCAGGGACAGAATGACATTTTAAGTTTAGTTTATTCCGGCCAAATATTTATCTTTTCTCCATATAACGAAAAACGTTCACCATGATTTTCGTATTCTAACGGATTACCGGTGACAGGGTCAAGGAAAGCTTTTACTATTGAGGCCAGATATTAATCAATTTGCCATATAATGAAAATCGCTCACCGTGGTTTTCGTAATCGAATTCTCCCCCGGCCGGGCTTTTTCCTCTCCTGTTTTTGTTCTCCCATCATTCTATCTCTTTTCTTTCTCCAACGGATTATTCCGTGGTTGAATTTTTGTTATTTATTTGAGGGATTTGCAACGGCCAGATGGCCCTGTCATCGGCGCCGTTTTTGTCGCTTCCGCCCTCATCGATATTATTTCGGCCCTTGCTGTACAGGGTAAAACCATCATCGGTAAGTTTATAGACAAAGGGGCCGTTATTCTGCGGATCGATGAGGATATCTTCCGCTATTGAAGGTTTAATTTCTTTGAGGCTTTCAGGCCAGCGGCCGGTTTGATTCCTGTATCGTCGAAGGGCAATCAGGATAAAGTTTGCCCTGCGATCCGCAAGCAGTCGCGTATAACTTTCATTAAGTTCATCGATTTTAGCCTGCTGATTCTTCCTTTTTTCCCACCATTCTTTCAATTTATACCGCCAACCGGGATTGGGATATGTGTGCGGCAGCATCTGTACATAGAGTTTTTCGACAGTTAGCAGGTTATCCCAATCTTTTGTCCATTCGTCGATTGGTTGTGCCGTGGCCGTTTCTATGGACCGCAGATTCTCGTCGGTCAAGTCGCTTTCCACTATGCAGGTTCGCATTCTTCTTAGTGACATTGACTCGATGTAAATACCGATTAAAAAATCCAGGGAGAACGGCTGCCGGCGGTTGTGCCTGCCCATGCGAATTAAACAGAAGCATTTTTCGAGAGCCTTATCGATTCGGTCTTCGGCGATGTCGTTGTTCGCAGAACGGACAAGAAAAAACGTCCATGTTCGCATCGCTTCCAATCTTTGAGAGTGTAAACCCTTGCCTTTGGGAAAATCGGTTATCGGGAAACGGCATTGTTTGATTTTTGAAGCTCTGATTAGATCATCGATAATATCTTCTCGTTCCTCGAACCACCCGGCAAGTTCGGGATAATCTTCGCCTGACCATGGCCTTGCCAGTGTTACATCTTCGATGGATTCGTCCGGGAAGTCGTATTTTAGCAGGTCGCTGTCATATAGGGGCAGTTTATTATATAAGGTCGCTGCGTTTTCGGCTTCGGGTATGGCGCGGGCCGCTTCGATGGTGGTAAGCTTTTCATAAGCAGATTCATAAAAGATAAAAAACCATAAAAGCACGCAGCAGGCGAATGCAAAGACGATAGTAGGGATTGGCCCGAAAAGCCTTTTGTTGCGTTTTGTTTTTACTTGCTTTTGATTGTCCCGGCCTTGCTCGGCCATTATGCTCTCCTATCTCTCCCACAGAATAAGACGTCTGAGAGTGTAGTTTTCTTCAAATTTTTTCCGCAAATAGATTATAAACCCAGTTTTTCGCGCAGGGAGATCAGGAATTCGTATTATCCTGTTCGGGGAGTTCCAACAGGCGAACATCCTCCAAATCAACTTCTCGTCCGGAAGCCCGCTTGGCATTGATGAGGTCTTCTCTGGATAGAATGAAGAAGTCCTGTCCCTGGTAGGTTATATTCCTGCGACGGAGCCAGGCATCTTGAAAAGATACGCCGGGAGTCCGGGTTTGCACGTCAATCCTTACCCGGTCATTGAAAATGGTGATTTCATGGGCTATGATATCCTGAGCATTTGTTATAGTGGCTGTGCCGAATCCGGCTTCTTCCAAAGCCGTAAGAAGTCTCTGAGCGTTTTCAACAGTAGGTTCAATCAGGATATCCAAATCGAATGTAGCGCGGGGAACTCCGTACAGGACGGAGGCAACTCCGCCGATAACCAGGTATTTCACCTCATGTTGCTGAAAGAATTTGAATACGTCCTGCAATCGGTTGAGCATGATTTCGATCCTTCAGGTCGGGATTGACCGACAGGGCAAGGTCCGTAAAGTTACAGAACACTTCCATACGCTCGGTCATGGAAAGAGACCGGAACCATCGGGTTTTGGCCTCTATCGACTCTTGCTCTCTATCGTGGCGAATCGTGAATGTCATATACAATATATTATCAGATTGTAGCGTGATTTACAAATTCATTTTTTCGCGCAGGTGGGCGAGGATTTTGTCCGTGGAGATTCTTACCTGCTCCATCGAATCGCGGTCGCGGACGGTGACGGTGTTGTCCTGCAAAGTCTGGCCGTCCACGGTGATGCAGAAGGGTGTGCCGGCCTCATCCTGCCTGCGGTAGCGCCGCCCGACCGCGCCTTTTTCGTCGTAGTAGCAGTTAAAATATTTTTTCAACTCGTTATAGATATTTCGTGCTATATCCGGCATGCCTTCTTTTTTTACTAACGGGAAGATTGCAGCCTTTACCGGGGCTAAGGCCGGGCTGAACCGCAGCAGGTTTCTTGTCTCGCCCCGGACCTCTTCCTCGTCGTATGCATCGACTAAAAATGCCAGAGCGCTTCTATCGATGCCGGCGCTCGGTTCGATCACATACGGGATATAGCGTTCCTTTTTCTGTTCGTCGAAATAGGACAGCGGGCCTTTGTGATAATCTTCGGCTTCATCGGATAATTGAATTTTTGAAAGGTCTCGGTCGTTCTCGTACCATTTATTGAGCGTTCTCATGCCTCGCTGATGCTGTCGCAGGTCGTAATCGGTACGGTTTGCAATGCCCTCTAATTCCTGCCAGTCGCCGGAGCCGAACGGAAATTTGTACTCGACGTCCACACAGCCTTTGGCGTAATGGGCCAGCTCGTCCGGGTCGTGCTCGCGGAACCGCAGGTTTTCCTTTTTCATACCAAGTTCGAGATACCAGTTGAATCGAGCTTCTTTCCAGTGCTCGAACCACTGTTCGTCAGTGCCCGGCTCGCAGAAAAATTCCAGCTCGGCCTGCTCGAATTCGCGGGTACGGAAGATGAATGCCTTGGTAGTGACTTCGTTGCGGAAGCTCTTGCCTATCTGTGCGATACCGAACGGGATTTTTACCCTGTTGGTATCGAGCACGTTCCTGAAATTGGCAAAGATTCCCTGAGCGGTTTCCGGCCGAAGCTGTATAGTCATGGAGTCGTCGATATTTGCGCCCATTTTCGTCTCGAACATTAATTTAAACGGCATCGGCTCGGTAAACTGCCCGACGGTGCCGCAGGACGGGCAGACTTTATTACTCAGATCGTGGGCCTGGGCCATCGCCGCATCGATGGCGATATGTTCGGTATGTTCATCGGCCTGTTCGGAGGTTTTGTCTTGAAGGTGGTCCACGCGGGTGCGGGTATTGCACTTTTTACATTCGGCTATCAAATCGGCGAACTTGTCGGCGTGACCGCTGGATTTCCAGACCATCGGGTGCATCAGGATACTGCAGTCAAGGCCGACGACGTCATCTCGCATCTGGACTACGTTTTTCCACCAGGCTTTTTTAACGTTGTTTTTCAGCTCGACGCCGAGCGGGCCGTAATCGTAACAGCTTGCCAGTCCGCCGTAGATTTCACTGGACTGGAAAATAAATCCCCTTCGCTTGCATAGGCTGACAATGTCGTCGAGTTTGGTAATTTTTGCCATAGTTCGATTCCTATAAGTAAAGCTAAAGTTTATATTCTAAAACCAGTATTATATTGATAAATTCACTAATTACAAGGATTATGAACCACCTGTTGACAGGTTAAGTTGTTGAATCTATACTCATGGCTCGATGCAGAATACTTATCGAACATCGGGAAACGGATTGTTATGAGCCATGAAACAATTGCTATTTTGAATTTCGGCAGTCAATACAGCCAGCTAATCGCACGGCGGGTCCGCGAGCAGAACGTGTATTCGAGCATATATCGGCCGGATGTGACCGCCGAAGAGTTATCGAAACTGAATCTCAAAGGTTTGATTCTCTCGGGCGGGCCGGCAAGTGTTTATGACGAAGATGCGCCGGAATGTGACCCGAAAATACTCGATTTGGGTGTCCCTGTCCTGGGGATTTGCTACGGAATGCAGTTGGCCTGCCGGATTTTGGGGGCGAAAATCTTACCGGCCGAAAGCCGGGAGTACGGGCGGACGAGCCTGTCGATTATCGACAGGAAAGATTTGTTTGCAAACCTGCCCGATTCGATTACCGCCTGGGCCAGCCACGGTGACCAGGTCGATAAGCTTTGTGACGGTTTCAAAATACTGGCGACTACGGATACCTGTCCCTTCGCATCGGTCAGGCATAAGACCAAGAAGTTCTTCGGCGTCCAGTTCCATCCGGAAGTCTCGCATACGCCGAAAGGCTCGATTATCCTGAAGAATTTTCTTTACGATATCTGCGGCTGCAGCGGCGACTGGAAGATGAGCGATTTTGTGGCCGAATCCGTCGAAACGGTTCGCAGACAGGCAGGTGACGCCAAGGTGATATGCGGCCTGAGCGGCGGGGTGGATTCGTCTGTCGTGGCTTCGCTGGTCCATAAAGCGATAGGCGAGCAGCTTATCTGTATCTTCGTTGACAACGGCCTTCTGCGTAAAAACGAATGCGAAAACGTCGTCTCGACTTTCCGCAACCATTTCCACATGGACCTGCGAGTCGTGGATTGGTCGAAACAGTTTTTGACAAGATTGTCGGGTGTCACCGAGCCGCAGCAGAAGCGCATCATTATCGGCTCGGAATTTATCGAGGCTTTCAAATCCGAGGCGAAAAAGATTCCCAACGCCAAATTCCTCGCCCAGGGGACATTGTATCCCGATGTCATCGAATCGGGCGCACAGGCGTCCGCGGCGTCGGCCTCCAAAGACCTGACCGCGGGTGCTGCGAATATCAAGCTGCATCATAACGTCGGTGGTCTGCCGGCCGAATTAGGTTTCGAGCTGATTGAGCCTTTGCGGGATTTGTTCAAGGACGAGGTGCGGGTAGTCGGTGAATATCTCGGCCTGCCTGAAGATGTCGTCTGGCGGCATCCGTTCCCCGGTCCCGGCCTGGCTGTCAGGATCGTAGGCGAAATTACCGCCGAGAGGCTTGAGATTCTGCGGGCAGCCGATGAAATTGTTATCGATGAAATAAAGTCGGCCGGATTGTATAGAAAGATATCGCAAGCCCTGGCAGTTCTGCTGCCTGTATCGACGGTCGGCGTAATGGGCGACGAGCGCAGCTATGAGGCCGTGATTGCCGTACGGGCAGTGGAGACCGCCGATTTTATGACCGCCGATTTCTCGCGAATTCCTCACGAGGTCCTGGGCATTATCGCCAACAGGATTATCAACGAAGTTCGGGGCGTAAACCGCGTCGTCTATGACATCTCAAGCAAACCCCCGGCTACAATCGAATGGGAATGACGACCGACAATGCGCCGTCGTCATCCCGAGC
>CAZMZR010000044.1:0-28152 GCA_964570855.1 uncultured Pirellulales bacterium
CGGCGGTTATAGTGCCGTTATTGCGGACGTGCTTTCCGATAAGTGCGACACCCTCGACGGAATTGATTGAGCCATAATTGGCCACTCCGCCGATACCGTCACCTGCAATAAATTCATAATTGCCGGAAAGAAAATTAATATTGGAGATATCGAGACTGGAAGCAACCAACTGGTTGACATTAACGCTGGAACCGGCGCCAAAAACAACACCGGCAGGATTAACGATGAAAATACGCATATCATAAGCATTGAGAACGCCGTCAAACTGCGTTTGATTTCCCGACATTACTCTGTTCAGGACGGCGGAATTGCTGAGACCTCCCTGTTGCAGGAATGTAAGGCTTTCGCCGGCGTCCGTGTCTATTCCTCCGGAACCGAGAGAGCCCCACTCAATGACGGATTGCGCCTGGTTAACAGTCACAGTACTGTTGGGAACTCCATCGACAATGATTCCGGCGCCTTCCGTAAAAAATCCGCCTGACGGCGCGGCCGATATGACCGGCAACCACGTATTCAAAATTAAGCAATATATCAGGAAATATACGACTGACTTCCTTAGGTAATTACCTTGAATGATTTTTTTAATAAACCCCATATTCCGCCTCCATGCGAAGAAAAACAATTATTTTAACATTCTTACATCCTCTTTTTTCATCACACCAACACAGCCTGGTAAAACTTTTACCATCGCAGCATAAAGCTGGCACTCAAACGGCCCTTGCCCCTCCTGGTGTCGTCGGTCGCCCTGAGAGGATAGCCATAATAACAGGCGGCACTGAGATTATCGCCGAACTCCATAATCGTCCCAACTCCAACCGACCACAACGTCTGATTGTCCTTCTCACCCGCCACAGGATCTTTCATATCCGATCGGCCATAATCCATAAATACCAGAGGAGACAACTTGCTCAGCATAAAATCGTTGTTCGTTGCCTGATTCGGATCAGCTCCCGTTTCATCACGCTCAACCGCTTCATTATACCTTAGCCAATCGAATTCATACTGAACCGAAGCCAGTATCCCGCCATCGGCAACAACTTCATATTCGTCATAACCTCTGACAGAGTACATTCCCCCGAAAGACGTCATCTTAGCGGGTACCAATCTTTCATCGCTCGTTATCCACCTGCAATTACTCCTGAGCTGATGGTATTTGTTTTGGTCCATATACTGGTTATGGCTCGCGGAGAGCGTATAAATGCTAAAATCAGGATCCGCCTGCGTGCGTGCAAGATTAAATCTTCTGCTGCTCGAACCGTCGATACTCTGTTGACGGTTAAGCGACAGAGATGTATTCGATATATCGCTCGAACGACGAAGCTCTGCGCCGACTCCGAACAAGTCCATTTCAACATCGGACGAAGCGGTCGGAAACAACGAGGGCGTGACCTTGCTACGTTCGTGACTGAGTGAACCGGTGATATCAAAGAACCATCCCCTGTGCTGGTAGGCATTGTATCGCAGCAAAGCACCATAGAATGTCCCTCGGCCGAGGAAATTGAACAAGCCGCTCTCGGGATTTATATCGAACTCGCTGTGCCCCACGTAGATGTTAAGGCGAAGTCGCGGGCCCATTACAGGCAAGTCGTAGCTGCCGAAAATCGAGTAATCATTATCGATTGTCGAATCCGGCTTGGCCTGATAAACAGTTGTGAATCTGTCATCGATACCTAAAAGATTTGTATTGATCAGACCAATCCTCGGAGACCATTGCCTTTCGTTTGTACCGGAATTATCCACCTGAATAAAATAATGCCAGGGATCCGTTTCATAGATATCATACTGAACTTTCAGTGAGTTAGGCTCGGTTGCTTTTGATACCATTACTGAAACATGCCTGTCCGGATTTAAGTTCAGAAGGTTAACGAAATAATCGAGCGATTTCTGATTCGCCACTCTGCCGACTTTTACCGGCGACCATTTCTCAAAAGAGGAACGGCGAAGCAGGCCGGCCTCAACCTCATTCTGATCGGCTCCATAATACCTGATATTAACTTCGCCAACCGGAGCTTCGATAACATTGACAGCTAAAACCCCGTCAACCAGTTTCATCCGTCCTGTTATTGTCCCCTCGGGGACATAAACGTAAATACCAGCGTAATTCCTGGCTCTGTACGCAGAGAGAATATATAAAGTCAGGCCCTGTATGGTTCTTAAAGAAACTTCCTGCTCCTGTTCGGGCTGTAATAAGAGCGCCTGGAGATTTGTAAAATCATAAAGATACTGGCTCTCGGCCTTAAGCAAAGGCTTATCGGACGCATTATAAATTTGGGGCATCTGCTCCAGGAGCTCTTCATCAGTTATCAATATGTTGCCGCGGATGCGGATTTCCTTTACCACCAAACGCGGAGTTCTATCTTCCGGTAAATTAGGTTCCGGTATTCGTACTTCTTCTTCGACCAACATTTCTCCTGTTGTTTCGTCTGCCATCCCCTGGGTGAGATTCTGCGAATCGGCAGAGGCCGATTCCGAAGATAGCGCCGTGCCTGGAGCAATACAAATAATCAACCCCAAGAATAGAAATACGAACAACACTTTAATCTGGGTAATCATCATATAACTTCTCCCGAATCAGCCAATTGTTATATGCTAAACATATACCTTTCAAAGAGTTATTTTAGCAAGTAAAAAAATGTGTTGAAGAAAAAAATCTGTTTAAGACATTTTTCATTTACCTCCTCTGACAAAAATACGCCACAAGATTATAGGACGTAACGCCGTCCGGACCTGTGATAAGATCGTCATACAGGATTAATTTAATAAGCCCTTTATCAGTATTGATAATAACGATTTTAAAACGATTAATTATAAAGAAAAGCCATCAACAAATTGAACGCCGCAATAAAAAGAAAACAGAAGGTTCACTCAGTAATCCGTTCTTGAGATATAAAATTCTCCAACATATTTTTTTTATTTTTTGCAGGTTAATTATAAAGAAATGAAATTCAAGGTAAGAAAACAGTATGTATATTCACCTGATTTCCTCTTGCTTGTTATCGAAAGTTTTACGCTTGTCTCAGGTGAGCTCTTCGATTTGGTCTTTCGCAGACTCCTTTCCGGAAGGATCTGAAGATATACTCTTTATAGGTGTTTTTTGAACGGGCGCTTTCTCTGCCGGGCCAGCTTTATCCAATAAAACCTCCTTCCTGTTTTTAGCCTCACCAATTATAGCGATGCTCTCTACCACGGCCAACAGGCTTAACAAAAAGCTGAGCGTACTTTCCGCGCCCTGATTCATATTAATACCATCTCTCATAAGCCCGTCATTACAACCTTTCGTTCTAAAATCATAAAGCGGTATGTGGAGGTCGTTCCGACCGAGAAACCAATCAAATGCTTTTCTTTGGAGTGTCAAAAAATAATCGTTTTGTGTGGCATCATAGGCGGCTCTGAGCATCATAACCATACCGGCGGCTTCTATCGGCTGTTGATCAAATGCAGCCTTTGTTCCTCCGCGTTCATACCAGCCGTTGCAGCCTATGAAACTAAAATGCTTGCCGTTAAATGTGCTGGCCAAAAGAAATTCGCATGTTTTTTCCGCAAGTGCTATATACTTTTTATTATCACAGGCATGGCCCGCTACGAACATAGCGTGAGGCAAAACAGCGTTGTCGTATGTCAACGCATCCTCAAACCATTGCCAATCCGGATAGTGACTTTCTTCATACTGAGTGACAAGTTCGTCCGCAGCCAATTCCAATTGCCGTTTTATTTCGCTGGCCCCGGGAAACTGTTTGAGGTAATCACACATACCGAGTATAGAATACGCCATTCCCTTCGGCACTTGCTTCTGGATATGTTCGACGGATTTATCAAAGCAGTCTTTGATAACCGACAAATACAACGGTGTCGGCGGTTTCGCCATAACCGTTCCAAACGCCCATAAAACTCTCCCGAAAGCATCGCTTTTCGCTTCCTTCCTGAACCATGTCCTTTCAAAATTCATCATATTTTTGACGGAACCATCGCTGTTTTGCGAATGAATAATAAACGATAAATATATATCAAGAAGCTTCATCGCCTCCGGCTCCGGATATTGAGCATAGTACCGTGTCATGGCAATTACACCTCTTGCGTTATCGTCCGTACAATAGCCGTATTCGCGATTAGGTATTGTAAATTTGGCGTGCTGATACAAACCGGTATCATCGGTCAACTTTATCAGGTGCTCCAAGGACGGTTCCGGCACTTCGATATGCGATATTGTCTCCGCCGCTGAAAGGGTGCTTTTAGCCGCAATGCGCACAGGCAAACGTCTTGCATGGAATAATTTCCAGTAAGCCTGACCTATTTTCGGCCAGGTTCTGGACCTGCCGTAATCGTATGCCCGTCTTCGCAAAGAATAAAACAAAGAATCACTTTTAAGTATTTCCGCTATCGCCTTTGCGATCTGCTTCGAATCACCAAACGGCACCAGCATGCCCCGGCCGTCGGCTAATAATTCCTCCGCCGCCCAATATGGAGTTGAAACAACTGCTTTGCCTGTTCCGACCGCAAACGATAATGTCCCGCTGGTTAATTGTTTAAGACTATGATATGGCGTAACATAGATTTCCGCCGCACACAAAAAGTTATGAAGCTCCTGGTCATTTACAAACCTGTTATGAAATATCACATGCTCCTCCAAACCCAGGTCTTTAACCATTTGCTGCAGGCTGAACCGGTACGATTCACCTTCATGTTTGAGCACATTGGGATGTGTCATACCCAGAACTATATACATAACAGTCGGGTCGGCCTTGATTATAGTCGGCATTGCCTTGAGCATTACCTCTATGCCTTTATTCTTACTAAGCAGACCGAACGTTAAAATAGTCTTTCTATCCTCAAGACCAAACTGATGCTTGTAGTAATTGCTGTCAACGAACGGTAAATCCGGTATCCCGTGTGCGATCAGCTTAATCTTCTTTCGGGATATTTTATAAATATCCCGCAGCATATCGACACCTCGTTCGTTCATAGTAATTACCGTATGAGAGGCATTACAAACCTCGATCAACGATTTACTGAGAGCCGGCTCCGGATCATCCATAACCGTGTGGAGTGTTGTTATGATAGGTGCCTTTAGCCTGTTAAGCAGCAAGCTCAGATACGAACCCGCTTCACCTCCGAAAATGCCAAATTCGTGCTGTACACAGATTACGTCAACATGACTGAAATTGATATAATCGGCGGCACAAATATAATCGCTTTTAACGTTCTCACGTATCTCGAATTTAACAGGGTCATTATATTTCTGACCGCCCGACTGCATTGCCACTACCAGCGGTTCGAATTCACCTTTTGCGGCCAAAGAGGTACTTGTTATAAGGTCTGATGTGAACGTTGCGATCCCGCATTTTCTCGGATGGAAAGAAGAAATAAAAACAACTTTTTTCGGGGTACTCTTTGGCATCCGCAATGTCCTATATAGCACAGTTAGTTACATAATATCCTTATTATTGTACGAACAGGATAATAAACAGTCAAGCAAATTGGCCGCTGAATCAATATATATTCCAATATTGAAAGTTAAGAGAGACTATTTATTCATTATTTACAGATTTAAAATGGGTAGCTTTTGGACGGATTTTGGCAAATTTATGTGATTTTCTACGACTTACAATGTCCAAAATCTGTCCTGATTCAATTACCTTCAGGAGCTCTTGCGGCTTGGCTGGGACTGAACGGCATGCTAAAACTATCAACCGGATCGGGGTGACCTGGGTCGAATCCTTGAAAATCGTCCACGATATATTTTGCCAAATCCGGCACATTCTGTTTTATGCCTTCCACGATGCACTTGGCTAATTGGTAGCTGCCGTAATTGTTATGGTGGGTACCATCCTGAAACGCCTTGTCGATGTCTTCCCCCCAAGCGGTATAAAGCACTTTACTTACGGCATGTAAATCAATAAGGGTGACATTCTCTTCCCCGGCTACCTGGCGGACGGTTTCGGGATAATCTCCAAGCGTGTCATTATTTACGCCGTTCTTGCGCTCCATTGATGTAATCAACACAGGGGTAGCACCTTTGGCACGCGTATCCGCGACTAATTGCTTTAAGTTGGATTTATATGTCGCCGGAGCATCGGGGGAGCGGTCTTTCATGTCATTGTGGCCGTACTGAATGAAAAGGTAGTCCCCCGGTTTTATAATACTCATAACCTTGTCCATTCGCCCGGCGCCGAGTGAACTGCGTATGGACTCACCCGATTCGGCGTGGTTGGCCACCACCACATCCGGCTTCAGGAACCGCGGCAGCATTTGTCCCCAACTGTTCCAGGGCTCCTGTGACTGGTCGCAGACGGTGGAGTCGCCAAGAATATAGATTGTGGGAACATTATTATCCCTGCTGACTTCCAGCGCACAAATACAGGGACGTTCATCGTTGAATTCCAAAGTCAGCTTATCGTCCCAGGCCCGGGCTTCCGTTGTTTTCTCACGGTCTTTCAATTTCACCCGGCCGCCGGTGGAGATCACGGGAGTACGAGTATTGACCATAATCGTTTTAGTCACAAATTCCCCTGCCTCCGTCCGCACCTTCTCAAGCATCAGCCGACGCAGCTCGGCTTTGACGGTGGTGATTGATTCTCCGGCCTGATCTCCGAACGTGACTGTCACTTTATAATTGCCCTCCGGCAATCTGATAGAAAAGTAAAAAGGCTTGTCGCCGGTGCAAAAATCGCTTCTCAACGCGTCATCAGTGTCCCTGTCGATTGCCTTAACATCTGCTCCAGGCTCAAATCCATAACCAGGCTCCTCGCTGTACACAGTGGTCGGCAGAATCCGGGTATATCCCTGCTCAACCTTTCCGGGGCCGAAATCAAACTTGAAGCTGGTTTTTTCAGCTTGTGCTCCTGCAATATCCATCGTTAATATTAATGCAATAAATACAGTTAATAGAGCATGAATTGCCGAAAGTTGTTTCTGTATCATGTTTATTGACCTCTAAAAATCTACTTAATACTTCTATGCTTCCATGTATATACGATAAGCCCCTCTATCTGGTCAATAATATTTCAGATCAGGATTTAATTTATTAAATGAAAAAGAAAATAATCGGGATTTGTTCATACAGAATAACAATTTTCAGCAAATAACTCCATACCGAACGGGGTATATTCTGATATAAAAATAAAACTGCAAAACAACGGTTGCAAAACATCGTAAAAGTAATATAATCCAATATGCAACCGGGTGGGCGGAACCGGCAGCTTCGACTGTGCATCTTCTGATGGATAATAATTAAGAACAACCTGTTGTAAAGGGAGACAAACAATGGGTAAAATAAGTACCGATGAAGAGATTCTCGAATATGCAATTTCCCGGGAAAACGAGTCGCGTAACTTTTTCCTTGCACTGGCAAGCAGGGTAAAAGATTCGCAAATGCGCGAAGTGTTTGAAGATTTGGCAGAAGAAGAACTGGAGCACAAGGCCAAGTTAGAGCTGGAAATTATTAAGACCGGTAAAACGATCTCAACAGAGCAACCTCCGGCACGCAATGTAAACGAATATATCATTACAGATAGTCCCTCTCAATTGGATATAGATTACAAAGATGCTCTTTTATTAGGCATGGAGAAGGAAGAGGCCTCTTTCAGGACATATATCAATCTTATCCCAAACGTTCAGAATGACCAATCACGAGAGGTGCTTCTGGCTTTAGCTCAGGAGGAGGTCAAGCACAAGCTCCGCTTCGAGACCGAATACAACATGTTAATCAACAAGACCTGAAAGAAAGCCTTCTAAAACAATAACTTTCAGAAAAGGCACATATCAAAAATCGAGCATCAACAGTCGAAATCCTATATTCGAATTCTCACTGAATGATATCCCATAAAAAAGAATCCGGGTGTAATGCCCGGATTCGGTTGTTTTATTAATTATTTTTTTGTGCCGCTTACGGCATTGCTGCTGCTACATCAGTAAGCTTCGGAATCATTCCCAGCAGGAAGACCATTGTAAAAATACCTACGGTCTCAACAATACCCATCGCAATCAGCAGGAAAGCAAAACCTTTGCCCTCGCTTTCACTAAGCGAGCGAATACCGGCGGCGCCGATCAGTCCCTGCATCCAGGCCGAAAGCATTTCGCCGAGCCCCGTTGCCACGCCAATTCCAAAAAGCAAACCCGCACTGGCAACGGCAATCTCCGGATGCTTTAATACTTCACCAATTTTATTCATAACAATCATGGCATAAAGAGTCTGGCTGATAGGCATACCCAGGAGAATGATATATGTGAAGTTCAGCGTCTTTCCGGCCTTTCCTTCCTTGCCCCATGCCCCGGCGGCAGACTGCCCCGCCGCACCAATGCCAACAGAACTGCCGAATGCCGCAAGGCCTAACATTATGACAACACCAATTTGCCCTAAAGCTGACCAACTTGTTAATGTTGTTTCTGCCTGAGCAAGAAGATTGAATATGCCGTTTGTTGAAACATCGCCAAATAATGTAATTGCAGTCATTTTATTTTACTCCTGAATCATTTTTAAAAGGTCTATACGAATAACCAATCCATTGCATTCCAAGATTGTTGGAAAATTCAAGCATATTTAAGCGAACACCATGAGCAAACAGCGCTATCATGGCTAATCCGATGTTTAGAGAATGTCCGAAGATCAACGTTGGTGTAGCAATAAACCATGAGCCTGAATTTAATGCCAACTCGTTAAAGCTGCTGGCAAGAACGCCGCTGGCCAGCCCTACCGCCATCAAGCGAACATAACTAATTATATCGGAAAATGCTCCCAGCATTGACAAAGGATAATTGGCAATTCCCAGCAAAACCATTTTTATAATATTCTTGCTCGGGGAATTAAATAAAATTGCCAACACTGTCCCGGCAATCAAAAGATAAGGCCACGGCGTTTCCCATGTAATGCTTGCGCTCAAGACAAACATCCGGACGACCCCAAGCATTCCCCAGACAAAAATCCCCCAGCCGACTTTACCGAGAAAACGCAAATCCGGGAATATCCTGAACGCCTGCCATAACTGGGCGATACTTAAATGTATTGCTCCCATCGTAAAACTTATCTGCATGAGCATAAAACGAGACTTATCCGTCATGTTCACCGGAATGGGGGGACTGTAGAGGATAAAGCCGAAGAAACTGCCGCATAAAAATCCCCAAAGAAGAGACACCACACCAACGATAATTAGCAATTTGGTAAAATTCGGGCCCAAAGCCGGTGATATTTTTTTATATCCCAACAATAAGCCTATGAATAAAACCGCCCCGTATCCGCCATCGCCGATAAGCATAGCCGCAAAAACCGGCAGCGCCAGCATGAAGGGTACCGAAACATCGAATTCACGATATCCTGCAACCGTACCAAGCATATCGAATAGCCCTTTGATGGGTTTGGTCCAACCGGGATACTCGATTAGTGTCGGCGGTTCTTCATTCTGACCTACAGGTATTATCTCGACAGCGGCGGTAATATTTTGTTCACTAAGGCCACCCGGCAGAAAATCAGCCTTCGAGGAAGGCACCCAACCCTGCAGGGCAAACAATGCTTCACTGGAAAGGCCGCTGTTTTGTACTATACATAAATCCGCCTGGGCCTGATATTCCTTACGCTCTTGTTCTATTGTTCCGATTAAATTGGCCAGTTGGGTCAGACGTATATTATGCTGTTTGAGAGAGGCATCCACCCGGGCGGCTTCTTTTTTAACTTCAGGAAGGTCGGTAGCCGGCCAGGGTATTTCTTTCGCCCCTTCAGGGGCCTGGAACTGTCCCGTCCGATCGACGACGGCAACCAGTACATTTTGCCCCGGTCCTCCGGCAACAGTTTCGATACATTCGGCTTCGAGCCCGGCCAACTCTTTTTGAGCCACGGAGAAAAACTTTACATCGATGCCAATTGAATGCAAATGTTCAAGCTGTTTGAGTTCGACATTGCCCCAGAGACCAAGCTGGTTCGCCGTTCGGTGTAATGCATTGAGGTGGTCTTTTTCTTCCACCATCGCTTTATGAATCGAAATAGTTTCTTTGGCGGCTTCCAGGGCGGGCAAATCGGCGGTAACATCGGAAGGTTCGATTGCCTTTAGAACCTGCATAGCATGGTCAAGAGTAGAGATTGCATTTATAGTTTGTTCCTTGGCGACAGCCCTGTTTGGATCAACAGGTTCCACATGCACAACTCCAAGCTGCGCCAGCGCATCCAGAAGCCGGGCGTGATTATAGCTCTGTGTGACGATATAGACTTTGGACATAGGTACAATCATATCGCAACCGTCTCCATGTGGCTTGCTTCTTCCTTTTGCTCTAATTTGGCCTTGGCTATTTTGGCCCGAGCTACGCTTGCCGTCATCTGGTCGCCCAGGGCGATGCGTATCCTGCGAATATTTTCTATAGTATTAGGGATCATGACTTTTTCAAAAAGGTTTACCCTCTGCATTACTTTTTTCAATTCAGCCTGCAACAGATCGAGACACTTCTGAAGAATATCCAATTCCGCATTCTGACGATTGAGTTTTTTCAAATCAACAAGGGCCCTGTCGACCCAGGGGGCGGTCCCGAAGAGGCTGTAATCAACCCTGGGGAAGACGATTTTTTCAAACTGAGGGACATATACCCCTGCGATGCTGTGCGTCTTGGTTTTAACCTTATCGGGAGCGGCCAACTTTCTATAATTGACTCCCGCGACATTACTGAATAAGCCTTCGTATTCGGAGATGGTTCTCTTTGTGGCATTTGCTGCATCCTGCATTTTTTTGAACAACTGGCGGGTCTGCACGATAGAGGCCTGCACCTGCTGTTGCTTTAACTTGAGAGTAGGCAGATAACGCTTAAAGCGCGCTAGAGCATCACGTTGCTGCTTGAGTTCCGTTCGTGTATATTTTATCTTTCTTTTGGCCATATTTTTAGAATGTTATTATACCTGTACAGGCTCAGGGACTTTTTCTGGTTCCTTTTGACTATTCTCTTTCGGCCAGTGTTTTTCAACAATAGCATTTCTGATACCTGTTTCCTCCGGCTCAAAGCAATTGGCGAGAATTTCCCAGCACTTATCCAGGGCATCGAAAAGGGGTATGTTTAACTCCAGGTTCATTATCTTTTCTTCAAACAGCTCGCCGTATCGCAACAGTCTCTCGTCCCATTCAGACAATTCGAAGCCCATTTCCCGCTTCTCCCTGCTTTCATCGCATTGCGCGTAAAGCTGAATACAGGCATTCATGATAGCCCGATGATCGTCGCGTGTGTCACCGTTGACCAACTGTTTTAAACGGGACAGCGAGCCGAAAGGCTCGATACGGCCGTTACGCAAATAGAGCTGACCTTCGGTAATATAACCCGTGTTATCCGGGACCGGATGGGTGACGTCGTCGCCCGGCATAGTCACACAGGCCAATACGGTCATAGAGCCTGCCCCGTCAAAATCAACGGCCTTTTCATAACGCCTGGCCAACTGCGTGTACAAGTCACCCGGGTAACCGCGGTTAGAGGGCACCTGTTCCATGGTGATGGCAATCTCTTTCAGGGCATCCGAAAAAGATGTCATATCCGACAAAAGCACGAGAACGTTTTTACCCTGCAGGGCGTATTGTTCGCCCACTGCCAATGCCAGATCAGGTATCAGCAGACATTCCACTATAGGATCGGCGGCGGTGTGAATAAACATAATCGTTCGTCCCAGCACACCGGCTTCATCGAAACGACGCCGAAACGTCAGATAATCATCATAACGCAGTCCCATACCACCGAGAATAATGACGTCTGCGTTAGTCTGCATACCTACCCTTGCCAAAACATCATTGTAAGGCTCGCCGGCTGTCGAAAAAATCGGCAGTTTCTGTGAACCGACCAATGTATTGAAAATATCAATCATCGGGATGCCTGTGTGAATCATTTTATCAGGCACTCTACGCATGGTCGGATTCACCGCCGGAGAACCAATTTCCACAGCTTCCGCTTTGACTTCGGACCTTCCATCTCTCGGACGCCCGGATCCGTCAAAAACTCTTCCCAGCAGAGTATCGCTAAACGGCACTTGAAATGAATGACCGAGAAATCGAATTTTGTCTCCGTTGGAAACTCCTTCGGTTCCACCGAATATCTGAAGACTCACCTGGTCATCTTCCAAACGAATAACCTGAGCAAGTGAAGACCCGTGGCTTGTTGTAATTACAGCCAGCTCATCGTAACCGATTCCCTGGGCTTTAACAGTTACGACATTACCGGCAATCTGCGAAATTTCGTCATAAAATGTTCTCATTATGAACCGCCTCTATTTCATTTAGCATTATTTTATTCGAATGCCGTTGCGAGATATTATCACTACCTTTCTTTTTCAGATTAAGTTCACTCCTGCAGCGGCTCTCCGGCCGCCACCTGTTCGGTCTCATCCTCTGCTTCGGATTTCCCGGCATTATCGAGAATCGACCGGACGTATTGATCGATTTGATTCAGCATTTCTTTAAAGCTACCTCGTTCTTCGGCCCGGTCATCCTGAACCTGAGATTTATCGAGCGGCTCATCTTCTCTTTCCGATTCGGGAACAACACTTTCATCCCATGGAGCATAGTTCCAGTTAATGAACATACTGCTGATTTTCTTAAGTGTATGACGCGCTTCGTCTTTGTCCTTGAATGCGAAATCCGTTTCCACGATTTCCAGAATCTTATCGAAGACAAAACGCTGTCGATCTATAGAAGTCGCGGCATCGACGGCATCAAAGGCATTTTGCTGCAGATAAGCGGCATCGAAGAATTCCGCTTTGAGCATCATTGTGAAATCCTCGACAGGTGTCCCTTCTTCGCCGACGACTGTCATCATCTGGCGTATTTCATCGCCCTGCCTGAGCATTCGATTGATTTTTTCAACTTTTTCAGGATCAATAATCCCTTTATATTTACTCCAGCTATCCAATGGATCAATAGAGGGATAACGACGTGCATCACTGCGTGCTCGACTCAGGCCGTGGAAAGCACCCACGACTTTAAGAGTGGCCTGAGTCACAGGCTCGTCGAAGTTGCCGCCGGCGGGACTAACCGTTCCGCCGATAGTGACCGATGCAAGGCGTTTATCACGTAACTCAATAACCGCCGCACGTTCATAGAAACTTGCGATTCGACTTTCAAGATATGCGGGAAACGCCTCTTCACCCGGTATCTCTTCCAAACGCCCTGAAATCTCCCGCATAGCCTGGGCCCATCTACTTGTCGAATCGGCCAAAAGCAGAACATTCAGGCCTATCTGCCGATAGTACTCTCCCAGAGTCACTCCGGTATATACGGAAGCATCACGGGCGGCAACGGGCATAGCCGAGGTATTGCAGATTATTATTGTTCGTTCCATCAGGCTGCGTCCGGTACGCGGGTCCTGAAGCTTAGGGAACTCTCGAATAGTATCTACAACCTCTCCTGCTCTTTCGCCACAGGCGGTAATTATTACTATATCCACCTGGGCGTGACGTGAAGTAATCTGCTGCAATACGGTCTTGCCGGCGCCAAAAGGCCCTGGAATACAATATGTGCCGCCCTGTACAATGGGAAACATTGAATCGATAATACGGACGCTTGTTACAAGTGGTTTGCTTGGTAACAAGCGTCTCTTAGCCACACACAATGGGCGTTTAACGGGCCAGGTTTGTTCCATAGTTACAGCATGTGCAGTGCCTGAAGCATCGGTCAAGCTTGCGATTTCTTTAGTTATAGGATAGGAACCCGGTTCGGCAACGGACTGGACTGTGTACTGGCCTTCCCAGCTAAAAGGTACCATAATGTTGTGTTCGAATATACTTTCCGGCACACTACCCAGGGTATCGCCTGCTTGAACAACCGTGCCGGCCTGAACCTTGGCAGTCCAGTCCCATGTGCATTCGGTATTAAGGGCATGTAAATAATTACCCGGTTGCAGAAAAAAACCTACCTTTTCGGCCAGTTCAGGCAAGGGATTCTGAAGCCCGTCATATATCTGACCCAACAGGCCGGGGCCCAATGCCGCCGAGAGCATTTGCTCCTTGAACTCTACCTTATCTCCCACCCGCAGGCCGCGTGTCTCTTCGAATATCTGAAGATCAACTAAATCGCCGCGCACCCGGATTATCTCGCAAAGAAGCTTGACTCCATCACTGCGTATGCAATAACCTACGGCATTCTTAACCACCCGGTCGTCACTCTGAGCAACGACCATATTTCCAAAGACGGCTTTTATTCGTCCTTTCACAATAATTCCTCATTATTAATCAAAATCAATATTATGTTAATCCAATCAGACCTGTGCGACATTAGTTGTACTTCGTTGTTCTTTATCAGATAAAATTCGACGCCAGTGATGCAGAAGTATAAGTTTGGCCGCATATACTTCTATTTCACATGCGGAAAAACTGTACCATCTTCCGTGCTGCTCAAGCCAGTCCCATCTTGCCTTATCCAGAACTTCGAGAGCAGCAAGGGGATTGGAAGCTACGGACCATGCCGACAAGATGAGACTATAATCCATATCCTCATCCGCCAATTGCGGGGCGACCAGATAAACAGCAGGATCCAAATCGAGAATCTGGGCACGAGCCGTGACCAAGGCATTACGAAGGCCTACTTCAAAGCCAATCCAATCATTCAAAAAACCGCTATGCGTGCGTTTCGCTATTGATGCAGCATGATAAAAATACCTTGACCAGATTTCATCCACCGACAAACGCTTATTTTCCTGCTGTTCTGCCGCCTCTTCAGGTAAAAGGAATCTCGGCAACGCAGACTCGTTTTCCACCTTATCAAGTGAAAGAACGGCCAAATCGGTACGGTCCGCTTCAATTTCTTCCGTCAATAACGCTTCATACTGGGCAATATCATCGCTCAGAAGAAGAACCTCGACCGTCATGACAGGACCATTTGAATATATGACCTGCTCCAACAAGTCACGCTTGCTCATTGGAGGAATACTACCGATAGGCTCTAATACCGGTAAAGAACTTAATAAATATTCATATCGATGATATCTATTCATTGTTCTTAGGTTTTTATATGCAGGCCGCCTGATTCACTATACCGTTTGATTCTCGAGATTCGCTGCCTTTTCAAGAAACTGCTGTAGTTCAGGATCAATCATTTCCGTCAGCAGTGCCGTTACAGATTCCGTACTTACTTCCACGGTTGAACCTTCAATTTTGTATTCGAAACCGGCCTTGGCCAGGTTGTGTTTTACATCAATCTGAACGTTATTACTCCTTAGTGAATTTACCAGTTCTCTGATTACACTCTCCAGCAGTCTGCTTTTAAGGTCTTTTGGAACGTTAATTTCTGTGGCCAACTTGTTTTCTGAATATGCCCTGGTATAGACAGGAATTACATCGCGTAATATTTTTGCGAGCGTTTCTTCCTCGTTGAGAGCCTTCTCGACATTCCAGTTAAGCAGTGTCTTCAATTGTTGGCTGAGCTTTTCACGAAGCATGTAAACAGCATCACGGGCGGCCAACTCCAGGCTCGAATTCATTCGTGCTTGTACTTTCTGGGCTTCTGCTTTGGCTTGTTCGACTATCTGGTCTGCTTCGGCCTTACCCTCGGCTATAATCGTCTCCGCCTGCTCTCTGGCATCGGCTTCTATCTTCTCGGCGGCTCTTTTGCCTGCATCCACGCCTTCGGATTCTAATGTTTTAACGAAAGATTCAATATTGGTAGGCATATCCTCATTTCCTTATCTTATGTCTGAGTTTCGGCTTGTTCGATTTCTATCAATTCCACTGATAACCTTACCGCATAAAACCGTACTCCAAGAAAACGATAAAATATACTATTATTGATATAAAGGCCAGAGATAATCGGAAGAATTTTCTTTCTTAGAGCAATTCATCAACCTTCGTTGCGAGTTGTTTAACATGTGAAAGTGATTGTTCGAACTGGGCTTGTTCGCCCTCATTCAAATCGAGTTCAATAATTTTTCCCACACCGCTTTTGCCGAGAACGGCGGGCACACCGACAAAGTACCCTCCGATTTCATACTCCTTATCGCAATAAGCGCAGCAGGAAATGACAGTTTTTTTGTCTTTAAGGATAGCCTCAGCCATTTTAACCGCCCCCGCAGCGGGAGCATAATAAGCGCTGTAGCCCAATAAATTCACCACCTCGATACCGCCCTTGCGGGTTCGTTCTATCAGTTCGGCGATTTTATTTTTATCGAGCAGTTCTGTAACGGGAATTCCGCTAACGGATGTGAACCTGGGTAAAGGCACCATATCATCACCATGGCCGCCCATTAAGACACATTTAATATCTTCCACACTCACATCAAGCTCCGATGCCAGAAAGGAGCAAAAACGGGCCGAATCCAGCGCTCCGGCCATTCCCACAATTTTATTTTTATTAAATCCCGTAATTCGCGCAGCGGCATAAACCATCGCATCAAGTGGATTACAGACAACAATTACAACGCTCTCCGGAGAATATTGAGCTGTTTTTTCGCTGACGTCCCTGACAATCTGAACATTTTTTGCCAGCAGGTCGTCCCTGCTCATACCGGGTCTGCGAGCCAGGCCGCTCGTTATGATAACGATATCACTACGGGTGGTTTTTTCCCAGTCCAGCGTTCCTGTGATTTTTGAAGAGTAAAGCTGAACCGGCGCCGCCTCGGCGATATCAAGAGCTTTGCCTTCTGCGAGTCCCTCAACTATATCAATCAGGACAATATCCCCTATCTCTCTGGTAGCGGCAATGTGGGCGGCTGTGGCTCCGACATTACCCGCTCCTACTATTGTTATCTTCTTTTTTGCCATAGTTGACGGTTATATTATTAGCATTAACGGTCCATGTCAACACACCATTTGATGATAATGTAATCTGTGCATAATTACCTTGACAAAGACGTATAAAAGAGTTATATATACATGTTAACCTTCGGAGTATTCGTAATCCTTAAATGCAGGTGTAATATGGAAGTTTTTACTACCTGGGTCACTAAAACTACTCGGGTGTTTTATTTGAGCACGATTTCCTTTTTTTAAACAACTTATATAGGATGGAGAACAGTGAAAAACACAATTATCCTGATACCTGTTTTGCTTTTTATCGTCTATATAAACGCGGATTATACTCCCTGCGCCGCAGGTAATCCCGTATTAACCGATGCAGGGCCTTACGGAGGAGGCGACGGAACCGCCGAAAATCCATATCAGATTTATACAGCAGAGCAGATGAACGAAATCGGCGCCAATCCCAACGATTGGAACAGGAACTTTATACTAATGAAGGATATCGACTTAAGCGAATATAAGGGAGAAACTTTTAATATCATCGGCAGCTATACAGATAATTCCAATAACCACCCGTTTAGTGGAGTGTTTGACGGTAACAACAATACAATTAAAAACTTCAGCTATACTTCGATAGGCAAAGACTACATCGGGATATTCGGATATGTCTCCGGCGTATATGCCCATATTAAAAATCTTCGTTTGGAAGATCCCAATATCAATACATCAGGCGACTGCGTCGGTTCTCTCGTTGGATTTCTTAGAAGTGGAACTATCTCCTATTGTCGCGTTAAAAACTGTAACATATCGGGAGCAAACAATATCGGGGGGTTGATAGGCCGAACCGCTTACGATACCATGGGAATTTTAAATTGCAGTTCGAGTGGTCATGTCTCGGGCGATACTTACATCGGTGGCCTAGTCGGACAAATCGGCCCCGGCATGCTAAACCAAAGCTTCTCGAACGCTGATGTTTCCGGTAACGACAGTGTCGGCGGCCTGGTAGGAAAGACAGGAAATGAAACAACCAATGTCACCGATTGTTACGCAAGAGGTGACGTCGAAGGAAACGAATACGTCGGCGGGTTAATCGGACACGTACAATTGGGCACAATTTACAAATGTTATTCGTCCGGAAGAGTTTCAGGCATTCGGAACACCGGAGGATTTGCCGGATATGTAAGACTGCTGGGAAACGTATCGCGATGCTTCTGGGATACTCAAACAAGCGATCAAACAGAAAGTGCCGGAGGGACCGGCAAAACTACCGCTCAGATGAAAACGATAGATACATTCACAAGCTGGAATTTCTGGATAACATGGAGTATCTGTGACCGAATGAATTATCCCGTGCTTCAATGGCAGATTCCCGCCGAGGATTTTCTCTGTCCGGATGGAGTTGATTTCAGGGATTTCTCATTTTTCGCACAACACTGGCAAAATATCAACTGCAATGAAATCGATTATTGCGGGGGTACGGACATTGATCAGTCCGGCTCCGTTGAATTCGGTGACCTTGCAATATTCGTAGAGAACTGGCTTGAAGGTACTTAATCCCGACCTGGTGACACAACTCAAACCGCCAGCTATTTTTCGCTTATATCGTCAAGTATAGAAACACCCATATAGAGATGCACTTTCCCGTCACCGGCTCCAACAAGAACATCGGGGTAATCATCTTCATTCCAATAGCAGAGAAACGGCCTGGAACGCGGTGTGCCGGCAAGGTCAATTGCAACACTATTAGATCCAACAAGCGTGTATCCGGAAAATTCCGGAGCATCGTCGGTACCGATATTTCTGTAAAACAGCAATTGACCTTCCGTGTTACCCGTAAGAATATCTTTCCGACCGTCATAATCGAGGTCCAGAACATCGGGACTTGAACGCCCGCTTGGCACAATTAGGTCAGAGCCATTTTCCTGCACTAAAGATTCACAAAAAAAGTCCGGCTCAGTATCTGTTCCCTCATTAATAAAAATATGTATCTTCCCGTCGAGACCTCCGACTACCAAATCTTTTTTGCCGTCATTATTCCAATCCACAACAGAAAGCGTTGCACGCGCTCCCACGTCGATGTTACTTTCCAAATCGGCCTTGCCAACAGTGAGGAACGTACCATCGTCGAAGACAGGCATATTGTCGGTCCAGGTATTCAGGAATAATTTGATTGTACCATCCGCCTGACCTGCAAGCACGTCTTTGTTTGCATCGTCATCCCAATATACAACTCTTGGAAAACATCCGAGACAACCACTTGCCGGACAAGTCAAATCGGAATTGTATGACTTGGCATAAAAGGAAAAACTATCCATAAACTGAGGATGCGATTCGGTTCCAATGTTCAGGTACACAAGTATCTTCGCATTTCCGGAGTTCCCACCCTCCCCGATGACCAAATCCTGTAATCCATCGTTATTCCAGTCAAAGCATGATGGTACGGAATAACCGGATACGACGATATCAAGACCATCAGCCTGAACAAGCTCTTCGGGTCCGAGAGCAAGTATCACGTCATTATTATCAACAACCTGGCCGGAACCTGAAAGAGTGGTTACTTCCAGTTCCGCAGAATTAAGATAGACCTCTCCACTTGAATTAAATCCGTTCTTTGGACCTGAAAGCATAAAAGTAATATAGTTATCAATTAAATCGCTCGACCAATCATGTGCGATTATATCTATATCAATTGTAATAAAAGACCAATTGTCATTATCATGTACAATTATACCTACCATAGGTCCATCTGCAGGCAGATTTCCCGGATCACTAAGATTAAGCAAATCAGTAACAATCCAACTGTCGTCCGAGTGGTACCATAAAGTTCTTTCTGTTGGAGTGCCTGTATAATTACGTATGTATGCTGAGAAGGATGCTGATACAACCTGTTCTTCATCAGGTATGCTCGAAAGGTCGAAGGCAAACCAGGCTTGCTCTACACCAATCTGACTGATTCCATCTCCAGGGTCATTTATAGTAGGTAAAGATACATCAACCGGACTGAAAGTATAAGTTTTCAGTTGCACATCGGAATCACCCGAGGGCTCATTTGGGTCATCCTGGGGGACATTAGGATCATCATAAGAATCGGTATAAACAACAGCAAGAGCAGATTTCCTTAAAGTAACTCCCCGTGCCGATCCTTCAGGCTCCGGATGTGCTGCGTCAATATTCATCCATATATTCATTGTGCCGTCCATTAATTCCGACAAAGCATCCTTATCGAGACTCAATTTTGTTGTATTCCATTCTACCTTGTATCCTTCGCTACCGGATGTTTCTGTCTGGTTCTGACCGGAGGTCAGAGTACCCAGGTAGATTCCATCACCGTAAATCTCGTGAATCCCACTCGAATCCACATCATACGCCTCAATCGACAGTGTCGCGGAGATTATTTCTGTCGGTAAGTTCTCAAGCACAGGTGTATGCGTCCAACCCCAGTCATTGTCGTCCCAACGGTAGTAAGGAAGATAGTTCGGCGGGGAGCCGGTCTCGGGATCCATCCCATCAGGCAGGAACCAACCGCCCCAGCTATTCGAATCCCGTGTGTCCGTAACCACATAAGTTTCTGCAAAACTGCCTGATGCCAAAAGCAAACACGCCAATATACAAACTGCTATAGATTTATTCATGTTTTCCTCTTCCTTCAATATATTTTAAAATGAAAATTCCTCAATCCTGCACACCGCCAGAACATTCTTAACAAAACATAGTCTTATGTGCATGTTTTAGTATGACAGCGCTATTTCGTTCGTAAGTCCTTATTTTGTGTCGGTAATGAATTTTACCAAACCCCATTTTTTATGCCTTAAAATGGGTTTCTGTTAAAAACCAGCGCTTTCATATTAGTAATAGCTACCTGCACATATCAGAACCACTATTGTGAGGCAGATGTCCCGGAATGTTTGAATAGAGACCTGCTCACCGCCCATCCATGAATCACCAATAGTTTACCTTATTGAGCAAAAATTATCAAGAAAAAAAAACCTGTATTTTATTATAAAGATTCCGTAATTTTGTCGAGTTTTTTATCGGCCTTGCCGGGTAAAGTTCGCTATTATTCGCCCCGGATGTTGCTGTATGGGCATTTAAGTGACAAAAAGTTATAATGAGTATGCTTGGAAAACAACTCGGTAAAAACTACCCGGCATCGGCGCAGAACAATTAAAACACGTAGCCGATTTTCAACAGAATTTCTCGCCATAACTCAACATGGACCAACAAAGTAAATTCCAATCAATAATTATTGTTTGTTTGACAAATTACGCCGGACTTCGGATAATCTTATAGAGAGCTTTGGATTCTGATTTTGGAGAGGACAACGGATGCATTTGGTAGTAAAGCAAGATGGTCGTGTCATTAACGAATTCAGATTCGACAGAGGCCCTGTCTATATAGGCAGACATGCTCACAGCCAGATTCTTCTGCCGGACCTTAAGGTCTCGAGACAACACGCTGCGATCTTCAGTACACAGGAAGGTAAATGGATGGTCGAAGATATGGATTCGGCCAATAAAACATATCTGAACGGCAAAGAAATCCACAAGGCCGAAATCAAGAGCGGAGATTGTCTTCATATAGCCGACTTCATTATTGAAATCGATCTCGAAACGGAAACTGAAACCGGCGAAAATTTCCATCTCGATGATACGCTCATGCCGGTAACCGGCAAAACAGGTGTTTCACGAACGGATTCGGCTCGTGAAATTATCGTGAGAAAGCCGAACGCACCACATTCGCCGGATATCAAATTGCCGGCCAAACGAATAAATGATTTTATACAGGCCACCGAGGCCATTTGCAGTGCAAACGGTCCCGATGAAATGCTCAAAGCACTGTTAGATATCGCTTCCGGGCAGTTCGATGCATATCATACATGGTGCGCTTTGAGAAATCTGCCCGAGGGGGCAATGACTTCACATACAGGAAAAAGCAGAGACGGTCACGCAGTCGAGCTAAAACAAATTCAGGTGAATGAAAGAATCTCAGAGGCGGTAGATAAAGGCGAGTTTGTGCTTCTGCCTCGAGTAGCAACACCTGCGGAAAGGGAAAAAATACGCTCTGCTATGATAGTGCCGGTGATCAATCCATCCGGCTGTTTCGGCGTGATATATGTCGATAATGCAATGGAACAGGAGGGATATAGCCTTAGCGATCTTGATTACCTGATGCTTCTTGCAATCCACACGGCAGCTATATTGGAAAATTTCTAATCCCGGATTTCAACGGTTAATCTGTCCTGACAAAAACTTCGTCGGACAAGTATTTTAAATCATACAAGAGATTTTATATAGTCCATCAGTTCGGGTATTCGGTCGAGTGTGAGAAACAGCAAAGATAAAACAGCGATAATCCACATCGCAGGTTTGACTTCCCGTGCCTTGCCGGATACGACTTTTATTATCGAAAACGATATAAATCCGAACGCCAGCCCCGTACTTATACTGTAGCTCAATGCAATCATCACCATGATAATAAAGGCGGGAAAGGCCTCTTCCAGATTAACAAAATCTATCCTCTTGACCTCCCTGGCCATAAAAAGGCCCACCATAATCAGCGCCGGCGCCGCCACATATTTCGGTACGATGCTTACCACCGGCACGAAAACCAGCGCAAGCAGAAACAAAAGGCCCGTAACAATCGAGGTCAATCCCGTCCGTCCGCCCTGCTCAATTCCCGTCGCCGATTCGGCAAAGGCCGTAGTAGGTGACGTCCCCAATACCGCACCCGCTATCGTGGCAACGGCATCGATTCCCAATAATCTGTCCAGCCCTTTTATCCTGCCCTGCTCGTCGTCCATTTGGGCCTTGTGACAACAGGCAACAAGCGTCCCTATACTGTCGAACATATCGATAAACATGAAGGTAAAGATGCTGCCGAAAAAGCCCCACTTCAAAGCACCGATTATATTTAATTTGAAAGCCACGGGGCTGACATCGAGGCTCGAAGATATATATTGTTCCGGCAGTCCTATCTGCCTGAAAACAATAGCTGCGAGTGTGGCAACAACAATACCCCATAAAAGCGCACCGGTCACTCTTCTTATCTCCAGATAAACCATTACAAACAGTCCCAGCAGGCCTATTAGAACGGTCAGCGTCACCGGGCCGGCGGTAACCAATGTGTTCTTGTCACTGACTATAATGCCCAAATCCTGAAGGCCGATGAAGGTAATAAATAGTCCTATGCCGACTCCTATGGCCGAGATAAGAGACTTGGGAATCGCCTCGACAATCATCCTTCTAAAACCCAGCACCGTTAAAATCAGGAAAAACATTCCGGCGATAAAGACAACACCGAGGGCGGTCGGCCAGTCCATTTGTTCCGATACGACCAAATATGCAAAAATCGAATTCAGCCCCAGACCCGGCGCCATTGCTATAGGCGCGTTTGTCAGAATTCCCACCATAAGAGTTGCGGCGCCGCTCATTATGCAGGTCACCACTATCAAAGCTTCCTTGTCCATACCGGTTGAACTCAGGATAGAAGGATTGACGGCGATAATATATGCCATTGTCAGAAATGTCGTCAGGCCCGCCACCAATTCGATTTTAAAGGTCGTCTTTTTCTCTTTGAGTTGAAAATATTCACTGATCATGCCCGATCCCTCAGTTTAATGAGCAATTATCCTTTCACACAGAAATTCTATATCACTGCGGATTAGTAGAATAACATCGTGCCTAATCGCTTTGCAACCAAAAACGGGCAAAAATTGCGTAGTCCGTAAAATCGATTTTGCCGTCGTCATTCATGTCACAAACAATATCATATTTCGATCCCGCAATTACGTTGGAACCCAGCCAACCTTTAGCCAGGCGCATAAAATCCATCGCATCAACGATACGGTTCCTATCGAAATCTACGGCAAATGGCATCCAGGGCTCGGAGCTGACAAGTTCAATGCCCGCCCCTTCGGCCGGATAAAGGTTCCTGGAATATTGTTTGTCCACAGGATTGTTCCAGTGCTCATGAACTCCCAGGCTTTCGAGGAGTGTCCCGTCGCCTTCCGGATCATAAAAAGTACCAGAGGCGGGATTGTCGGCCTGAGCCGCTTCATGCAGGTAATCATCGATGGCCCCGCGTGCCCTTCGTGAGCCCCCCATATTATCGGCAAATTCGGCTCGCAAAAAATCCAGCGCCACCGAGTCGATGGCAACCATATCCTGTGACATAAGAATGCTCGAAGGATAATCATTATTGAAAGGTGTATTCTGCCATTTGGTCGGCCGGGAACTGGAACCATGCCAGGGAAAGCCCCACAATCCGTCCAGGATAAAAAGCATGGCTTTGCCGCCCAGATGCTCGTGCCCCATCAAATCGACTAAAACCCGGTAATGTCCCGACTCGGGTGTGTAGTCGTTCAAGAGCATATGGTGCGCATCATTATTTCTTCCATTGCCCGGCGGGCAACAGAAGCTGCCGTACCAGTTCTTGGCACAAAGCGTCACTCCAGCGGTGTTATGTCCCTTCATCACGCCCAGGTTAATAACATAGTCCGCTTCCACAAAAGGCATAGGCAATCTGTCCGGGGGAATCTCACGGGGCGGATTGGATTTATCATTGATGTTGCTGTAATAAATCAATGGCTCCTCCGACGGCACGACCGGCGGACGGCGAGGATCCGTATAACGGTCGTCACCTCTGTCCGTGTAAAAATTAGTCACCAGGTAGTGGACGTTCGGGAAAAGACTGTAACAGCGGTCGAAGGTTTTATTTGTAATATATCGCGAAGAATCACATATCGTTATGCACTCCTGCGGAACATTGGCCTCATAGACCAGTTGTTTCAACAGACCGACGACCAATTGAGGCGACAGATCTGCGTTGTTCACTTCATAGTCCAGTTTTCTCTGCTCGACATGGCTGGGTTTAATGGCAATCTTTTGCCCGCTCTGATAACCAATATTATCTTTTCCATGCGACAAATTAAAATAGCGAAACAGGCTATCCCATGCGGCCGAATCTGTCCTTTCTCCCGCCAACCAGCGGAGGCAATTAGACATCATGGCATCTACAACCTCCTGGTCGGTGTGGTCATCATCCCAGTAAAAAAAATCAGTCCGATTGTTCCATTCCGTTTTCCAGTTAGTTGCATCGGGATTATGATCCCAAACCACCCTGCCGGGGTAAATGCCTTTCGGAAATCCTATCGGGCTGTTGCAGGGATCGGTCGGGACAAAGGTCTCTGCCAAAGCCAGCCGCGAATTAAAACCGATAGTAAACCACGCCGCCGCCAGGCCGACAGTAATGCAACAGCCTGCCAGGACATATCGTGCCTGCTTGCCATGTTTCCCGGCTTTTCTAAATGCCGCAATAACAACGCTGCCGCCGAAAATATATGCAAGAAAGCTTGATGCCAAAGGGAACGCCGCACGCTGGCATGGGTAAGTCGCCCGACTTGGTTTGGGAATGACCCTTATCAAAAACCAGATCAAAGCCAGAAAACCGGTCAGCAGCCAAAACCACTTCATACGAATCAGCTTACCGACCAGATGAATATCTCTTCTTTTACGGGAATGGCAAGGACATGAGTACTGTGTATCGTCAGATGACATATAAATCCCTCTTCTTCCTGCCGATCCCGGCACGCTTTAACGGCCATCAAAGATCGAACCTGCAGCTTTTATCAACACATCCGAAGGTGCCTCGATATTATCATATCAATGCCTATAACGCAAGAATTATAATACCCCTGTTAATATATATGAATAGAAGGATACCTTAGAACGGCGTGTCAATTTTCGCTGGAATTCTTACTGGTGGAAGTAATTGAAAGAATGGAACAAAGGTGGGCACCTGGAATATGTTATTAATAATCAGGCAATGCGAGCGAGAGGAGTCGAACCTCCACGTCCATAAGGACACAAGGACCTAAACCTTGCGCGTCTGCCAGTTCCGCCACGCTCGCAAATTCATATATCGTATATCGCTCTTTGCTCACTTATCTGTCTTCTGCACTCCGTCATCTTCCTTCGATATCTTCTCGATTCGCTTCTCGGCTTTTTGTAATATCGTCCTGCAGTGTTTAATCAGTGCCATGCCTCTTTCGTACTGCTCAAGGCTGTCCTGCAGGGGTATTTGGCCCTGCTCTATCTTGCCGACAATATTCGTAATCTCTTTGATCGCCCCTTCGAAGCTCAGTTTTTCTAAATCATTTTTTGTTTTTTGTTCTGCCATATTCTTAACTTTCAACCTTGCTGTTTTACCCTTTAATTCTGTTCAGGGCATTCTTTTTCCTTTTTACTTTTTCGTGACCTTACTTTCAACCAAATTTTCGCCGACAAGTTCCGTGATTAAATAATCCCCGATCCGAATATCTTCCGATTTTCTAACTACTACACCGGTTTCTTTGTTGGTTGTAATGCTGTATCCCCGCTGCAGGACAGATTTCGGATTCAGTCCTTCCAGTCGATTGGTCAAGGCGGTAAGCTGCAACCGCAGATTGCTGAAGATTCTATCAATTCCAGTGTTCGTCCGGTTCTGTAAATTGCTTAAATCGAGCGTTTTTTTACCTAAAAGTCGATGCGGCTCAATCTTGATGATCTGCTCATAACTTTCGGAGAGCTTTCGCTGCGCCCGGGTTAAAAGGTCACGCATGGTCGAGCCCAATTCCACGAACAGCTCATCTAATTGTTGCCCGGCATTCTGCACAAGCAAGAGCGGATTACTGAATACTGTACGGGCCAAAATAACCTCCAAATGTTGCTGTGCAAGTTGTATCCCGGCCTGGGTCCGGCCCGACAACCTGCGTTCTATATTCATCAATTGCCCCAAAACATCCTGCATATCCGGTACCGCCACAACACCTGCTTTTGTAGGAGTCGATGCCCTTGCATCGGCAACCAGGTCCGCTATTGTAGTGTCAACCTCGTGACCCACGGCACTTATTACAGGTATTTTTGAATCGAAAATCGCTTCGGCCAAAACTTCCTCATTGAATGCCCACAAGTCCTCCAACGAACCGCCTCCCCTGCCGACAATCAATATATCGAGTTTCAATTGCTTATTGCGTTTGTTTATATCTCTTAACGCCGCTGCGATTTTCTCTGCCGCCCCTTCGCCCTGAACAGGCACCGGGTATAAATACAATTTTACACAGGGCCATCGACTGTGAATGCTGTCTTCTATATCACGGACCGCCGCTCCGGATTCGCTTGTTATTATCCCTATCCTTTCCGGGTAAGCAGGTAACGTCTTTTTACGAGCCTCGTCGAAAAAACCTTTATCACGAAGTTTTTTCACCATTTGCTCGAAAGCTAATTGAAGAGCCCCAACGCCAGCCGGCTCAAGCTTATCGACATAAAGTTGATATTTACCACCGACCGTATAGACATCAATATGACCTGTAGCCAAAACTGCCATTCCATCTTCAGGGGAAAATTTAACGCTCGCAAACTTGCTCGACCATATCACACAGGGTAGTATCCCACTTTCGTCTTTTAGATAAAAGTAACAGTGTCCACTTGTATGGCGTTTGAAGTCACGTATTTCACCACTGATTATCAAGCTGGCGGGTAAAGTCTCTTCGAGAGCCGCTTTAATCAGCAAATTGACCTGGCTGACTGTGTATATTTCTATAGTTTTTTTCATTCAACACACAAAAAGGGTAAAACTTTTCATTATTTACGATGGCCGATTATAAGCTGAAAAACCACTTTCATCAATTTCCAATTAACATCAAAATTATTTCGGTAATATTCCAAACTTAAAGACAACTTTTATAGGACTATTCCTTAACATTCAATGGGGCTTAAATTAAGCAATAGATAATGAAATATTCCCGAATATGCCTGATTTTTAACAGTTTATCGGAACTAAGGCGCAAATACCCTCCTATTTTACCCAAATTAGCTATTTACGCAATGTAAGCTTGACAAAAAGCCGAATAAGTAATATAAATAGCGATATCTGCAGTTGGCGCTCTCAAGGAAGAGGAGTTCTCATCATTTTAAATGCATATGCATGCAGCTATCGAGAATGGATTACTGTAATGAAGCTACTCCTTTGGAGTTATATCGTTTGATATATTCAATAAGAAATAACTTTATGGTTCAACAACCTAAAGTATTGGATTCCAAGCATCGAACTGCAGGCCAAGTGACGGTATGGCTCATTTGGATTTTGACTGTGTTTCTTTTAATATCCGCCGGTATATCATATCGTGCCCTGGAATCTTTGACAGCCGAGACTGTCATTAATTTACCTATACCCCTTAAAACCTTTCCTGTGTTAATCGGTAACTGGACAGGTATGGATCTTTCTATACCTACGATTACGCGAGAATACATGGAGAAAAACTTTGCAGATGATTTTATAAGCAGGCGTTATATAAACAGTAAGACGCAAGCATGGGTGGATGTTTACATCGTTTACTGCGCATCCAAGCCGGGCAGTATGTTAGGGCATAAACCCCAAGTATGCTATCCCGGTAACGGATGGATTCATGACAGTACTGTAAAATCACAGTTCCTCACACG
>CAZMZR010000045.1:0-28088 GCA_964570855.1 uncultured Pirellulales bacterium
AATCTCGCATGCCAACCAACCTTCGCTACTCGATACCAACTGCATTATACAACAGGTAAAGAATGGTTTCCTTGCTTTACCTGCTCAATCGCTCTTATAATCACACCAGCATAAGTGAAACACGGTAACATCAACCCGAGAAAAATCATGTTTAAATATCTTATAAAACAGCGATGGGGAGAAAGGAAAATGGAGAAAGGAAAATTCTATTTCGGAGCAATGCAAATTATCAGGGTATTATTATTTATATTAACTCCGCTGCATTATGCAGCCAGGCATGGATATACTAATGTAATGAAGATTCCGGCAAAACTTGGTATCTATGATTTACCGAAGAGATTTTCAATCGATTTAAGCCCGCTTGAGAAACGGTCCAATCTTCAAACGCTTGACCTTACTCGAATTCAGATATCCGATCTTGAATCAATAAAGGAGCTGATAAACCTTAAAATTTCAAAATAAAAAGCTACGAGCTAATGCGAAAGGCATTTCTGAAGAAAATATAACGTTGGTTCAGTATTCTCCACTGATTACTCTTTAAACCAATCCGGATTTCCGATTTTGAAGAAGTGACAGTTTTGTGAATTTCTTTTCGGTGTAAATAGTTTATATTGAGCAGGAACGAGCGGAAGCCAACGAAGAAGTGAAACGAATGAAATGGAGGGACAATAATAAACACAAAAATATACACCGTTATTGATTATAAACGAAAAGCGAAACCCCTTTGGTCAAAGAGGCTTCGCCTGTATCTTTTGTATCTATATACAAATATAGTTATTACAATATATTATGAATATTTGCGTAATTTCATTCCCGCTATGCTTAAGCCGAGCATACCAAGCAGAACAGCGCCGGGAACAGGTACGACAACACCGTCTACTCCTGAGAAGTTCAGGTGATAGTAGCCGGATGAGGGGTACTGCCCATCAAACATCTGATAAAGTGTAATGGCAATGGGTGTTTGGCCATCAAACGCAAATCCATCGGCGATATTTAAACCCGACGCAAAGTTGGCATATGACGCAATGGTGAAAAAGTAATCGCCTGCAGAAAGACTGGAAATTGCAATGCCAGAATCGTAGTACGTCTGTGTCAACGGCCTGATAGTATCATTGTCGTCGTCTTCATCAATCAGATCACCAGTCAGCCCATCCCACAGGGTGGTTATCGGATCAAAATTCGCACCACCGTCAAAGGAGTCAGTCCAAATCTCAACCAGGGTTGAATTAGTTGACAAGTTGAAATAGTAGTAGTCAACCTCATTGTGATAGTCGATGTAACCCTCAAAGTCAAACATATCTGCCTGAGTCGTAACATTAAATACACAACACACGACCCCAATAAACATTATCCTTCTCATCAACCCCATTTTTTCTCCTTTCCTAATTCCATTTAACTTTCAACAATGATTCCAACACATCATTATCTCCGTTTCTTAACGGTTACAATTGTGTCGCTTATATACTGTGAAATATGCTCAAACAAATCCATGTTATAAAGAAACAACCTCCAATCCTAAATCACAATAAACGTATCAAATTTTTCTATTCTTATCAAGAAAATCCCGAAAAAACCTCACTTTGTCACTACTGTCCGGTCAAAAGTCGAATAAGGACTATCAAATTTTCCCCTATTTTATAAACAATCATTTGCAGCTATAATGGTTAATATGAAAAAGGAAATTGGGGAATATATCGAGAAGCAGAAATCCCCGCAGAAAGAAATGTGTCTGAGATTGCGCGAGATTATAATAAAAACATTTCCAAAGATTGAAAAGAGATTGTGGTCAGGTGTGCCGTTTTACGAAGGGAAATATTATATTGTCGCCCTCAAAGATCACGTCAACATGGGATTTGCTATAAATGGCCTGTCAAAAGAAGAAATAGATCTATTCGAAGGAAAAGGTAAGACAATGCGGCACATAAAAACATATTCATTAGAAGATATCAATGATAAGCGAATCATCAAATTATTAAAAATCGCGAAAAAGGCAAAATGCACTTGTTAATACTAAACCTTTTTTCCTTCTTTATAAACACCCCGTAGCGGCTATAATGGTAAAAAATATATTTCTAAGGAGAGCTTTTATATATGGCGGAAGTATTTAAAAATAGAATAATCAAGCTGCTCAAGCACAGTGATTACGAGCCGCTCAAACTCGGCCAGTTGGCCAAAGCAATAGGCGTCGGCCCGGAAGATTATCCGCATTTCAAGGATGCTTTCGAGAATCTCCGCCGGGCCGGGCATGTAGTTATCGGCGCAAAGAATCTGATCAGCCTGCCTTCGCTGTCCGGCCAAATCATCGGGACATTCCGGGCCAATCCCAAGGGATTCGGCTTTGTGATCCCCCGCGAAGCCAACGCGCACGGCGATTTGTTTATTCCGCCGGATGCCACCGCCGAGGCGATGACCGGTGACATTGTTGTCGCAAAGGTCAAAAGGAAAGGCAAACGCGACGGGCAAATGCAGTTCAGCGGCGAAATTATCAAAATTCTCGAACGGGCACAAAACAGATTCGTCGGCACCCTGTACAAACATACCGAAGGCTGGCTCGTTCAGCCGGACGGGTCGAGTTTCTTCGAGCCGATTTCCGTCGATGACGTCGCTGCGAAAGAAGCTAAGGAAAAAGACAAAGTCGTCGTGGAAATACTGACCTATCCTACGGAGAAATATCTGGCACGCGGCGTAATCATCGAGGTGCTCGGCAAGGCTGGACGATACGATACCGAGATAAAATCGATTATCCATCAGTACCACCTGCCGGGCGTATTCGAGACCGATTGCATCGAGCAGGCCCGCCGGGCCGCGGCACAATTCAATCCCGAACAGCAAGACAACCGGCAGGATATCACGAACAAGATTATAATTACAATCGATCCGCCCGATGCAAAAGATTTCGACGATGCGATAAGCCTCGAAAAAGATGCCGACGGCAACTGGGTGCTGGGCGTCCACATCGCCGATGTCAGTACATTCATCACGGCGGATTCGCCGCTGGATATCGAGGCGAAGGATCGCGGCAACAGCACATACCTGCCCGCCAAAACAATTCCGATGCTGCCGGAAATCCTCAGCAACGGGATTTGCAGCCTCCAGCCGGACCAAAAACGATTCGCTAAAAGTGCATATATAACTTACGACCAAAAAGGCAATATCGTCTCTCGCAGCTTTGCAAACAGTATCATCCGTTCGACACAGCGCCTGACCTATCAACAAGCCGACAGGATTCTTCACGGCCATACGAAAAACACCGGCCCCAAAGTGATTAAGCTGCTTAAAAACATGGAGACACTGAGCCGGGCAATCGAGCAGCGAAGAACGAAAAACGGAATGCTTCATCTGGATTTGCCGGAGACCGAGCTAATCATGGACAAATCAGGCCAGGTTGTGGATGCCCGGCCGGCAGACGACAGCTACCCGCATACAATGATTGAAATGTTCATGGTCGAGGCCAACGATGCAGTCGCTTCCCTTCTGGACAAGCTCAATGTCCCCTTCATGCGGCGGATTCACCCGGAGCCGGACGCTTTGAGTATGAAAAATCTTGCCATGCTTGTAAAAGCATTCGGATATACCCTGCCTCGCAATCCGAACCGCAGGATAATTCAGGATTTATTAGCGGCCGTCGAAGGTTCCGATTGTTCTTTGGCGATAAATTTTGCCGTCCTGAGAAGCTTTGAGAAGGCACAATACGCACCTCTGCATATCGGCCACTATGCGCTGGCTTCAACTCATTACTGTCACTTTACCAGCCCGATTCGCAGATACGCCGACTTGCTTGTCCATCGTGTCCTCGAATACTACTTACAGAACCGTACAGAATCAGCTAAGCACCATGCGGCATCGCAGGACCTGGCAGAGATTGGCAAACATATCACATTTACCGAGCAGCGGGCCGAGGACGCCGAAAGGGAATTGAAAACGGTTTTAATACTGCAAATGCTCACAAAGAGAATCGGCGAGGAGCTTGACTGTGTCGTGACCGGCCTGACAAGCTTCGGCGTTTTCGTACAGTGCAAAAAATTCGGTATCGAAGGTCTTATCCGGATGGGAGATTTGGGCCCCGACCAGTGGAAATATAACGCAAAGGCCCAATCTATTATAGGCGGGCGTTCAGGGGCCGCCATTCGTCTGGGCCAGGCCATAAAAGTCAATATCGTCTCAGTGAATGTCCCGGCCCGGCAACTGAATCTCAGTCCCGTTGAATCATTAGCTAAAGAACCAAAGCAAAAAGGCAAAACCAAAACACGAGGAAAAACCAAAACACGAGGAAAAAAATACACAAATAAACGAAAAAAACGACGCTGAAAAACATTGCCTGAGCAGTTTCCTTGTTTTGTTGACATACCGACACAATTTTGACATACTTATCGTTTCGGATTGAAATTAATTAATTCAAGATTCATTGTTATTTGGAGAAAAAATGAAAGCATCGCAGATGCAAAAAGGTCAAACCGTCACAATCGACGGCAAATTGTACGCAATTGTTGATTATCAACATGTAAAATTAGGCAAAGGCGGCGCGGTTTATCAGACAAAATTAAAGTCTCTGGCTGATGGTTCCATCCAAAATATTCGCCTGCGTTCCGATGAAAACATCGAAGAGGCATACCTCGATAAAAGAACTTATGAATATTTATACTCTTCCGGCAGTGAACATATCCTGATGGACACGACAACCTACGACCAGATCACGCTGGATGATGACGCCTTCGGAGACGGCCAGAAATATCTCAAGCCGAATTCTCAACTTCAGGTCAGTATGTACGAAGGAAAACCTGTTATAGTTACTTTGCCCAACACGGTGGATTTGGAAATTACCGATACGCCGCCGGAAATAAAAGGTGCAACAGCGACAAATCAAAACAAACCGGCGACACTTGAAACAGGTCTGATCGTACAGGTGCCGTCTTTTATTAAAACCGGTGAGCTTATTCGTATCGATACACGCACAGGTGAATATCTAACCCGAGTAAAATAATAAACTGTATTATGCCATTAGGTAAGATAAATAAAACACTCGTCAAGGTCTTCGGCTCCCGCAATGAGAGGCTGGTAAAAGCCTATTCAGTTATTGCCCGGCAGGCGTGCGAATTCGAAGAGCAAATTAAAAAGCTCGACGACGAGGCACTCAAGGCAAAGACCGCCGAATTCAAAGCAGCCATCAAAGCCGGGGCCGATGCCGAGGACATCCTGCCCGAAGCCTTCGCGGTTGTTCGTGAAGTGGCAAGGCGAAATATCAAGATGCGGCATTTCGATGTCCAGCTTGTCGGCGGTAATGTCCTCTATGAGGGGAAAATAGCAGAGATGGCGACCGGCGAGGGTAAAACCCTCGTGGCGACGCTGGCGGCCTATCTGGTTTGTCTGACCGGAAGAAAGGTCCATATTGTCACCGTCAACGATTATCTCGCCAAGCGCGATGCTGAATGGATGGCCCCGGTCTATGAGGCCCTCGGATTGACCGTAGGTGCGATTCAGGCCGATATGGATACAGCCGGTGACGAAAGAAAAAATCAGTATGCCCGTGACATAACATACGGGACAAACAACGAATTCGGCTTCGATTACCTTCGCGACAATATGAAAACCTCGCTCGATAGAATGGTACAGGGGTCGCTTCAATACGCCATAATCGACGAAGTCGATTCAATTCTGATCGACGAAGCCCGGACACCGCTGATCATATCAGGCCCGGCTTTCGACGACGTCAGCAGATATAAAAAAGCGGAGGAGGTTGCACGAAAGCTGATCGACCTTCAAGGCAGTTACGACCGCTACAAAAAACAAATCGATTCGGCCGAGCGCGCACTGGCCGGCGCACAGGGCGAGCTGTCCGACGCAAAAAAGGACAAAGACAACACACGAATCGAAAAAGCACAAAAGGCAATTGAAAAAAGCCAGGAGGAAATGGAGGCCGCCGAGGCCAAACTGACAAACGTCACACAATATTACGAAGTCGAATACGATAGAAAGGCGGTCCATCTTACACACGAAGGTGTTGGCGCCGCCCAGGACATAGCCGGCGTCGGCTCCTTCTTTACCGGCTCAAATATGGAATGGCCGCATCTCCTGGAGCAGAGCCTTCGGGCACACGTGGCCTTCGAGAGGGAAAAAGACTACGTCGTCATGGAGGGCAAGGTCATTATCGTTGACGAATTCACCGGACGATTGATGCACGGCCGGCAATGGTCGGACGGGCTTCATCAGGCGGTGGAGGCAAAGGAAAACGTCACCATCAAAGAAGAATCCCAGACACTTGCCACGATAACCCTGCAGAATTTCTTCAAGCTCTACGACCAGATAGCGGGAATGACCGGCACCGCCGCCACCGAAGCCGAAGAATTTCTCAATATTTACAAACTCGAAGTCGTCATCATACCCACAAATAAGCCTTGTATCAGAGACGACCGCGAAGACGTTATTTATCAATCCATCAAGGAAAAATTCGACGCCATCGTGGAACATATACACGAGATAAGCGCCCAGGGCAGGCCGCTGTTGATAGGTACGATCAGCATAGAAAAAAGCGAGGCGCTTTCGGCGGCCCTTATGAAAAGATACGGGCTTGAGCACGAGGTCCTAAACGCCAAGCAGCATGCAAGAGAAGCCGTAATTATCACCAAAGCGGGCCAGCAGCACAAGGACCGTGACGGCGGTATGCGAGGCAACGTCACCATTGCAACGAATATGGCCGGACGTGGAACGGATATCGTTCTGGGCGAAGGTGTAGCGGCGATAGGAGGCCTGCACGTATTGGGCACCGAACGCCACGAAGCGCGACGGATCGACAATCAGCTCAGAGGCCGATGCGGCCGACAGGGTGACCCGGGGTCAAGCCAGTTCTTTCTTAGCTTTGACGACGACCTGATGCGAATCTTCGCCCCCGAGTGGACCGTCAAGGCGCTTTCATGGATCGGCTGGGAAGAGGGACAACCGATCGTACACAAGCGAATCAGCAAAGGCATCGAAAAGGCGCAGAAGAAAGTCGAAGAGAAAAACTTTGAAGTGCGAAAGAGCCTGCTCGAATACGACGAGGTAATGGATTACCAGCGAAAAATCTTCTACTCGCGCAGACGAAAAATTTTATCCGGCAAAGGGCTCAAAAACATCATCCAGGAAATGATAGATTCGGCCATTGAACAAAACTGCAAAACCATACTGGATGAAACTTACCCGCTGAAATGCATTGCAGAATGGGCCCGGACCAACTTCGGCGTCGATTTGAAAATATCCGACATCGCCGGCGTCAAGGCGGAGGAAATCGAACAGCTCATAAAAAACCAGGCAAAGGACAACACATCCAACAATATATCGCTCTCGATGGGTGAGTACCTCGAGGATTCCAGTGACCCTCGAAGCTGGGACGTCAACGGCCTGAGCAAATGGGCGATGAGTGCCTTTCAGGTCAGTCTGAGCCCCGGTAAGATAAAGAACCAGTCACCGGAAGAAATCGAAGAGCAGTTGACCGCCGCCGCCGCCGAACAAATCGATAAAAAAGATTGCTCACAGCTTAAGGAATTTCTCAGGGATGATTTCTCAATACGTACATTCACCGAATGGGCACGGGCCAAATTCAATATTAAACTCGATACCGCAGAACTGGCGGATATGAAAGCTTCGGAAGTCCACAGGCACGTCGGAGAAAAAGCTGCGACGAAATATAAACAACGGGAAATCGAGTACCCCGTCGAATTTGCGCTGAATATGGTATATGGCCCACAGGGCCCGAATGTGTATGCATACGAAACGCTGGTTAACTGGGCCAATAAAAAATACAACGCCGGCCTGACCACAGAAGAAATCCAAAATACCAAACCTCGAACATTACAAAAACAGCTTCTCGAACTAAGCAAAAGCTTCAACGACGGCAAACTGGAGCAGGAACTATCCGACAAAATCGCCGGTTTAAGCATTCCCGAATTAGTGAGCTGGGCCAACGAAAGATTCAACGCATCCCTGAGCGAAAACGACCTTTCAGGCGACGGTCCCGAAATCAAAAACAAACTTTTAGCACCGGCAAAAGAATTCATGCGGTCGGAACTAAGCGACCTTGAAAGATATGTCCTAATTCAGGTTTACGACAGCACATGGAAGGACCATCTCTATTCGATGGACCATCTCAAGAGCGGTATCTGGATGCGTTCATGGGCGGAGAAAGATCCCAAGACCGAATTCAAGCGCGAAGGTTATCGAATGTTCGACGAGATGCTGGCGGCCATAGAAGACCGTGTCACTGATATCATCTTCAAGGTACATCTGGAAGCTGGAGCTCGCGCCCGGAGCGTCTGGAACGTCAGTGCAACAAGTCACGATGAGGTCAGCCAGTTCGCTATGGCCGAGCGGCAGCGGGCCGCCGCCCAGGCGCCGCAGGGCGAAGTGAAAGTGAAACAAATCAAGCTCGATACTCCCAAAGTCGGCCGCAACGACCCCTGTCCCTGCGGCAGCGGGAAAAAATACAAAAAATGCTGCGGCAAGAACACGTAGAATTAATCCATAAAGGAGAGACAAATGTTTAACGGTATTTTTCACATCCCACAGCCGGTGAATGAACCGTGCCTGCAATATGCACCGCACAGCCCCGAACGTGCGAACCTGTCCGCCAGGCTCAAAGATATGCTCAATAGTAAAACAGAAGTACCGATGATAATCGGCGGCAAAGAAGTACGCAGCGGCAACCTCGCGGACATCAGATGTCCCCACGACCACCGACACGTATTAGGCCAATACCACCAGGCCGACGGCGAATATGCAATTAAGGCCGTCGATGCCGCCGTGAAAGCCAAGAAGGAATGGGGCCGGATGCCCTGGGAATCCAGAGCCGTGGTCCTTCTCAAGGCCGCAGAGCTGCTGGCCGGGAAATACCGTGACACACTCAATGCCGCTACGATGCTTAATATGAGTAAAACGCCGAACCAGGCAGAGATTGATTCTGCATGTGAGCTAATAGATTTCTGGCGGTTCAATCCGCATTTCATGGAAGAGGTTTACGGCGACCAGCCGATGTCAACCAAAGGCGTGCTGAACTACATGGAGCACCGGCCGCTGGACGGATTTGTCCTGGCATTGACGCCGTTCAACTTCACTTCGATCGCCGGTAATCTTCCGACCGCACCGGCACTGATGGGCAACACCGTGGTCTGGAAACCGGCGTCAGCGGCGGTCCTGCCGGCATACTTTATTATGAAGATTCTGGAAGAGGCCGGCATGCCGCCAGGAGTTATTAATATGGTGCCGGGTCCGGGTCCGGTTGTCGCCCCGCCGGCTCTGGACGATGTAAGACTCGGCGGCATTCACTTCACCGGAAGCACGTATGTATTCTCGACAATCTGGCATGCAGTCGGCAAGGACATCCGCAAATATGTCGCATATCCCCGCATCGTCGGTGAGACCGGCGGAAAGAATTTTATCTTCGCTCATACAAGTGCCGATACTGAAGCCCTCGTGACGGCGCTGGTCCGGGGAGCGTTCGAGTATCAGGGACAGAAATGTTCGGCCGCCTCACGAGCCTATATCCCGGATTCAATCTGGCCACAAGTAAAAGAACGGCTGCTAAGTGAAATCGGCAGTATAAAGATGGGCGACGTGACCGATTTTTCGATCTTCATGGCGGCGGTTATCGACAAAAAAGCATTCGATAACATCACCGAATATATTGGTCACGCCAAAAATTCTCCCGACATGGATATCATCACAGGCGGCGGAAGTGACGAGTCCAGGGGATATTTCATCGAGCCGACCGTCGTTGTCAGCAAGGAGCCGAAATCCAAACTTATGGTCGAAGAAATCTTCGGTCCGGTTTTAACCATTTACGTTTATCCGGAAAACGAATACGAGCAAACACTGGAGTTGTGCGATCAAACCTCACCGTATGCGCTAACCGGCTCGATATTCGCTTTAGACCGCGACGCTATTGTCAAGGCCATGGATACACTGCGTCACGCAGCGGGCAACTTCTACATCAACGACAAACCCACCGGTGCGGTCGTTTCGCAACAGCCGTTCGGCGGCTCGCGAGCATCGGGAACGAACGACAAGGCCGGTAGCTGGCTCAACCTCGAAAGATGGGTCTCACCGCGTACCATCAAGGAAACATTCCTGCCGCCGCGAAACTACCGGTACCCCTATATGGATAAGGAGTAATCTGTGCTGCAACTTAAAATCTCGCCCGCTGGTTTTTAGATTGATTTACTTCGTTCGAATTAATAGAATGTAAGTAAGGAAGGCAGGAGAATGAAAAAGACAATATTAATAGTCCCGGTTTTATTTTCGTCTCTTGTACTCTCTCATGTATCAACCGGTAGTGCTGCGACAACGGAAACTCCAGCTCAACCTGCGGCCATCGATGCAAATTATCTCCCCCCGCCGTTAATTACTGAAAACTCCGCGGAAATCTGCACGAACAGCAGGTATTCACAACATTCACTAAGAGGCACCGCCAGCACCCAACAGATAAGCAATGTTTTGTGGGCGGCGGGAAAAGCCCCCGTAACGGGGGCACAAAGAGACATATACGTTGCCACCCGGGACGGGACATATCTGTACGACCCAAACAACCACTCACTAAGTCGCCATTCAAACACAGTTACGGACGACGGCGCCTTCGCACTTATTTATGAAAGCGAGCGGGATTTCGATACCGGCGTTTCGTTCATGCCGGCACTACTGGCTGCCGTTTCTTTATGCAGGAGCACGGAATCCTCGATGGCAACCTGCCCCAAAGGACTCGGCTACCCGAAGGCACGGTTAATTTTCGGAGTCCAGTCAACCGGAGACCTGACAACCGAATTGACGGCACATTGTTCGGTAGCCGAAGGCCAAACCGGCTGGCTGCCGGACCCTTCAACCACGAGTGATAACAGCCTTGAAGAAATCCTGGCCGATTTGAGATACGTCAGCAGTTCCGCCCTCCAAAGGACGCCTTTCAGCGAAACGAATTTGACACTGCAGCAAATCTCCCAGATTCTATGGGCGGGATACGGCTGCACTGCTCATACATCGAGTAACGGCCGAGCAGGTTTGACCGTCCCTTCGGCATGGGCCAATTATTATCTCACTCGAAGCATTTATATAGCGAATGAAAACGGCGTCTTTCGTTATCATAACAGAAATCCCGATACGAACCTTTCCACAAGAGACCATCGACTCGAACAGATAGATTCCGGCTATGTCGGCAGGGGCGGCTCACGACCTGCGGACTCTCGAGGCAGGCTGCAAACAGCAGTAGAAGATTTGCCCCAAGCACCCTGCTATATCATACTTTGCCTTAATTCTTCCGATGTTACAGACGAGTACGCCCGCCTGGAAACGGGTTTTGTCGCCGGTAATATACTCATACAGACAACGGCAATGGATTTAGGATGTCACTTTAATGCCGGCTTAACCTCAGGCGAAAAGAGCGAGATTCAGGCCGCTACGAATATACCTTCGTCGCATATCCCCCAGGCAATCGTCAGCATAGGCCGGGTCGAAGTAATCGTACGTATTGTAGTGTCTCTCCAGGGTGATGACCGTCCCGATGAAGCCTGGGCCGTTCCACTAACCGTCAATTTCTTTACACCGGGGGCCGACGTATTCGGTGATACTCCTGTCTATGAATTCAATTTAACGACCGCAAGATCCACCGAAAATAACACGGCCGTATGCGAAGCGACCGGTATCGCTCCGGGGATATACGATGTCACGGCCCAGAGCGATTACACTTTAATGAATATCAGAAAAAGCGTTACTATTTCGGACCCAAACACGTCCCTGGACGTGGGTACACTTCTGGAAGGCAACGCCAGCCTGGATAACAGAATCGACCTCGATGATTTCGCGATTTTCTCGATGAGCTGGCTGGCTTCCGAACCGCAGGTCGAATACGATATCCGGGCGGATTTCGACCGCAACGGTATAACTAACACAGCCGACCTCTGCCTGTTGGCAACCAACTGGCTGAGGACCTCGCCGATAGAAATCCTGCCTTGATTTTGTTCATTGCCTGGTTTTATCCGGCAGGCTGAGAGTTTTATAATTTCAAGGTACCATTCATATATCAGAATAGCCATGAACAAAGTGCTGCTGTATTTTGTGGTTGTAACTTCCTGCCTGGTTGGCAACATTACCAGGGCCGAAGAGAAAGCTCCGCAAGACATCCCGCCGCAGACAAAACAAACATCGGTCGGCGAATATGCCAGGCTTCGAAGCGACGATATCGGCGATATGCACTGGACCGACGGTTTCTGGGCGGAGAAATTCGAGTTGTGCCACAATGTTATGATTCCGAATATGTGGCGGCTTCTGGAAGATGCCGAGATAAGTCACGATTACGAAAATTTTCTTATCGCGGCGGGTTTGAAAGAAGGAAGTCATCACGGGCCGAAATGGCACGACGGCGATTTCTACAAATGGCTCGAAGCGACCGCTTACGCCTATGGTCTCACCAAAGACGAGAAGCTCGATAAGCAGATGGACGAAATCATCGAGGTAATCGGCAAGGCCCACATTATCACCGGAGGCGACTGGGGCGAACAACTTTATCGTCCTTTGACAAATCAGCAGCCCAAAGATATTGATATCCGCCTTATCCCTTATTATGCATGGGGCAATCGCGGCCAATCCGAGATGACCGTCTGGCTGACGTTGCGATAAGTCCCGGTACTACAAACAGAGGACGGAGGACTGAGCTATGTATTCTGTCTTTCCTGTGAGGCATCCTGTGGACTGCCATCCGTCATTTGTCTTCTGTTTTCTGACTTCTGTCTTCTACCGTTAAGAATTGGCTTTGTTTTTGACTCGGCAAAATGCCCGGTTTTTGTCATAATCTTTTTATTCCAAAGAGCTTATGTTAAATTTCCCATATTAAAACTTGTCCCGGCGAATCTTGTGTATTTCGGGTTACGTCCTCCTTAACAAATAGGAATGTAACACTTAAAAAAATCAATAGAAAATAAATATATATTGAAAATATGTGTTAATATTATTATACTGTTGATAATATGTGTTTCATTATTAAATAAATTTGTTGAATTCATATATAAATTGGAGGTTTAACAGATGAAAAAGTTAACAAATCACAAGCAGATCATTTTTATTATGTCAACAATTACTGCAATTCTATGGACATGTGTGGTGTTAGCATCGCAAGATGATATAGTAAAAACACCCGATGTACCCACTCCACCAATCATCGATGGTATTGGAGATGATGGATGCTGGCAAAATGTGAGTTGGCAGACGATAGATCAGGCATGGATTCCCTACGGTGGTTCTGTAGATGCCAATGATTATTCCGGGCGATATAAAATAGTATGGTCTTCTCAAGAAAATGTGCTTTATTTCCTGGTGGAAATCGTGGACGACGTTATTGTCGACGGATTTATTCAGAGTCCAACTGAACAGGAAAACTATAATTATGATGTTCTTGAAGTCTTTATTGATGAGGATAAATCCGGAGGATTGCATGTATTTGACGGCACCGGCAGTACAGGCCAATCATGGGGAACAAACGCTGAGAATGCTTTTTCTTATCATATTTATGCAGACTGTCCCGAGGATAATAACGTCAATACCCAGTGTATCATCTTAGACTCAGACGGGACAGGCTGGGGTGACAGAACGTTCCCTGATTACAGCGACCATTTTCCTGAGTTTGCTTTAAGAAAAACAGGAAATGTGTATACCAGAGAATTTTCTCTCATCGTGTATGATGATACGTATGAAAATGATAATAAAGAAGGCTCCAGGGTGCAACTTCAAGAAGGCAAAATTATTGGCTTATCATTAGCCTATTGTGATAATGATAATCCTAACGAATCACCTAAAACGCGAGATAATTTTTTTGGTTCTGTATGGGTAACCGCAGCGGCATATAATGATCATTGGATGAATGCCAATGATTATGGAACCGTAGAATTAACGGGATATGCCCCGTTACCGTTGGTTGCTGACTTCAACGGCGATGGAATCCTGGATATAGATGACCATGTAATACTCATTGAATGTTGGGGTACCGATGACCCACTATGTGATATTGCTCCACAGCCGGATGGCGACGGTATCGTTGATAGATTAGACCTGGAACTATTTATGGACTACTGGGAGCAGGAGAATTGCCCGAAAGAGGTCTATGTTGTTGATGCTGATAGTCAGGTCCCGCTTGAACTGGGCCAGATTCTTGTTGTTACGCTGGAATCAAATCCCACCACCGGATATCAATGGGAAGTAGTTGAAGACCCGAACTCTATCTTAGAGCAGATTGGCGAAGCGGAATTTAAGTCTTCTGATGAAGGCGACTCGCCGATGGTGGGTGCGGGCGGCTGGGAAATCTTTCGTTTCAAGGCCGTAAGTACAGGACAAATGAATCTTCAACTTGTCTATCGTAGATCATGGGAAGTAGATGTGGAGCCTATTAAAACGTTTTCCATTGAGGTAGTGGTGAACTAATACGACAGAGTGACGACTCGGAGGATTCGACAATTGGGACATGTAGGTGAGTCAGCATGAGTTGACGATGTCCGAATATGCAACCGTGCCATAACACCATAGTTGGCTTTAAAAAGGGAAAAAACGCTCAGAATACATAAGGGTTGCGAGCATATGCTTGCAGCCCTTTTTTATTGGTGTGAATCCTGCCGGACTGTGAAAAGTACAGAGATTCGGCTAACAGTGCCGATGATAAAATATATGGCGGCCGGAACAAAAAAATTCGGTATTGTCGGATTAATCGTGGCAGCAATCATCTTCGGCGGGATGGCCTACCTTTCGCGCGGGCCGTACAAGGCGATTGAGACGATACACGAGCTTTTGACCGAAAACAAAAATCTCAAGCAGGCCATTACCAACCTGACGGACGAGAGCCAGATAGGCTATGCAAAAGTAATAAAGCAGGAAAAAAACGACGGCAAGCTGCTGACTACCATAAAATTCGTCGAGACCGCACAAGACGACAAAACAAAAAGAATCCTGGAAAAAGAATACACCATCGAGGGCGATATCATCCACTTCGACGCATTAATTGTAAAATTCGGCAATAAAATGGTTACGGACGGCAAGGCACGGGCACTATACCTGTGGAGACGGGTTTACGGCGAAAAGATGGCTCCGGGTGAGGGATTTGCAATCGAAGAGGCGGGTGCTGAACCACAAAGATATAAAGACTTGCTTCAGGCTTTGCCCATTGAGCATCGACAGATGTTCTGGTCGAACATCTGGGATTTGGCAAACGATACGGACAAGCTCGCCGAATACGATATCGATGCTATCTACGGCAGTGCCGTCTATTCGAAGCTCAAACCGGGGCTTATATACGTATTCAAACTGACGTCAACCGGCCATTTCTATCCCGAAGTCGTGCCGGACATATAATTTCCTTTCCTGCTTCTATAAGAAAACATTCTGGCAATCACATCCTTAGTATCAGCGTGTAGGTCTTCACAATTGACGGCTTTAAGGCTATGGGTTATTGTATGGGCTGGATGCCCGCCTTTAGCGGGAAATGCTAATTTGTTTGGATTCGTAACAATGAATGAAAGCATCGATTTTGATATTGTTGTCATCGGCGGCGGGATTGTCGGCCTGGCCTCGGCTTATAAAATTACTCTGAGCCACCCGGATATTCGTATCGCAGTACTGGAAAAAGAAGAAAAGCTCGCCGCCCATCAGACCGGGCATAATTCCGGTGTGATTCATTCCGGCCTGTACTATAAACCCGGCTCGAATAAAACTATAACCTGCACCAAAGGGCGAAAAGAGATGGTCGCTTTCGCAAAAAAACACCGAATTCCCCACGATATATGCGGCAAAATAATCGTTGCAACAAAAGAAAAAGAGTTGGCCGAACTCGAAAGGATATACAATAACGGGTTGGAAAATAAAATCGAAGGGATTGAAAAAATATCTCCCGAACAAATCCGTGAAATTGAGCCTTTCTGCGAGGGTATCGCCGGTATTCACGTGCCCGGTACGGGGATTATCGATTTTGTCAAAGTCGCGGAAAAATTAGCAGCCTTGATAGAAACAAAGGGCAACAACAACCGGGTCCTGACCGGCTACGAGGTAACCGGATTTGACAAGCACGATTTTTATACCAGGGTCCTTACAAACAAGGGCGATTTCTCCACCAAATATATTATCAACTGTGCCGGTCTCCAGTCCGACAGGATAGCCAGAGCGGACGGCGTCGAGCCGGGCGTAAAAATCGTCCCCTTCCGAGGCGATTATTACGAATTGACCGAGACGGCGAAAGAAAAAGTGAAAGCCCTGATATACCCGGTGCCGGACCCGAAATTTCCTTTTCTGGGCGTCCACTTCACGCGCACTATCGAAGATATGGTTGAGTGCGGACCGAACGCCGTCTTCTCGTTCAAACGCGAAGGTTACGGTAAAACCGATTTCGACGTCAAAGACACATGGGACGCCCTGTCTTACCGAGGGACATTGAAAATGTTTATTAAAAACTGGAGATACGGCCTGGGCGAATACGTCCGGGCGTTTTCAAGGAAGCTGTTTCTCAGAAGTTTGCAAAGGCTGGTTCCTTCGCTGCAGAACGAGGATATCAGGCCCTGCAAGTCGGGCGTACGGGCACAGGCGGTTGGTCGAAACGGCAGGCCGGTAGATGACTTCAAGATAAAAAGACGAAAAAATTCCGTTCACGTCCTCAACGCTCCCTCCCCCGCCGCGACCGCTTCATTGGCTATCGGCGAGTATATTAGTGAAATCGCCACCGAACAGTTTAAGCTCAGGGATTAGGAAGCTGGAAGATGATAGACGTTAAAGACAAGGATTATATCGTTGTAGTACAGTGCCATATCGTCAAGGAACGCTGCTCCGGATATTACTGCGAGAAGGCATTCAACGAACGTACCGGCGGTTTTGCAGCATACTCTAAAGATAAACCTTATCGCATAATGAATATGACCTGCGGCGGCTGTTGCGGCCGGGCGGTACATCGTAAACTCAGCCTCTTTACCCGACGGATAAAAAAAGATGAGGGAATCGGCAAGGATCGAATAGTTGTGCAACTATCTTCATGTATAACAAAGGATAATTTCCACGCACCGCCGTGTCCGCATCTTGATTATATCAAAACTTTGATAGCAAAGCTCGGACTGGAGGTATGCGAGGACACACATCTCAGCAACATTTCCGAGGAGCGGCGAAAGGCGGGTCTGTACAGAGTTAATAGTCAATAACAGGATGGTCACAAATTGTGACCACCTTTCATCTTTGATATAGAAGGGAAGAAACATTGAAAACGAATAGAGATAAAGACCAGCGGCAAAAAGTAAGATATTCGTTCCAGAAAATCCTGACAGGCTCGGATTTGTCCCGGCGAAGGCTGCCTTTTATGGTCATCGAAAGCGTCAATCCGGGCCCGGTAGTCTGGCTGACCGGTTGCATCCACGGCGATGAAGTCACGGGCATAGTGACAATTCAAGAGGTCTTCAAAAAGATACAAAAGCAGCCTCTGCGAAAAGGAGCTATCTACGCTTTTCCCTTAATGAATCCAATCGGTTTCGAAGCGGGTACGAGAAACATTACCATCAGCAGAGAAGACCTGAACCGTTCATTTCCCGGCGGTAAAAACGGCTCATTAGCCGAAAGAATAGCGGACAAAATATTTACCACTATCAAACAGACAAAGCCCGCCCTGCTCCTGGATCTACATAACGACTGGATGAAATCGATACCCTATACGATAATGGACCCGAAGCCGGAACAAACAAATAAACAGACATACGACAAAGCAAAGAAGGCCGCCGAAAAATCCGGCTTCCCCGTCATTCAGGAAACGGAAGTAATTCGCAAATCCTTTACTTACAGCCTGCTCGAAAACAATATCCCGGCGTTAACGATTGAGCTGGGAGAATCGTATGTAGTCAATGAGACGAACGTACAGTACGGCGTGAAATCCATACTCGGCATCCTGGCTTGGCTGGAAATGTTCGAGAGCAAAGACGAACCTTTTAACTTCGAGTCGCCCGAGACAATCAGGGGAAAATCCCTGGTGTTCGCAAGTGAGCCGGTCAGTTCGGCCAGCGGAATAATTCGTTTCATGGCTAAACCGGGAGACATTGTAAAAAAGGGCCAGGCGCTGGCCAAAATTTATAACACATTCGGGAAATTACAGGACACGGTTGTCTGTCTGCACAACGGCATAGTATTAGGGCATTCGGATTCGTCCGTTGCCTATCCCGGCGCGCCGATCATGGCCTTCGGCGTTTTTTAGGAACCTTTACAAACAGTCCATGTACAAAATGCAAAGCAGCAATCTGTTCGAGCAGGAAGTGGAGGAAACACCCTGTCGGCATATTATCCGTGTGGCGTTCGAGTCGGCGGCGGACACCGAATTCGACTATGCACTGCCGGATGAAATATGGCCGATAGAAATCGGACAAAGAGTCGAGGCCCCCTTCGGAAAGAAAAACAAACTCCATATCGGATTCTGCGTGGAAATCCGACAGAATGAACAATACGACGAAGGCACAAGGGGACAAAGAAAGAAAAGTTATAAGCTTAAAAAAGTCACCAGGGTAATCGACAAAGAACCGCTGGTCGATGCCGAACTGATGGAATTGGCGCGATGGATCAGTAGCTATTACGTTTGCCCGCTCGGCCAGGTCCTGGCGGCGATAGTGCCGTCGGCGGTAAAACGCGGGGCAGGAGTTAAAACGCAACAAAATGTGTACCTGAATATTAAAACCGCTGATTTTGAAAAGACCATCGAACAATTAAGAGGGAAAAAACAAAAGCAAATCGTCACTCACCTCAAAGAACAAGGTGCTTTTAACAAAGAATCATCTCTGGAGCTGCAGGCTCTGCTGAAAGCGGTCGAAAGCGGCAGGGAACCGGTACAAAGATTAGCACAAAAGCAGATTATCAAAACCGTCCAGAAAACAGTAATGAAATCCCTTCCTGTTATTCCGGAAGGAATGTCGATAAGAACACAGGGGCGAATCGTCCTCAACCAGGACCAGGAAAAAGCACTCGATGCCATAAAAACCGGGACAGATTCAGACCGGTTCGGTGTCACGCTCCTGTACGGAGTCACCGACAGCGGTAAGACCGAGCTTTATATCAGGGCCATCCAGGCGGTCCTGCAAAAAGGCCGAAGCGCCATCGTACTGCTTCCTGAAATCGCACTTACAGCCCAGACGGTCCAGCGATTTAACGAAAGATTCGACAAAATAGCCGTCATGCACTCCGGCCTGACCGCCGCCCAGCGTAACGTGCAATGGCAAAAAATCAAGTCCGGCCGGGCCGATGTCGTCATCGGCGCACGTTCGGCGGTTTTCGCGCCGCTGGCGAAGCTCGGCCTTATCGTTGTTGACGAAGAGCACGAGTCCAGCTACAAACAGGACACGGCCCCCCGCTATCACGGCAGGGACGTGGCGATAAAACGGGCGCAACTGGCAAACGCACATTGTATTTTAGGCAGCGCCACGCCGTCGCTCGAAACGCTCGCCAATTGCCAAAGTAAAAAACATTTCAATATGGTACGCCTGCCGAAAAGAGTAATGTCTCTGCCCATGCCCCGGATGAAGCTCGTCGATATGCGCCAAAGCCGGGTGACGCAAAAGGGAATCAATTTAATAAGCGAGCCTCTGGCCGAAGCGCTGAAAGTGACACTCGAAAAAAAGGAACAGGCCATTTTGCTTCTCAATAGGCGAGGCTACAGCAATTTCGTATTCTGCCCTTCGTGCAAGCACACGCTGCACTGCCGAAACTGCGATGTCACGCTTACCTTTCACAGATCGAATACCCCCCGCCGGGACAGAATGAGCACGATTACCGGTACGCACATGCACTCCGGCTATGCGATATGCCATTATTGCCTTGCACAAACACTTGTCCCCGAAAAATGCCCTCTGTGCGGCAAGGGTTTCGCAATGATAGGGCTCGGCTCGCAACGGCTCGAAGAGGAGCTTGCGAAAAAATTCCCGGCCGCCCGCGTCTCAAGAATTGATAGCGATTCGATGGCCGGCAAAGACTACTACCGGCTTCTCAGGGACTTCGGACAGGGCCGCATCGACATATTGGCCGGCACGCAGATGCTGGCCAAGGGACTGCATTTTCCCAATGTCACTCTTGTCGGTATTATCAGCGCCGATACCGGCTTGTACCTGCCCGATTTCAGGGCGAACGAAAGGACCTTCCAACTAATTTCCCAGGTGGCCGGACGTGCGGGACGCTCGGCGAAAAAAGGGACTGTTTTCGTTCAGACTTTTCTGCCCGAACAGCAGGCGATCCAGTATGCAGTAAAAGGGGACTTCGACGGCTTTATAAAAGAGGAACTAAAACATCGCAAGGCCTGCAACCTGCCGCCCTACTGGCGACTGGCGGCTGTCGTTATGCGGGATATGAACTTCGAGAAGCTCGAAGCCGCATGCGCACAAATGCGGCAGAAAATCGACCGGGTCGTTACACGGGAAGGATTAAAACTGAAAATTCGCGGCCCCATGCCAGCGGCGATAAACCGCATCCAGCGATTTCACAGGATGCAAATTATTATTCAGGCCCCGCAGGCTGCTACCATGCAGCGATTATTTACAAGTCTGCGGGCCGAACCACCAGTCCGCCCGGCTGTGAAAATTGCAATAGATATTGACCCGGTTAATTTATTGTAGTCTTGTATCCTGAGCCTGTCGAATGGATTGGCTTTGTTTTTCTTGACTGCAACCTTAAAATAGCCTACATATTTACTTGTCATAAAAGAGCTTATGCAAAAATTGGCTTTGTTTTGCATTTTTTTCTGTCTTCTTAATTCTGCCTTCTGACTTCTGCCTTCTGTCTTCTATCGTTATGGATTGGCTTTGTACCTGTGGCATGAATTTTCTTGACTGCAAACCCACAATATTCTACTTATTTACTTGTCATAAAAGAGCTTACGCAAAAATTGGCTTTGTTTTGCATTTTTTTTTCAAAAGCGTGGCAGCCTCATTCTGATGCCGTTTATCGGGATGGGGATGGTCCATTATTCGTTGAGTTTTGAACATTATGGATTTCGAACATTTGTAAATTGTTTAGAGCTTCGCAATGCAAACAATTCTGAATCAGGTCGTTGAATCTTGATTTTTACGTTGTAATTTGGCTTTTTACATTTTGCTTTTTGATTTACTACTCCCTATCCCCTATCCCGTGTTAATTATACCACCGCCCCGGCGGATCGCTGGCGAATTCCGTAATTTTTCAAACAAATCTCCATGACTTTTCCCCCGCTGCATAGTTTTGCTAAGCAAAACTGCGGGGGCGTATAGCGTTCAGCGTTCATAGTTCGTGGTGGATTTATACACGTAGGGTGGCGGCTCCGCCCCACCATTTTCAGGCGGACGTGGCTATCTTTATATATCTTTTTATACACTTCGCATACGTAAAGCGCGTACGCGCTTTACGTACGAGCCTTTTCTTATGTTCTTAATGTTGCTGGAGTTACATAATCCATCTTATACCAATTACGTTTAAAAAGTACGCTTTTGTCATTTCGACCGGAATCCGCCATCGGCGGATGAAGTGGAGAAACCTTCTATGAAGCCAGGCCTGTCCCGATCATAGCCGAGGGATTTCTCTTGCACAGCCTAAAGGCAAAATATATATTGCCTGTCGAGATGTATTCCCAGATTTTCGAGCCGTCGAAAGAGCTGTTAGCCGTAAGCTTTTAGTTTTCAGCTACAATAGATGTTATACGGAAATAATAGAATAATATGTTATGCCTACGAACTAAGAAATGAACATAAGCGCAAAGAAGCTCCAGAATAGACTCGGTCGTGAGCCTCTAAGTACCAGCCTGATGAAGGCATTGAGATTGACCGATCGCCTTGACGCTGGAGAACTACGAGCTTGGTGTCGCCTCGAACTTGGGGGTTATCTTGCGTCAAACCCTGCTATGACCGATGACATCGTCATTCCGGAGTATCGATCCATCATCGGCCAGCATGCTGATATTTACGGGCGGCCTCTCATAGTGGAATCCGACCTGTCATTTGTGAACGAAACACGTCTTCGATACGGCGTAGAGGAATTGGAAGCGCTGTCGACTTCTCGGGATGTCGTTACTATACATGATCCTCACATGTGTGAAATGATCCTGGAATATCTCAAGGTCCAGGTCTACGCTTTTCGTTTCAGCAGCGTTCACCTCAAGGGAATTCTATCAGCAATCGCTCTCGAGTTGGAAGGCCGCCTTTATGCACTCGGCCCACAAACGGAGGTCGATGACACCCGAGTGTCATCAACAGAAGATGAAGTGCTTGAATTGCGACCGAACATCTATGGAATCGGCGTGGACCTACGCGCGCTGTGGCGGCGCTGGAAGGGCTGAAGCTGTGCAAACACGAGGCTTAACAACCCATTTAGAATAACTAGAATGACCAGGGTCAACCACTGATTAATGGATGGGAATGGTAAACAGAAAACGGTGATTTTCCCTAATAGAATCAATATGTAAATTATCGTGGAATTAAACAATGTTCAATCGTCTATTAAACTGGCTATTCGGCAGTTCATCTAGCACATTAGATGTATCACATAGGAATGCTTGGGAAAATGTGACTGTGGAGTATAAAAGAGGTCGAGATGCTATTGCTGCAATAAAAGCCTTCGTAAATGATACGTCTGATTTTCACACAATGATCGATGATAGCGATGTATATTTTTGTCAGTATAGGGGTAAAGCAGATTTCTCTAATCATTCTGACAACAAAGCCGCCTTGAAAGCTCGTAACTGGTATGCAACACAACTTATTGAAATGGGTATGCAGGTTGATCGATTCTCTGATTCTTATGTAAGTGATGGCACTAAATTTATAACATACACGGTTGATTTCCAACATCCAGATTGGCTACAGATCAGGAAAGCCTCTGGATTATATGCAAAGCAAGTGGAACGACAAGCGGCAAAGGAAGAGCAGTTTAAACGAGATATGGAGGCATATAAAAAAAGGCTTGCCGAGGACGATGGCAATGTTAGAGGAAGGTATATTCATGACAAAGCTGCTATTGATGCATTAAAGAGCCTTCTTGGCGAGGAAATCCTGACCCAAGACATAAAGATAAGTACACGTATTTACAAAGGAGATAGGAGAGGCAGTATTAGTGTATCAGGCATTAACAATACTAATGCAAAACAAGTGAGAGATTCTTATGCGAAGTTGTTAAATGAAAAAGGATATTCAGTAAAAAGGGATTCATCATCGTACGTAGTTGATGGTGATCGCAATGTTACATATTCTGTTGATTTTCATAAAGAGTAATCTTATTAGGAATAATAGGGACAGCAATATACTAATGGATGGTACCGGTACAAAGAAAACGGTAAACTGTCCCTAATAAACAAATATTAGCAAAAGGAGAAAAGTAAATGAAAGTTCGAGAACTTCAGGAACAACTAAGCAAACTTGATCCGCAATCAGAGGTGATTTGTTATTGCGAAGATGAGAAACTGGCAGATAAAAGTCGCCACTTCATTTTGCTCGATGTTGTCGCTGTTGATACTACTGAGGCTAAGCGGCTTCGCCTTGATGATGGGACTCCGTATCTAAAGTTCGGCAAGGGGCCAGATGCATCGGCCATCGTTACCCTAGAAGTCACAACGGATTTTTAAAATGGCCTGGGATTATTTAAACCGGAAAAACTATGGACAATCACCTATTAAAGGATGGTAACAGTACACAGAAAATGGCAACTGTACCTAATAAATTGTCCCTAATAAATTTAGAGGGAGGATGTAGTGAAAGCAGCAGTTAAATGTATTTATAAGAATGAAGAGCTTTCGATAGATGAGGCTATAGAGCTAAGGAGTAGCAGTAAAGAGAGACCCTTTTTTATTTGCATTAGCTGTGGTGAACCAGTCAGAGCCCATAAAGCTGGCGCAAATAGTGTTAATAGTGCTGCCCACTTTGAACATCACAAACGAAACTATTTATGCCCTTTCAGCGAAGGTAAAAGATTAAGTGATGACCGTTTTGCCATCGATGATCCGCGAGCTATTGAAGGTTATCAAAAAGATATCAAAATTCTATCGAGTACGCGTAATGTAGAACTTGCCAAAAATCGCAAACTTAAGGACGGTTATACATGTCAAGCATGTGGATTTAAGCTAAAACTCAATGAGCGCTATGTTATTGAGTGTCATCATAAAAATCCCATTGGTTTGGGTGGAACTAGAGAAACGAAACTTGACGAATTAGTGAGTTTATGTCCAACATGTCACCGTATTGCACATACTCGGGAGAAACCATTAGATGTTGACGAGATTATCGAAGCACGAAAAAACCTCTAACCTGTTATTTCAGTAGAAATCCAGGGTGAAAATAAAAGGTATCAGGTACGAATGGCGGTTTCTTAAGAATTTTTAGGTAAGAGGTTTCCTATGACCGATAGAAGAAATATGTACACAAAACTAATCTTCATATTGACTAAGGAGACCCAGATGAAACTACCATCTTTTAATGGATGGGAACGGTACACAGAAAACGGTAACTGTCACTGGTTATAATTGTTAAGAATATGATGAAAATAATGAATTACAGAACTTTTCATTCACGACAAACGATAGGAGAATATCATGACTACGTTTAAAAGATTTATGATTATATTTTCTCTTCTGCCGGTTAGTTATGCACAAGCCATTAATATAAGCGGTGTTGTTAAAGACAAACAAACATCACTTCCGGTAAGCGGAGCCAAGGTAAAATTACTTAAACAAGGAACGACAGGCACAACGGATAGCGAAGGAAAATTCTCTCTCGCAAGTAACACGTCCGCTTCGGACTTTTCAGATACCCTTGTCGTTACGGATAAAAAGTATTGGGAGAAAAAAGTTTCGATCACTTCGTCGAACACATCCAATTTTGAAATAAAACTTCAGGCGGCAAAACACAGACTTGTTATTACTACCGACGTTGGAGGTGGCGATCCCGATGACCTGCAATCCTTGGTACATGCGATTCTTTTATCCAATGAATTTGATCTGGAAGGTATTATATACGGCCACGCCTGGAGCGAATCCAATTTAGACCGTGGAAGACAAAGAATCGAATCAGTCATTGATGCCTATGAACAGGTACTGCCGAATCTTAAGGTTCATGCTGATGGTTATCCAACTCCGGAATACCTCAGGTCAATTGTAAAGCAAGGTCAGACCAGAGCACGTATGAACGGCACTGGAGAAGGAAAAGACAGCGATGGTTCGAACCTGATAATTGATGTTGTTGATAAAAAAGACGATCCACGGCCGGTTTGGCTTAATGCCTGGGGAGGAGCAAACACAATCGCACAGGCGTATTGGAAAGTGAAGAACACACGCACACCACAAGAGGTAAAAAAGTTTGTACACAAGGTAAGGGTTTATGATATCCTGGGTCAGTGTGATAGTGGATCATGGATAGCAAAAAATTTTCCCGATGCTTTCTATATCCGTAATTCAGAGGGTGTATATGGTTGGGCTCCTGATAAAAGTTGGACTGCCGAAAACGTTCAAAACCATGGCCCGTTGGGGAAATTATATCCGGCTTCCAGATGGGCGACAGAGGGTGATTCACCGTCCTTTTTTCATGTGTCATCCAGAGGGCTGAACGATCCAGATGAATTAACTCAGGGAGGCTGGGGTGGTCGTCACGGTCCCGAGAAAAGAACCGGCGTCCCACTTTTCGAATGGGCAGAGAGGGACGCCATCTGTAATGCGCATGATCAGGAATTAAGACCTTATGCTTTGTATACCAACACTTCAGAGGGTGCCGCCGCAATCAGTAAATGGAAAAATGATATTTACAACAGTCAGGCAGCGCGGATGGATTGGACTTTAACATCCAATTACGACGAAGTAAACCATTTCCCGGTAGCTATCTTAAACGGCGACACGACCAGGCAAATCCTGGAAATGACGGTTGACCCGGGCGACCAGATAACACTCGATGCATCCGGCTCAAGTGATCCGGACGGTGACATGTTGAAATATTCCTGGCAATTCTATAACGAGGCAAGTTCTTATAATGGAAATGTCTCAATCCAGGGCGGCGCCTCATCAACCACAAAAGTTACCGTACCGTCAGACGCCTCAGGCAAAAACATCCACATCATTTTGGTCATACACGACAATGGCTCGCCCAGTCTTCACGCGTACCGACGGATGATTTTAAATGTCAAATGATAAACGATAGATAATTTGATTTCCACCGGCAGGAATGATGATATTACCTGCGGGTGTGCCAATTAGGAAACCAGGGACAGACAACTATTGATGGATGGTAACATTACACAGAAAACGAAAACTTTCCCTAATAAACTTAAACTTTTCAATATAAAGGAGACTAAATGAAGAAAATAAACAAGATTGGGATAATTATTTGTGATCGTTATCGGAGATGTGGCGGGGGGAAATGTTTCAGGTCACTCAAGAACCGTGAGGGTGCATTCAACAGATATAAAGATATGGAAGTCGAGGTTGTTGGATACACCAGTTGCGACGGATGTCCCGGGGGCAACATCGAATATGCCGTGAATGAAATGAAAGCAAACGGAGCCGAGATTATTCATCTGGCCACCGGCCTGATTGTCGGATATCCGCCATGCCCTCATATCGTCTATTTTCATGACTTTATCAAAACGAAGTATGGCCTTGAAGTCGTATACGGAACCCATCCTATACCGGAAAAGTATCTGAAGATGCATGAAAAACTGGGAACATGGAACAGCGATGAATGGCAGGCTATTATTACATCGACAATGAATGATGAAAAGATGCGCTTGGCTTATAACTGAGAGAAAAAAGAATAACATCAATAAGCAGGTGGTACTCAATAGAACGCATAACAAACGGCTTCACATAGAACCACGCTTGCCGCGTAGCCTGTGAGCCTTGACGTGATTTCAATTAAGGATGTCAAAGACGTCTTTAATTTTACCACAGAATAAACCCAAAAGGATTTATCTCTTATACTTCAATGGCTTTTCATTCTTTAGCCAAATTGGCTGAAGTTAAATCTTTAGAAATTGTATGTTTTAATCCTCACAAGGGAATTTCTTGTTTTCTGAGTATTTTTTTATTTACTTACATAAAAGATTTTTCCGTCCCTACCTTAGGCAAGGCTGCCACAGGTTTGTTAAAACGTGGTTTTTGGGAGGTTTAACCCAATTACCCCTTGACTCGGGACCCTCTTATTTGATATAATCATCCGTAATTATGAAAGCATGTGACATTATCGATCTGATAGGAAATACTCCCTTAATTAAGCTCAGGAACGAGAATATTGTAGCCAAGGCTGAATTTTTAAATCCCGGAGGCAGCATAAAAGACCGCGTAGCCCTTACAATGATAGAAGCGGCCGAACGCAGTGGAGAGCTCAAGCCGGGCATGAAAATCGTTGAGCCGACATCAGGCAATACCGGAATAGGAATAACTCTCGTTGGAGTTGCCAAGGGATATGAAGTATATATTGTAATGCCCGAAGGGATGAGCGAGGAGAGAAAAAACATAATCAAGGCTTTCGGCGGTAATCTTATTCTAACTCCGGACAGCGAAAGCATACCCGGTGCGGTTACAAAGGCGGAGGAGCTGGTTGAGGAATTCAATGGATATATGCCACAACAATTTAAAAATCCTAATAATGCACTGGCTCACTATGAATATACCGCACCGGAACTCTGGAGGCAGACAGGAAATAAAATAGACGCCTTTGTCTCAGGTGTTGGAAGCGGCGGAACGGTTCAGGGTGTTGGTTCCTTTCTTAAGAAAAACAATCCTGATGTTACGATAGTAGCAGTCGAGCCTAAAAATGTATCTGCTCTTCTTGGCCATGAGCCGGGTTTACATCAGATTCAGGGAATTGGTGATGGATTTATACCTGATATTCTTGATGTATCCCTGATAGATGAGATAATTGAAATTACAGATGATGATGCAATTGCTACAACGCGTGAGATAGCAATGAATAATTCTCTTCTGTGCGGAACTTCATCCGGAGCAAACATATGGGCTGCAAGACAAATAGCCAGAGAACACCCGGAATGGATTATAGCTACTGTGCTTCCGGATAGAGCAGAACGGTATTTTAGCACTGGTTTACTCTGAGATAAAGATGAAAAATGTGATAACAATTGCTTGCACACCGAAG
>CAZMZR010000046.1:0-28029 GCA_964570855.1 uncultured Pirellulales bacterium
ACCAATAAGCCAGATAAAGAAAAAACATCAGCTTTTTCAACAGCCCCACAGCCACCTGTAAAACTTTTATGAATGGTCAGAAAACGGGGGCTGCCTGAAATAAATTAGCGGAGTTAATATAATGAAATCTCAACCTGAAAAACAAGTAATACCTGACGTTATTAATCCAAATCGTAGGTTCCAAATGGAATATGACCAAGTTGAAGTTCAATTTGCTGTCAAGGGGCTAATGATACTAAATGGTGGTGGATCAATTGCGCTTTTAGCATTCTTGGGACAAACGTGGGATATTGAGCCTACTTTGAGGACTCCTGTTGTTCTGGGGATTGGTTTAGTGACCTTGGGTATTGTGTTTACTGTGACTTCTGCCCACTTGAGAACGCGTGCTATGCACTCACATTTAAACAATCTACGGAAAGAGCATTTACCAGAAGATTCTAAAGAACGAATCATACTAGAAGGAGAGCTTAATAAAGAAAACTACTGCTGGCGAAAGTATATGTACTCTACAAGTGTCTACATACCTATTCGAAGTGTATCACTTTTGTGTTTTTGTACTGCAATAGCTCAGTTGCTATACACTGTTATAAAAATGTGAAGAAAGTAATTAACAGCCTATACAAATTAACACCAGTAGAGAAAAAGTAGAGAAAGCAGGGCTGTTGAAAAAGGGAAAACGGACAAGTGACGGGCCCTATTTAACGATAACAGAAACGGTATCAATAGATCGAGGGGAAAAGTATGTCTTTTTGTGCTATTTGCGGCTGCCATCACGATCCTGATGTGGCTTGCGGAAGTGGTACAGAGCAAATACGGCGGAATGCAGGAATCGACAAATCGCAGAAGATATCTAAAGAAAAGTCTCAAAGAGAAGCTCGATATGCTGACAAAGTCATCAAGATGCTCTTTCTGATTGCATTTGCCCTTATAATTGTATATCTGCTTTATATCATGTTACGATCGGGCAATTAAAGAAAGTTTTCCGGGATTTGCAATCTGGGGGATTTGAAGTACAATGCCATGCATGGAATCATCAGGGTCGAATCTTTTTTTATAACAATCACGGCCGGGATGTCTCTATTGACACTTTTTAAGGAGCAGACCAATGAATACGGTATTTATGACGATGTTGCTTTTTAATATGATAATAACTGGACCGCTTCTTTTCGGTCAACAGTTTCCTAATGTCCCGGAGACCCAGCGGATCGAAATGTTAAAGCCTCCGACGAACAGGCCAATTCGCATGGTCCTTGACACAGATACCTACAATGAAATCGACGACCAGTTTGCTCTGGTTTACGCATTGATTTCGCCTGAGCTTAACGTGGAGGCCGTTTATGCCGCTCCTTTCTCGAATAACAGGTCGGCCGGGCCGAAAGATGGTATGGAAAAGAGTTATGAGGAAATTCTGAGAATCCTGCAGAAGCTCGGCAGGAGCCCCGAGAATTTTGCTTTCAAAGGCAGTTCCAGATACATAGTCGATCCACAAAATCCGGAAAGGAGTCCCGCGGTACTAGATTTGATTGAAAAAGCCGGGAAAAGCAGTCCTTCGAATCCTCTTTATGTGGTGGCTGTGGGGGCAATTACCAACGTCAGTAACGCGATTCTGATTGATCCGTCCATTATTCAGAATATCGTTGTCGTATGGTTGGGCGGCAATGGCAGAAATTGGCCGGACCAGAAAGAATTTAACTTAAAGCAGGACCTGAATGCTTCCAGGCTTATCTTTGATTGCGGCGTGCCGGTCGTCCAATTGCCCTGTACTCCTGTGGTGACACATTTTGCCACGACGGTACCGGAAATGGAGCGATACGTGGCAGGCCGGGGTGACATTGGCGATTACCTGCTCGAAATTTTCAAGGGATACAGTCAAGACCATTTCGGATGGTCCAAGGTGCTATGGGATATGACGGCGGTGGCCTGGGTGGTTAATGACAAATGGCTGCCCTCCGATCTTAATCACAGCCCGATCCTTACCGCGAACTATACTTATAGTTTTGACCGATCCAGACATCTGATGCGAATCGTGAAGTTCGTTCACAGGGACCCGATATTCCGGGATTTCTTCACTAAGCTGAGTCAACGGTCGGAAAAATAGCCAGATTATTCACAAGCATACCATCTTGTCGAACTTAAAACAAAACACAGACCGTCATTTACAGGAACGAACAATGCCGGATTATTCGGTAATCTTATATACGTGGTCGCCGGCACGGCAGCGATCGGTGACTTTTATGCCGATCGAATCGCCCGCTTTGGCCTGCGTGACATTTGCATTGTCTATCTGCATTGAGCCAACCACCATCTCAAGGTCCGTGGTGTGACCTTTGATCCGGATTTTATCGCCGACATTCAATGTGCCTGTCAGCTTGATACCTGCGACAACCGGGTGTGCAAAAAAATCCTCAACCGTTCCAATAATATCTTCCGCCATTTTACGACTCCTTTCAACTCGTTAAGACAAACTGACCATTTTTGTTGTCATGTTCCACAGTACGGACTTGCGCGGGAATGACACGCTACATTATTCTATCGCGACTAATTTATTATGCAAGAGGCAGTTGAAAACTAAAATTGTAAAGTTAAAAGTGTAAAGTTTATCCTTCGGCTTAGCCTCCGGATGACATGAAAAACAATACAGTTTGAATTAGTTGAGTGCATTTCTCGGTAGGAAGAATATGCCAGGGCCTACATCTTCGGGATACGGCGTACCGCCGTCGGCGGTAATAGAGACCTGCATAGGTACAACTTCGGCGGCCGAATATTTCTCGACATGGCCGTCGGTATAACCTGCAAGAAGCTCGATATCAGGAACATCATACGTTTCGCTCTTGCGAGACCAGTAAGCGGAAAGCAGGTATGTTTCCTGAGTAATATTCGCCTGATCGAACGGCTCACAGCTACCGTAGCAACCGGGACTTCGCCAATGATTATAACCGAAATAGTCACTCATAATCAGCTTGCTGTATCTTCCGCCGCTCGCCGGACTGCGCGGCCCCCTGAAAATCCTGCGTCCTTCCAGATAGCCCTTGTAGTTCCAATAGTAACAGTATGTCCCTCCGACCGGGTCTGCGGCAAACGCCGTATCGGGATTGTCCCAATTGTCACCGGCGTCCCATGCCTGCTGTAAATACCCGTATTTTCGCGGTGCGTTCGGGCAATACATAACGCTCGCATCATCGACATAGCTCCGCAGGTATTCGCTCATGGCCCGGTGCAACTGCGGGCTGCGACGCCTGTTGCCCGTTAACCTCGTGGGGTCCGTCCAGTTCCAGTTATTATCGAATCCTATCGTAGCCACCGATTCGGGGTACCTCTCATTATTGCCCGAAGCGAAAAGATTGGCAGCGGCAGACACCTGTCTCTGGTTGCTCATACTCACTACCGCTTTAGCCTGACGTTTTGCGCCGCTCAGCGCAGGCAGAACGATAGCCATCAGCAAAGATATGATGGAAATAACTACAATGAGTTCGACAAGGGTGAACCCCCTCTTATATCCATCCCCTACCTGCATATGTTTATGCCGGATGCAGATCTTTCTATCCTCCTACCGAGTTGAAAATGCACATTATGCGCAAATCCAGAGCCTCGAACAAATTTTCCTTATTATACACTGCTGTTAATTTTATGTCAACACGGAAAAATGTTTATTATTGGACTTCGTCAACGGGTAATTTCACACTATTAGTATTATATACGTAACAAAGCCGTCCTTAGAGCCTTATTATTGCCGTGTTTTTGGCCTGGATTTTTAGGCCGTCACGCCCTTTGCCAAGATAAGCCCTGTATTCAAAAAGGCTTACGAACGCCGGCAATAATAAATAAAAAAAATACTATATTCTCCCGTATTGGCACTACAGTAATTATTGAGTCTAAAAGGTATCGGATTAAATCTGAAAATATCTACTACCAAGCTCAATCCTTTCATTCCATTTGGTAATAAAAATCTTTAAGATTCTGTTTGAGTCGTTTATTCCCGGTTGCCTTGTTCGAAGGTTTGCACAGTTTGTATCTCAAGCGACTGATTATCATCCTCGGTATCAGATAATAACGTCGAACCGCTCAAACTTGCATAGGGTGTCCCGCCGTAAGCACCCATATTTACCCTGCCTCCGTCGGCTTCACGTCCGCGGTGCATACCGGGGTCACCTTTATTTATACATGGACTTGTCTGTGAGTCTATGACCCAGCCCTGCCCGGGCAAATACCTGCCGTATCTCGACTGCAAATGATAATCGCCATTGGCGGAATTTGCAAACAGGGGATCCTCACTGATATTGCCACGGTCTGTGTCACCGGATTCCAATATCCCGAGGCAACTATAGTAAGCACGCGGCTGGAACATGTCACCGAAAAGGTCGCCATCTGTATTGTTCCAGAGAATACAATTAGTGATAATCGGGCTTGCTCCTTCATAGGCGGCTATACCAAACTTGTTGTCGGCTATGGTCAAATTAATCAGTTCGGGTGAAGCGCTGCTGCACAGGACGGCGGCTTCGCCGCAATTAGTAATGACAAAGTTGCGCAGGACACTATTCGAGCTTTCAGCACCATAGAAAGAGAACGCGATACCATTGCCCGGAGCTTCGACCACGGCGGCATCGTCCGCGCTCTGGAGGGTTATTCTTCTGCTCTCGAAGACCACCTCTTCCCGATAGACACCCGGCCAGACCATGACAATATCATCATTAATAGCCCAGCTAACCGCCCTCTGGATGGTTCTAAAAGCATCTTCTCTGCTCAGGCCCGAATTATTGTCACTTCCATTAGAGCCATCAACATGGAAAATAAGCGGGCCGCTGCTTTTGCTCGCCTCTGCTGAGCCGCCATAAGCACCCATATTAATACGCTTATTATTCGGGAACGGCTCCGAACCCACCGAATCCTGGGGATCGCCTGTATCGATACAAGGACTGTGGCTCGAATCTTCGACCCAATCTCCTCTGTTTGTATTATAGCGGCCCAGAACCGAACGAAGATGATAATCTCCTGAACTTGCCGATGCGAATAAAGGATTTTCATTTAGATTATCCTGCCCGGAATAACCTCCCTCGACATTTGAATAAAGAACCGAAACACTCGAAGCCGAATCGCGCCATACGGCCGAGCCATCGTTATACCAGATAATACTATTACTTATTACGACATTGCTGTCTTCCGAATGAACGCCCCCGCCAATCGACGTCGATGCCGATGACAGATCATTGTTAGCAATCGTGCAGTTCGTGACACTCAGGTCGGCCGAACCGGCATAAATGCCGCCGCCCGTTCTCGCCTCATTGTGCGAGATGATGCATCGCTCCAATATGACCTCCGCAGAAGAGCCTCCGCAGTAAAGACCTCCTCCGTCAATATTACCCTGAGAATTATTGTATGAAATATTACAATTAATTAACGAGGCCGAACTCTTCCAACAATACAGGCCCGCGCCACGACTGTTGTAATAGCCGGTGTTTTCCCTGATTGAAGTATTATTAATAATCGTGGCGTCCGAACTTCTTATCAGTGCCAAGCCTGCGCCGTATCCTCCGGATTCGGCATCTCCCAGGCCTCCGGCGCTGCATTCTTCGATAACGCAATCTATAATAACAGGTGCTCCCCCAACAGAGCCGACCCCCCCACCCAGCTCTGTTGAACAATCTTTTATAATACAATCGATAATGCTCGGACTGCTGAATTCACAATATATGCCCCCGCCGATCGGGTGCGCTGAACTTGAATTCCAGCTCGCATTATCGGCGGGAATATCCGAGCCCGGCAAAACGGCTCCCCGGATTGTGAAACCACGTAAGATTGAGTTCGGCCCTTCGCCCTGATGGAAATAGAAACCTCTATGGCCCTGCGTAGAACAATCGATAATAGTTGACTGCGGTCCCGCTTCACTGCGTAAAGTAATCGCCTTGCCCTGAAAATCGATATCCCAGTTATCTTGACCGCTGTAAATGCCCGGCGCAACCTCTATGATGGCACCATTTTTTGCAGCATTAATCGCTTCCTGGATGGTGCTGAAATTTCCCGGTACTTCGATATAGGCGGGATATGCCTCTAAATGCACGTCTAAATTATCAATCAAGACCTTTGTTCCCCAGAATCTGACATAACATGTACCACGTATCGATTCGATCGAGATAGTGTTTCTTCCAGATTGTAATTCCACCGGATCAGACCAGTCGTTGATACTTTCATCAAATAGCTCGTATTGCAAATAGCCTTCGGCGACTCCGTAAGGAAACCGGACATCAATTTGCAATTCCCCGTGAACAGCCCCCATAAGCTTTTGCGAACCGAGTGGGAAGCAATAGCCTAAAAGAGCCGGTTCACCGTTATAATCTCCGAAGCCTAATTCCCGCTGCCCCGAATTATCATAATAATATAAATATGCTTCTTCCGAAGGAGGAAACGCCCCCTGCGGCCAGAAAATGGAATGCACAAAACTATCGGTTACGGCTGCTTCGGTATCGAATTCATCCTGATATTGGTATGTATATACCCACGAAGCCTCAGCCCGACCTGGAACCAGGTACATTATTACAGACGCCATAAAAGCGGCGGTAATTACAAAAAAACTTGTTCCCGGCTGTTTCATCTAAGCTGACCCTTCTGAGTTCGTTAATGCTCACTCATTCAAAAAAACCTTGTCTGAATTATGAGCAATCATACTAATCACCTTATCTCCATTTACACGATCCTCCATGCTCCTGGAATAAATCTTGTGTTCACAACTTCGCTGGTTTAATTGAGTGAACCCTCCAACAGTTGCACAAGCCACAAGAGATTCGAGCTATCCTTCGAAGAGGCCTGACGCCTCGGTTTTCTCGGAGCTACGAACTCTTCTCCAATATCATCGATAGACTGAAGATATGAGAACTTAAGACTCCCCCTGCTACCCTGGTCGGTAGAGAAAGTGACCTCCTCAATTACATCGTTATACAAATCAATATTATAAACGATTCTTATATCATCTCGAATCAATTCTACTTTTGCATACCGGCTGCCCTGTGTATGCTCCGTCTTGAACAGAATTCTCTGCTCGGCGGCGTCACGGCGTACCGTATCAATGGTATGCATTCCCATCCAGGGTCTTCCCAATCCTTTGAAGAAGGAGCCACCTTTATATATCCCAAGCGGGGTATTCGGTGAACGATATGTATAAGCTTCTTTAAAATTATCGACTATTGTCAGTGAGCCGACCTGCAGTTTAAGCCACGGACTATTTTGCAGGCTTGCGAAATAAACAAACGGTATCCTGCCGGAGCCGGTTACATTTTCACCGTTGATTTGACCGGTAACCTTAAAGTAAGTCCATCCGCGTTCATGCATCTTATCGCGATTATCTATAACTTTGGTTGTAGCCGGCCAGTCGGCCTGGAAATAGTCCTCGTCCAGAACATTGTAATGGCGGATGCCCCATGGTTTATTACCATTGGTCACATCGCTGCGGGCGGCAATAACAAGAAGCCCTTTGCCTTTGGCCGTTACAGGTTCAACTATTCCTGTACTTCCTTCAACCTGGCATATAAAATCAGTTAACTGAGGATCGTCAGTGGGCAGCCTTAGTACACTCAGATCGCCGGCCCACATACGATAGTTGTTAATATAGACTTTATTGTTGTGGTAGTAGTAATTGTTACGGGGATTCTGTAGAATCTGCCAGTACGAATCGTCCCCTATGTTACCCGACTTCGCCCTGAGCATTAACGGTTCCGTCGGACCGAGCGGGAAATAGTACCTGTATTCCTGCCCGGCACCGCTGCTGAGCCCGATATCCTCAGTAACGGCCATCGAGGGATGAGGCCCTTCAATACCCTTCGAGGGAATTGATTTAACGGCTATCGTGCCGACAGTCAGCGCTCCGGCGGTCGTTAAGACTAAAGCGGTTTTAGTAGTCGCCAGAGTTACGAGTCCAGCCATTAAACCGGCGTTAACCGTGGAAGCTGTGATAGAGATTTGTGCCGCCGCTGCTTTGCTTGGAGCGGTTAACTTCCCAAACAAAACCAGAGCAGCCAAAAGAGAACCCTTGCCAAAGCCATTGCGCGAAAGCTCCTTCTGCAACGCCTTTTTGGCACGCATAAACAACATACGCGTACTAAATTCGCTACAGCCCATCGTTTCGGCAATCTCCGAATAAGGCATTTCATCGTAGCAGCGCATAATCAAAACCGCTTTATGCCGTGTTCTAAGTTTTTTCATCGCCCCTGAAACAATCTGTTTCAACTCATCGCCAACCAGATTCTCAAATCCATCCTGACGGTCTTTCAGTGTCAGTTTCCCCTGGACGCTGGATCGAGCCACCCTGCGTTGTGTCCGCTCGGTTCTGTAATAACGTCGCAGCTTATTGGTGGCTATACCATAAAGCCAAGGCCAGAATCGGTCGGCGTTTCTTAGCTTGCCTATTACCTTAAACATTTCTAACAAGCTCTCCTGTACAATTTCCTGTGTTAGGTCTTCCTGCTGAGTAAGTCGAAAGACATACGTCCGAAGACGTTCCCGTGCCTGCTGGGCCAATTGATCGAGGCATTCTTTATTGCCTCGTTGAGCCCCCCTGACTAATTCGATCTGATGCAACTGCAGATCCATACAGGGCCCCTATCGTTATCACGCATATTCAAACTAATATTAAGTGCCACTATTAACACAAAATATAACGGTTTTTTTATTATTTTATCAGCAAATTGCTACCGATAATTGCCTGTAAATACTATATTTATAGGTTCAACCACTTTATTTTCCAGCATGAGTTGAAAAAAAACCGTGTTTTTGGCCTTATTTCAATTTTTTTCCCACAAAATCCAGAAAAAAATGGTTAATTCAATAAATAAAATATCCTGTCTCTCGTCATTAATTATTGTACCATGCAGGCAATATCAATACTACAATAAATCTTATAAGAGTATAAGCAGATTTGGTATTGCCCCCATTAACTTATCCTGTTATGCGAAAATAAGCATAATATCCAACAAATATCCATAATATTTCCAACAAAGAGGATGTAATTTATCTTGTTGAAGCCGAAAAAGAATATTCTCGCCCGGCCACGGTTTTCTTAATTTATTGGCATGATTTTATGAATATGTCACCAAGCTTAGTTTCGTTTAAGATATTGTCAGGATGAAAGTTTTGTTTGAAGGAACGGACGAAGAAATTGCATCATTTCGATGACAGCTTTAAGTGGATATATAACGATAATATCTTTTGTATCGATTAAAATCAGAAATCCTGCAAGTCCGTTCAATCGATGAATCGCTGATTCTGATAAGCTCAAAATCTTTTCCACCATCTTAAAAAAATCCGGAACGGCAAAAAAACTCCAGCCCGATATATCAATTCGGCTGTTAGAAGTCTTTTGCCGTTCCAGATAGATGTCGAAAAAATCAATAGCGGAAAAACCGCCGATTAATCATACCTGTAAAGGTAAAGCTAAATCTTCACTTACCATCCGTCGTCTTCTTTTCCTGCGATTGATAGTCCTTTGTTCACGGTATGGAACAGGATTATCTTCCGAAGCAATCTGCAGAGCTTCAATGGCTGTCTGTGCATATAAATCGGCTTCCATTTCCTGCCAGAGACCTTCAGCCCTATTGAAAAGTCCGCCTGATACCATTATTCGCATGTCCGGCCAAGCGTTCACGGATTTGATGGTATCAATCAACCGCCGTACATCAGGCGCCTGCCTTGGAGCAGTGCCATAGATTAAAAGTATATCGGGGGAACATTCGTTTATATAGGCAAGGATATCATCATTGCTCAGTCCACCGCCCAGAAATTTCACATCCCAGCCATCGCTCTCAAACAAATCCGTCATCATTTGAGCGCCAAGCTCCTGTAATTCGTCCGGCGCGCAACAAACAATAATCCTTTTGTTCTTGTTTGGTCTGCGAGGAAGTTTGTTCTGTAGCTGATCCACGATAGTTCGATTAACCCTTGTCGCCAAATGTTCCTGCACAGGTGTGATTTTCTCTTCACGCAGTAGTTTCTCAATTTCTGCCATAATCGGCCAAACCATATGAATATAAACTGAATTAGCAGGTATGCCTTTTTGCAGAGCTTCCTCAACTACTGAACGACAGCCTTTTCTGTCTCCTCGTAATAGTGGTTCCAAATAACGGGCTAATACATTTTGATCTACCATAATCTTATCTCCAAACAGCTCTTTCTTCCAGCCATCTATCTAATCTGTTATTTAGATGGCTTTGATTTCTCCCAAAATGTTAATTTGGGTAATTCAACCAACGAGTTATATAGCTATCGGAGTACAGAATAAAAAAACTTTAGTTAAAATAGATAAAATAGAAAATATAGAAAAGCAAAAAGATAGTCCTATACAATACGATTAATTAACAGGATTAATGGTATGCAATGATTTAGCTATAATTAGCAAAAAATGGATGATTTATTCGGACTTAAATATCAGATAAGCATTTAATCCGGATTTAAACAGATCGGTGATAAAATACATTACCGCAAAGAAAACCTGTGCCCTGCAACAGTTAAAACGAAGATTGATGTGCTAAAAACTACAGTGTGTCTTTCTGAAGTTTGTATTCCACGGAATCGACAAGAGCCTGCCAGGAGGCTTCGATAATATTTTCTGAAACACCAACCGTGCCCCAGATGGAATGTTTGTCCCTGGACTCAATGATTACACGAACGCGAGCGGCGGTCCCTGCACCGGCATTAACCACACGTACCTTGTAATCAATTAAGTGGAACTCCCTAAGACTCGGATAGAAATTATCCAGTGACTTCCGCAAGGCGGCATCCAGTGCATTTACAGGACCATCGCCTTCACCAACAACGTGTTCGATTTTATCTCCCACCTTAAGTTTGACCGTTGCCTCGGTGACAATCTGACCTGTTGCGCGTTTTTCCACAGTAATATGATATTTAATGAGATCGAAAAACGGCCTGTAAGAACCCATTATTTTTTTTACCAACAAATCAAAACTTGCATCGGCGGCTTCGAATTGATAGCCCTGATTTTCAAGCTCCTGGACGCGGTTAAGTATTTTTCCGGCCAATTCTTTGTCTTCGGTAATCTGCGCCTTTTCGAGTTTGCCCAACACGGTCGATCTGCCGCTCAATTCTGAAATAAGGAAACGCCTTTCGTTACCGACAAGCTCCGGCGAAATATGTTCGTACGTCCGCTTGCTTTTCCGAAGGGCATCCACATGCAGGCCGCCCTTGTGTGCAAAGGCGCTTTCACCAACATAGGGCATATTCATTACGGGGGTCATATTACCCATCTCGAAAATAAAGCGTGATACTTCACTCAGAGTGGAGATTTGCTCGGCGTTGAAAACCTCAAAACCCATTTTAAATGCGAGGTTGGGAATAAGTACACATAAATTTGCATTGCCGCAACGCTCGCCGAGTCCGTTAATTGTACCCTGGACGTGTCGCGCTCCGGCGCGAACAGCGGCAAGAGTATTTGCAGTCGCACAATCGGTATCGTTGTGAGTGTGAATTCCAACAGTTATCGTCCCGAACTGTTTGCACACGGCTTTTGTAATCTCATACACTTCATGGGGCAGGCAACCGCCGTTGGTTTCACAAAGCACGAGAATATCTGCTCCGGCCTCCGCGGCCGCAACCAGTACTTTCATCGCGTATTCAGGATTTTCCTTATATCCATCGAAAAAATGCTCAGCATCGAAGATAGTCTCCAGACCGTTTTTTTTCAGATAACCGACAGATTCGGCGCATATAGTAAGATTATCTTCGAGCGAACAACCTAATACTTCTCTTACATGCATGTCCCACGCCTTGCCGACCAAAGTCGCTGCCTGGGTCCTGCATGAAATGATTGAGTTTAGTGAGAGATCGTCTGAAACGGCCGATCTCGCTCTGCGAGTGTTGCCGAATGCAACAATTTTCGAGTTCTTCAATCCAAGCTTTTTAACTTCGTTAAAAAACTGCACCTCTTTGGGATTGGATGCAGCATAACCACCCTCGATATAATCAAGGCCAAGCTTGTCAAGGCACTGAGCTATGGCGAGTTTGTCTTCGAGCGAAAAACTGACGCCTTCAGCCTGCATGCCGTCACGAAGAGTAGTATCGTAAAGCTCTATTTTTCCCATGTATCAAACCTGTAGTTTGAAGTTTTATAAACTCAACAAAAACAAGAGTGATGATTTTATCTTAACAATACAGCGGTGTAAAGCCTAAAATCGGCTTTCTTAAAACAGCATTAAAATAGATAAGAAGATATATTATGTTATGTGATGATTAGAATGATTCTGCTGGTATCACAAGCCAATCAAACAGGACCTCGTATTCAGGCCCCGGTTGGAATAAGCGGAGTGATGATGAATGAGAAATTCAAAACCAAACTCGAAAAAGCAAACTCTGCGGACAACGTTTACCTGTTTTTCAGCGAACAAGGAAGTCGATAAAGCTCTATGCTTTCGTTTCCCACAGAATCAGACCCATTTCATACGGATTAACCAGGTCGGAATGCATCGGAAGGACCCTTATCGCCACACCATGCTGGCCGGTTTCACTGCAAGGCATCGAGCCGACAAACCAATGTTCACCTTCCTGTTCCGCGGGTCTTTCATACTGCATTCGCACGGACGAGCCGTTCTTTATATTCTCCCAGTTATCTACCGGGCCATGATATATCTCAACAGAAACATCATTCGGTTTAATACTGCCGAGTTTAACCAATGCCTTAATAGACAACTGCGAGCCGACCTTGAGTTGAGGTTGCTTGGAATTTAGCTGTTCCATGCCGTCACCATTTTGAACTTCCAAAGTTACATCCGAGACGGCAAGCTCGGACCAGGAATTTTTAATTTCGGTTTTCCAGTTTGAGAAAGCTTTTGCTTTAGAACATTCCTCTGAAGTCAAAGAGTACCATTTTGCAGCGGATGGATTATAAAACCTCTGTGTGTACTCGGCAACCATTCTGTGCGTGTTAAATCTCGGAGCTATCCATTTGATGGAATTTTTAACTCTGCGTATCCATGCCCGCGGCAGGTTGTCCGCCGAACGGGTATAAAAAAGAGGAATAACTTCATTTTCCAGCATATCATAAATGGCCTGAGATTCTACTATATCCTGATAGTCAATATCGTCACAGTTCTCACCTGCTCCAATGACCCAGCCTCCATCCGGTGTATAACCCTCACACCACCAACCGTCGGCAGTACTCATATTCAATACGCCGTTAACCGCCGCTTTCATGCCGCTTGTGCCGCTGGCCTCCATCGGCCTGCGAGGATTATTTAGCCAGACATCAACACCACGGACTAAAAACCTTGCTATATCGATATCATAGTTTTCAAGAAAAACTATTCGACGACGGACATTAGTCTGATTTGCAAAGTGTACTATCTGACGAATAATGTCTTTGCCCTCCGTATCCTTCGGGTGGGACTTGCCTGCAAATATAATCTGCAGCGGTTTATCACAATCATTCAGCAGTTTCATAAGCCGGTCGGGATTTTTAAGTAAAAGATTGCCTCTTTTGTAGCCGGCAAACCTTCTGGCAAAACCGATCGTCAGTGTCTCGGGGTCAAGGACCTCCTCGGCGTGGTTCAACTCGGTATGGTATGTGCCTCTGCGCTGCATTTGAGCCTTGAGCCGATTGCGGACGAATACAATTAATTGCTCCTTGCATCGTTTGTGTATCTGCCACAGCTCCTCATCGGGAATCTGGTGGATTGTCTCCCAAAGCTTTTCATTCATGGCTTCTTCCGCCCAGTTCGGTCCGAGATATCTTTCATACAGGGAACCGAGTTCATCCGATATCCAGTTTTTTATATGTATGCCGTTGGTAACCGAAGTAATAGGTACTTCGTTGATTGGCGTTCCGGGCCAAAGACTGCCCCATATTCCACGTGAAACCTGCCCGTGTAATTTACTCACACCGTTTGCGTGACTGCTTAACCGTAATGCGAGAACCGGCATCTTAAACGGTTCGCCGTCATCATCCGACAGTATTCTGCCTAATGCTAAAAACCTTTTCCTGTTGATGCCGAGCTTCGTGAAATATCCACCGAAATATTTGTCCATAAGTTCCACACGAAACTCGTCAAGGCCGGCTTTGACCGGTGTATGAATTGTAAAAACATTTCCCGCTCTCGTGGCTTCAACAGCCTCATCGAAAGAAAGATTGCTGGTACTCCTTAACCCACGTATTCTCTCCAGCGCCATAAAAGCGGCATGTCCCTCGTTCATATGACAAACCGTCGGATTAATGCCCATGACAGAGAGCGCTTTTAAGCCGCCGATGCCCAACATAATCTCCTGCCGAATTCTCAGCTCACGGTCTCCGCCATAAAGACTGCTGGTTATCATTCTATCTATAGGGGCATTATCAGGTAAATTAGTATCAAGAAGATACAATTTCACTCTGCCTATCGAGACAGACCATATTCGAGCCAAGACACACCTGCCGGGATATTCGACACTAATCGTCAAAGGTCTGCCGCTGCCTTTGCGAACAAGCTCTATCGGCATGTTGTAGAAATCATTCTCGACATATACCTCCTGCTGCCAGCCGTCGATATTGAGGTATTGACGGAAATAACCTTTCTGATACAACAGACCGACACCCACCAAAGGCACTCCGAGATCGGAAGCGCTTTTCAAGTGATCCCCAGCCAGAATTCCCAAACCGCCGGCGTATATAGGCAGACATTCGTGTATGCCGAATTCCGCACTGAAATAAGCGACAAGAGGTTTATCTGTTCCCGGACAAATCCTGTCATACCAGGTTGAGTCATTAAGATATGTTTTAAGTTTATCGGCGACCCGATGTAACTGATTTATAAAAGCCTGATTTTCAGCCAGAGAATCCAGTTTTTCCTGTGAAATACTGCCGAGAAGCCTGATGGGATTATGACCGCTGATGATCCATAAATTACTGTCAATACGCCTGAACAATTCCACAAATTCAGGATCCCATGACCAATACATATTCTTGGCGATAGTCTCAAGATCAGCTAATGGATCCTGTAATGCCGGCACAACAGTGAAGCTGCGCACAGTTGCCATATTTTTAGTCTCCTCATAGTAAGTCTGTTAGTTAGTCTTGTAGTTTTAATCGACAAAAATATTCACCGGCTTAAGCCCAAAAGCGTGGTTAAAGAGAGGTTTTCAATGTCCGATATTGTGGTTACCCGTGAAAAGACATGAAAAAAGGCCCGTTAACACAGGCCTTTTTATCTTTTGCGTGGCCCTCCTCCGCGAATGTCGTAAGAAAGCGTTTGAAAAGGACCCTTTACTTCCAAGTGGGCAATCGTTGCTTATGTCCGAAAGTCCTATCAAGTAGGCTTGTCCGAGCCATCAAGGTCTGATTTCCCTGAGTACGGGTATCGGTTCTTTCAAACATATGCTATCTATACGAACACCGCAGGGGTTAGCCCGCAATTCTTATATACCAAATTTATATACAAAAGTCAATAAAATACCTAAAGTTCCAGGCAAATAAATACTGCCTTGAATCTTCATCTTTATTGGTTTTTTCGGCATTCAGACCATGTTTTCTAAAGCCAAATTCCAGGCCGACAAAATAAATTTGACTTTATGCAATACACATTCAGCAATTTCGCTTTATATAATCATTTTCCGTTCAAAAAAGAAAACTTTTCAGAGGGGTATATACTTTCTTACTTATCTTTTAATAATACCTCCATTTTTCAGTCGGTTTGATAGAAAACAAAGAACATATAAAGCAACCGGCTCGAGCCGGTATTTAAAAATGATGTTTGCATAAATTGCAGTGAAAGGCTTGATGTTCGATACTATGAATCGCGAAGGACGGCCCCGACGGACTTAGTCAGCTCTTCTACGATAGCACTCTGAAAAGTGTCAACGGTCTCGTGGGTCAGCGTGCCCTCATCGTCCCTGAACTGAAGCGAAAGAGTGACACTTTTTCTGCCCGCGGGTATTCCCTTGCCGCGATATATACCGACAAAATTAATATCCTCAAGTTCCGCAGAAGCCTTGTTCTTAACTCCACTGATAATATCCGACCAGCGGACTTGTTCATCCACAATAATAGACAGGTCCCTTTGTATTGCAGGAAATCTCGGAATCGGCTTTACTTCGAATCCATCTTTATCTAAAGCCATAAAATATTCAAAATCCATTTCCGCGGCACACGGCGCAGTATCCTTAAAATCAAATTCCTTCCTAACAGCATTATTAACAATCCCTGCGATGCCGATTGGCTTAGAGTCCACCATGATTTGTGCGCCGCTTTGAGCCCATTTCAAATCCGCAGGGACCAAAGTCACTTGTGCATCCCGTGAAATGCTCTTAATCAAACCATCTATTACACCCCGCAGATCCCTTAAATCGCCGTCACAAGCCAAAGCAAGTTTTGTCTTTTCATCCGGCAACCCCCCGTCCTGATTCGGTACCGGTGCAAAAGTCTCCGCTATTTCAAACACTCTGCACGGCGAATTCTTTGCGTTAAGGTTTGTCTTCAATACTCCCATTAAGGAACCAATAAGCGTCCGGCGAAGCAGATTCGCACTTTTTCTCGATTCATCCTTTACGGCAAGATGCTCAGCGTTCGTATCCGTAAAAAGCCCGGCAACGGAATTGTCAATGAAACTCACATTGATTGTTTCATAAAACCCGCAACCGTTAAGATATGTCACTACCGATTCGATCATTTTTTGCCGCGGGCCGACGGGCACCACTTCAATCTTGATTTTCTGCTCAGTCGGTATCGTACTATAGCCGTGCACCCGCGCGACTTCCTCAATCAAATCAACTTCACGATATACATCACTACGCCACGAAGGCACCGTACAGGTTATCAGGCCGTCGTCAACTTTCGGCTCAAACCTCAGAGCTGACAGTATTTTAACCGCTTTTTCGCGCGGGACCTCGATACCAAGTAACTTGTCCAAACATGAAAGTCTTAATTCGACCTTTTTCAGTGATTGTCTTTTCGGATAGGCATCAATAACACCTTTGGCCACCCTGCCGCCTGCAAGCTGAACGATTAATTGTGCGGTTCGTTGAGAAGCCCAATCCACATTCTCCATATCTACGATTCTCTCGAACCGGAACGCGGCCTCCGAAGGAAGACTGAGTCTGCGCGAAGTTGTTCGGACGGTAACAGGATCAAAATATGCATCCTCAAGCAAAATAGTCGTTGTCTCATCCCCGACCTCGGTATCCAGCCCCCCCATGACACCGGCTATGGCCACGGGGCCATTAGGATCGGCTATTACCAACATATCGGTTGTCAGCTCGCATTGCGTGCCGTCAATGCTGACCAGACGCTCACCTGCAACAGCTTTTCTGACAATTATTTTACCCTGAGTTATTTTTGCATAATCAAATGCGTGCGGAGGCTGCCCTGTCTCCATCATCGCATAGTTGGTCGCATCGACTACGTTATTGACGCTGCGAAGCTCTACAGCTTCGAGCCGTTTGATAAGCCAGGCCGGTGACGGGCCGACTTTGACGTCCTCGATTATTCGGGCGGTATATCTGCCGCATAAGTCCGGTTCGAGAATTTCGACGGCGGCCAATTCCGATATGTCTTTGTCCGACTCGTCTAATTCAACCGCAGGGATTTTCAATTCCTTTCCGGTTGCAACAGAAAGCTCCCGTGCGATTCCGATATAACCCAGACAGTCACCGCGGTTACTGGTTACTTCGACATCGATTACCGTATCGCCACCGATTTTCTCTATCCCTTCGCAGGGAAAGCCCTGATCGCTTAAAATCCCGGCGATCTGTTCCGCTTCAAGGCCGCATTCGATATAATCGTTTAACCAATCCAGAGATATTTTCATAATGTAGATACCATCAAAAACGTTAAATTCGGTAATAACTTAACCACGATTAGCACCGATGTCAACGATTTTGAATATGGATTTTATACGAGTTCTGCTCTCTGAGATGGCATTACTTCGCTGCGCTACGTCTGCACGTAAAATAAGGCCAAAATACCAGCGGGACTCTATTTGCCGATGTCAGTTTTTACTTTTAGCACTCAGAATATCTACTGCTTTTCTGATGTCCTCAACCGTTGAGACTAAAAACAGCTCATCACCTTCATTGATCATTTGCTTGCCCCTGGGAATAGAGAGTTCTTCCGTTTTCTGATTATATATTGCTATGAAAATACATTGGGGTGGGAAGTGGCGACTTTCTACAATATCCTTAATGCTCTTGCCGGCGACTTTTGCCCCCTCAGGAACAACGACTACGAAAATATCCGCCTTGCCGCCACCGATGGATGTTATTCGCCTGACTTCAGGATTTTCGATTTCCATCATCATCTGGCTCACCATCAGGTCCGTCACTCGGATAATGGAGTCCACTCCGGCAACTCGATAAGCATTTTTATAAGCGGGGTGTCTCATTCTGACAATGATACGGGGCACATTAAAGCTCTTGGCCAATATTGCGCAGGCGAGGTTATCCGCATCGGAACCGGTTGCGGCGACAAGCACATCGGCTTTTTGAATCCCGGATTCATTCAAAACTTCTATGCTCGTAGCGCCGCCGTTGATCGCAACAACTCCGCTTTCCGCATACAACTTATCACAGATGCTCTTATTCTGCTCAATTAATACCACGTCATGTTTATTATCCAGCAACCTGCGAACAAGTACACCACCGACCATTCCTCCACCGGCGACAACTATATACATTTTATTTTCACCTCCAAATATGGGTATTCTTCAATATTTATCGAGCGGCATATTTATTTCCATGCCTTTCTTGAAAACAGAAGTAATACGGGCAAAATCTCCAGCCTTCCCGCCAGCATTCCAAAAATATAAGTCAATTTCACGACTGGATGTATTGTTATCATATCTTTCACCGAAATATAGCACGGACCAATGTTACCCACCGCTGAAAACATCCCTGAGAACGATTCCCAGGGCCCTTGATTCGAGAACAGGGCCGTAATCCCACCACCAACCAGTAATAGTACGATCCATGTGAAAAATAAGGCGGCGACCCGATGTACTTCGTCTTCCGGCACTATTTTCTTATCGATTACCAGCCCGGTAGACGCCTTGCCGGAAACTCGCAGTTTGAAAAGTTCCCTGAACATCAGCCGGTTCAGTATAGCTATACGCAAGACCTTAAATCCACCTCCTGTTGAGCCAACACAACCACCGATAACCATCATAATCAGGAACAACTGTTTAGACAAAGCACCGAAAAAATCGGATCCAATATCTTTTGTCCCAAAGCCGGTCGTAGTCATGACAGAAATCACCTGGAATATGCCGTACCGAAATGAACGCTCAAATTCTCCGAGTTTGACCGGCGTACCACGTGTAAATAGATCGCTTAGAGCACCGGTCTTATAAAGATGATCGATTATAATAACAGCAGTGAATCCAGCGACAAGTCGCCACCAATACCTGATTTCAATATTGTCCCAGAGGGCCTTGAAGTCTCTGGTCAAGACACGGTAATGAACCAAAAAGTTGATTCCTCCGAGCATCATGAAAAAAGTTACCGTATATTCAATCAATTTATAATTGGGATGCCCTGATATGCTATAGAATTCAATGCTGCTGTCATGAGGCGAAAAGCCGCCGGTTGACAAAGTACACAGGGCATGGCAGACCGAATCGAACACCGGCATCTTTTCAAGGACAAATGCAATCCCGGCTAAAATTGTAAACATTGCGTATATTGCCCAGAGTATCCTGAGAGTATTAAACAATCCCGGCTTCGGCCTGCCGGACGAAATCTTGTGACTCTCGGCTCCGAAAATATGATGAGCTCCTCCGGCCTGATAGGTCACAGCCAGAAAAAAGGAAAGTATTCCTATACCACCAAGCCACTGTGTAAGCGACCGCCAGAAGAGGATGCTTCTCGGCATATTATCCAGCCCGGAAAAAATTGTTATACCCGTAGTAGTGAAACCGCTCATGGCTTCAAAATATGCATCGAGGTAATTCGCACCATTTATAATCACAAAGGGTATAGCTCCTATGGCGGAGATAAAAAGCCAGCCCAGAGCGCACATAAGCATCGAACCGGTAGTATCAAGCATTTCAAGCTTAAACTTACTTCGCAGCACGATTCCTAACAAAAATGAGATTAAAGCTGTAACGATAAAAGCGGTTGCGGTAATCCATCCCTCGCCCATTTGTCCCCAATAAGAGATGACGATAATCAGTGGGAATAAAAGAATCAGACCTAATATTTCAAGCAGACCCCCAAGAAAATAAAAAATGCAATTAATTCTTCGAAGTCCGTTTCTCATTCGAAATCTCAGAGTTTCCTGATATCCATGCCAGTTTGGTCTGCGGATTATAACAACAGAAAAAAATATCTCAAATTAAATAGTAAATTTTATTATATATAAAACTTATCCTTTCAGCATTGCGTTCGGCAGGTTCAGGCATTAACTCTGTCTGAAATATTATCCCGCTTATAGAAATCGAAGCAATTGTAACAACAGATTAGCGGCAGTTGACTTTTACCTTTTACTTTTTCGGCTTATTCGGTATAATAAGAAGAAATATAATTTGAAAAAGCGGCTATGGTCGAACGCCCTCCTGTTTCTTAACAGACTGACAGAGGTATAACATAAATTCGTGAGACAGCGTTCTATGGATGATATCGAGCGGTTTGAACAACTAATAAACGGCGGCAACTGCTGCATATCAATTGTCACCTTCGAAGAACAATACGCCCTGGAAATCGTACGTCAGGTGGCGCTCGGCCTCCAACGCAACATGTTGATATGGTCCGTTGCCGGAGGTGTCAGGGACGGTATGCTTACCGACAGTCTTTTTATCGGTGATACCGAAACACCGGCCGCGGGACTACTGCATTTTACCGGCGCCAGGCAAGGCTCTATCTGCGTAGCTCTGGACCTTGCCGAACACCTGAAAACCGGTATGGTTGTGCGAGCTTTGCGGGATCTTATCGATTGCTTAGAGAAGAACGGCTGCACACTTGTAATGATTAACAGTAACGACAATCTGCCCGAAGTTGTAAAATCTTACACGAGACGATTTGAGATATCTTTTCCCGACGAAAAGGAATTAAAAGATATAACCCGTAAAACCCTACAACGCATCCACCGTAAGACACCCATAGAAATCGGCATCTCCCAGGAGGGTCTGGCTACGATAGTCCGCAACCTCCGCGGTCTGAGCCGTCGCCAGGCCGAACGAATTATCATTGATACCGTAACCAACGACCAGCGATTCGACGATAATGATATCAACGCAATTATTGCCGGCAAACGCAGGATGATACAACAAGGCGGCCTGCTCGAATATATTGAAACACCTCTCGATTTGGGTGAAATCGGGGGAATGAAACGGCTAAAAAAATGGCTCAATCAACGCAAAGAAACATTCAGCTCCAAAGCAATACAGTTCGGCCTCCAGGCTCCCAGGGGCGTGCTTATGCTCGGCGTGCAGGGCGCCGGTAAAAGTCTTTGTGCAAAGGCAATCGCAACGGCATGGCATCAGCCTCTGTTGAAACTGGATCCGGGCACTCTTTACAACAGTTATATCGGCGAATCCGAGCGAAATCTTCGTCACGCGCTGCGGCAGTGTGAGATGATGTCACCGGTGATTCTGTGGATCGACGAAATCGAAAAGGGTTTTGCCTCCGCCGCCAGCCAGAGTACCGACGGAGGCCTGTCCAAAAGGATGTTCGGCAGCTTGCTGACCTGGCTGCAGGAACGCCAGTCGCCGGTTTTTGTCGTTGCAACGGCCAATGATATCGAAGCCCTGCCCCCCGAACTTCTGCGCAAGGGAAGATTTGATGAGATATTCTTTGTTGACCTGCCGAAGCGAGCCGTACGGAAAGAAATATTTGCAATTCACTTACAGAAACGTAAGCGCGACCCGGATAAATTCGACCTTGGGGCGTTAGCCGAAGCATCCGAAGGTTACAGCGGTTCGGAAATAGAGCAGGCTGTTATTTCGGCCCTGCATGAAGCGTTCGCCGACAGGAAAGGCATTACCACAGAAAGAATCCTCTCCGTCCTTAAGGCCTCACCGCCGCTTTCCGTAACATTGGCTGAACGTGTAGAATGCCTGCGAGACTGGGCACGGGGCAGATGTGTGCCGGCCGATTGAAAAACCAGAATCTTTGGGCTTTAATCTTTTCTCTCAATCCTTATAATAAGGTGGTTAATTAAGCTAAAATGATTTAAGGATATTTTTATGGGTAAGCGCAATATTCCCGTTTTTACGGCTTTTCTTTTAATCGCCGGTTTGATATCCGGTGGTTGCGTCGAACGCCGGTTGACAATCAATACCAAACCCGAAGGAGCGCTGGTTGTACTCAACGACGAGGAGATCGGCACTTCACCCGTAACAGTCTCTTTCAACTGGTACGGTGATTATTGCGTCAGGATAAGCAAGCCCGATTTCGAAACTCTCAATACCCATCGCGAGCTAAAAGGTCCCTGGTATGACCATTTTCCATTCGATTTCTTCGCCCAGACAGTCAATCCAAAAAGAATTATCGATTCATACGAATGGACGTTCGAGTTGTCCCCTAAGCAACAGATCAGCCGGGAGGAGCTCGTTCAGAAAGCCCGGGAAATGAAAAAACAGTTGCAATAGTGGAGTCGGATTTGAAACTGAAGATTCACACACAGATTTTCATCGCTATTGTTCTTGGGCTTGCGGCGGGAATCGTGCTTGGGGAAAAAGCCGTCCACATAAAAATCGTGGGTGATATTTTCATTCGCCTGCTCAAAGTGATTATCATTCCCTTGATTCTGGCATCAATGGTGGCCGGTATTGTCAGCCTCGGTGACATGAGAAAACTTGGCAGGATAGGCCTGAAAACATTCATCTACTACATGGCTACGACTACCCTGGCAGTGAGCATCGGACTTATACTGGTTAATCTGATAAATCCCGGAGTAGGTGTAAATATAGCATCGGAGACGGCAACAGATTTATCAGGCAGAGAAACGCCTTCGATCGTATCGATTATCACAGACATCCTTCCGGAAAATCTGTTCGATGCTATGGCAAAAGACAGAGTGATGTCGATTATATTTTTCTCTATTCTGCTCGGTATTGCCATCAGCAGCATCGGGGAAAAGGGCAAACCGATGGCAATTTTATTCGATGCCTTCAATGCCGTTATGATGAAAATAACCGGCTGGATTATGCGGTTGGCGCCTCTCGGAATTTTCGCCTTGATGGCTTATACAATCGGCACAATGGGGCTGTCTGTCTTAAGGTCGCTGTTTTTATACATGGCGACGGTGACTCTGGGCCTGATTATCCACGCCTTTGTAATTCTGCCGATGTTGTTATTGATTCTTGGCAAATATTCACCCGTGAAGCTTTTCAAAGACGTATTCAGCGCGCTGGCAACGGCCTTCAGTACGGCCAGCAGTGCCGCTACGCTGCCGATTACAATGGATTGCCTGCAGGAAAATACCGGCGTATCGAACAAGATAACGAGCTTTGTACTGCCGCTGGGCGCTACGATAAATATGGATGGTACTGCCCTATATGAAGCGGTAGCCGCAATGTTTATAGCTCAGGCGTATGGGATTGAGCTGGGTCTCTGGCAGCAATTAGTTATCATGCTCACGGCAACACTTGCATCAATCGGCGCCGCTGCGATTCCGGGGGCCGGCCTTATTACTATGGTGATTGTGCTCAAAGCGGTTAATCTCCCGCTGGAGGGCATTGCAATGATTCTTGCCGTGGACAGATTGCTGGATATGCTCCGAACGGCGGTCAACGTATGGGGAGATACCTGCGGTGCAGTAGTTGTCGCAAACCTGGAGGCGGAAAAATTAAACAAATAAGACAAAAAACTGATTCGTCTCCCATCAATCTTTATGACTTTTAATCCATAGAAACCGATTGATTTGAGCTTATGAAAAGATTGACACCTAAGAGGTAATGCGTGTTAATAGTAAATTTCTTTATCAACAATCTTCTACTTTTTTTTTGAACTATCAATTGAATCGGTTAAAATATCTTTATAACTAATTCAAGTCGAACCAGATGTTGGATAAAAGGGACTATATGGTAATTCTAAAATTAGACAGGCATGATGAGGACAGGGAAATCGAATTCGAACTGAATTACCTCGCCTCTTTAACAACAAGACAGCGGTTTCAAATGATGTTCACAAAAACCAAAGAATTATTAAATCTTCTGACAAGACCAAATGCAAACAGAAAAATTACTGAAATTATTAAAAGAAAACCAGGTTAATCCAAGTGACTAAAGTGTCTAAAGTGAACTAAAGTTATTGTTTGCTATTTTAGGCACTTTAGGCACTCCAAACTTTAGACACTCCAGACTTTAGATATTTTATAAGCTTTTAAAATCGAGACATCCAGGAGAATATAAAAACAGAAAAATGTATGCACTGATATCAATGGCACTGGCGCTTATTCTGCTGGTCGTCCTGCTTCACCTGAAGGTCAAGCTCGGACGAGCGATGCTGCTTTCCGCCGTGGCATTGGCAGTACTCCTTCAGGTGACACCGGCCAGGCTGTGGCTAACTTATATTCACGAGTGGCACAACAAACCGTTGAGTCAGACGACTGCGTACCTTTTTATCACACTAACCGCACTGGTTATGCTTGTAAACGTGTTCGGCATAATAATGAAAGAAACGGGAGTTTCTCAGCGCCTCGTGCCTGCAATTCAGGGCTTGTTCAGAAGCCGGCGTTTTGCCATGGCGGCAATTCCCATGATGATGGGCCTTCTGCCGACACCGGGCGGCATCATGCTGTCGGCGCCGATGATTCGAGACCTGGGCGACCATATCGGCGTAGAAAGGTCTCGACAGGCTGCGATAAATTTCTTCTTTCGTCATCAGTGGGAAACAGTCTGGCCGTTATTTCCTTCGATTCCTTTGATACAGGGCATGTTCGGCATATCGGCATTGACCCTGATTTCACACAATATTGCCATCTCTTTCGCAGGCATAGTTAGCGGCGTGTTTTTTTTGCTGATGTTCGGGATACCTCCGAGAAATAAACAAAAGCAATCTCACGGCCAACTACACCATAACCTGATAAATTTCGGACATGCATTCTGGCCGATCGGATTAGTCGCCATATTTTACGCCGTCACAAACCTTCCACCTGCTGCAGGGCTTGTAATAGCGATACCAATTTTTCTCGCCTGTCACCGGGTATCCCTGAATCGCTGGCCGGCAATTTTCAAATCGGGTCTTAACCCAGACTTCGCGCTGCTAATCCTCGGAGCTTTGCTCTTCAAGCTCAATCTCGAAGCCGGACAGGCCATCGACCAGGTGGTCAATTTTTTATCGGAGATGAATGTGCCGCAGAATTTCGTTATTTTTTTCCTCCCCTTTCTCGTAGCCTTTCTAACCGGCCTTACTATGCCGACCGTAGCGATAACCTTTCCGTTCATCATCCCGTTTATCGGCACCGGCCAACAGACAATAATCGCACTTGAGACCCTTGCCTTTTCCGGCCTCGTCTGCGGTCTTCTTATGACACCCGTGCATCTTTGCCTGGCACTTTCGGCGAGCTATTTCGAGACATCCCTGGTCAAAATCATAATCAGGGTATCAGGCCCCGTGATATTCATCGCCGCCGCAGGCATTTTAATGGCGGTATTCTTCGGATAGATTGGCTTTGTTTGTTCCCGGCAAAATGCCCCAAAACCACTGTTTTTCTCATAATCTTTTTATTTCAAAGAACTTATATCATATTGCCTATTTTAATATTGGCTTTGTTTTTTCAAATTAGTGAGTATATGAGTTGATGAGTCCGCCTACGGCTCAAGAGTTTATGAGTAGTTTTCTCCTCATATACCCTTCTACTGATATACTTGGCTTTTTTCCCATCTGAAATGAATTTCTCCCCATAACTTAATGTTACGATATTAAATTGTTGACTATACATTCTATCTTAAAAAGCCCGATTTACAACCAAATTCCCCGATTTTCGGCAAGAAATGTCCATGACAAGCCACTCACCGTGATAAATGTTCCAGACACTGAATTTCACCCTATCCTAACAACTTACCCAATTTTCCATTATTTAATCTTATTTTTATTTGCCTCCCACCATTTTACAAATTCATCTACTGCAAGAGGATCATATTTAAGATTGGCTGCTTGATTAAAATAACGTCCTGCGAACTCTACAGCTTCTAGATTTGAATCATTCTTTATTATGTTAATAAGAAATTCCATTCTATCTTTTTTGGGAATATCCTCCCTTTTCCAAATATATGTTATCAGGGTTGTCTTTGTTTTAGCATCTGAAATCTGTATAGTATTATAAAAATTCTTAAGCTCTACGAATGTAAATCCTGCTGGATCTATTCCTTCTTTCCATATTAAACTTTGCTCTTGGAATAATGGAAAACTGTGCATAGATCTGATTTTTGCATGAGCTGCAGTTGCTTGTGAAGAAAGAAAAAATGTTTTGTCTTCTCCCCATGTTGCAAGCCTGTCATATGCTTTACGATCACCATTCTGAGCGTCACTAAATGCAATTAGATATTCTGTAATTTTTTCTTGTTTTCTTAAATTATTTTCAGCAAGTTTGATGGTTGTTTTATATTTATCTTCAAGTGCTGTAAGCCTATTGTTAGCATCTTCTATTTGTTTGCTAATAGAATTTACCAATGGCATAACCATATCGTTTATTTTCATACCTATAAATTCGTCTGCCACTGCATCGATACGTTCTTTAGCTGTTGTTTGAACTGTATCGTGAATTTTATCTTTATTGAATTCTTCTTCTATTCTGTTAGTAACTTGCCGTCCAACTAAATCAACTTCACTTTCGAGACGAGACGTTATGATTTTTATTTCTTCTCTTAGATCACTTCGCATGTCACCAATAGTATTCCATGCAATCAGACTAATCACTGTTATTCCTGCTATAATAATTAATCCTAAAACACCGGCAAGCCAAATATAGACATGCCTTACACCTATTATTTCTTTATACGCTCGGTCAACAATACTTTGGTAACGATCTATTTCTCGAGCTTCATTTTCCTCTCTATTTTCTTTTTTACACATTATGAAACCTCCACTATTTTTGAGACTGTAATGATCTTATAATCTGCGAACTTCTCGTCATTCAGAGGAACTCCACACCATGCTGCTGCTATGACCTTACAATGTACAAAGAGACTTTCATCTGTCAAGAGAAAATATAACAACCAATTTTAGGAAACGACACAAGCAAAAATCAATTGCCTCTTGGCCAACTACAAATGCACAAGAGGCGATTGAAGACAGGTCAGGATCAGAATAATCAGCATCAAAGAATTGAAATAAACTCACAGCATCCAACAACTTCCTAAACTACTTTCACGATGATAATTAATAAGCTCATACGTAAAGCGCGTACGCGCTTTACGTATGTGAAGTTTTTAAACGATATACGTAAAAAAAATTTCGCTGGTTATAGATGTAATATTATACCAATTGTGTACATTAAATGCGCTTATTCGTCATTCCGAGCGCAGCGCAGCGGAGCCGAGGAATCTGTTTTGAATAGATTTCTCCACTTCATCCGCCAATGGCGGATTCCGGTCGAAATGACAAAGGCTCAACTGTGATAAATTTGTTTTGCCTTATCGCTTGAAACTTGCCATCGTCATCATTATGGCGGCTTTCAATTCTTCGGGAGTTAGTGCATCGATCTGCCCGCTCAGACGCAAGACGTTACTGTGCCCATCGTGAACGGCCTGCGGTTCGTACAACAGGATATTTTGTCCCGGCATATCCGGCCTCTGGCCGGGAATGTAAATATATTTCTGTCCGTTCGGGTCAGGGCACTGGAAGAGCCGCGTACTGCCGCACCAATCTACCAATGCTTCCTGGGATTCGGGGAAACTACCGTTGCTGACAACATACACCTGCAGACTCTGGTAGATAGACCGAAGGTTCATTTGACATTTAACGTCCACCGCCTTTAATTTAGTGTCACTGACCCCCTGGACATACTGCTGGCTCATATCACCTGTAGATTTGAAGACCCACAAAACTGCGAAGGCGATTAGTCCGAAAAAAATCAACGCAACAATAATGTTGATAATAGTCCCGCCGGTCGGATTTCTCCGCTGAGCAGATAAG